>NZ_LDJO01000027.1 GCF_001431595.1 Stenotrophomonas acidaminiphila
TGGCGACGTCGCCATGCAGCAGTACCAGCGAACGCTTGGCCTTGCCCAGGAAATGGGTGCGCGCCACGATTTCCTGGCCGGGGTAACAGCCCTTCTTCACGCTGTAGGCGGCAAGCCGGTCCAGCCCCAGCTGCTGCGGCGTCCACTGCTCCTGCTGCGAGGCGTCCAGCCGTGGCAGCCCGAAGCGCAGGTCCCACTGGCGCCAGGCCAGCTCGGCGGTGGCGTCGTGCGGGGCGCTGCCGGCCGTGGTCAGGTGGAGGGTGCGCGGGCAGGCCGCGGTGCCCACGTCCAGCTCGATGACGCCCCCTTCGAGGTGGGCCAGCGCGGCGCCCTGGGCGCGCAACGGCGGCTGGAGCGCTGCTTCGATGGCCAGGGCGTCGGCGCGGGCGATGTTGACCTTGCGCCTGAATACGAAGCGCCGCAGCTGGTCGGCCATCGCCTCGATGCCGCCGTCGTGGCAGACCAGCAGCAGTTGCCCCGCATCCAGCCGCAGCAGCTGGAACACCGCCAGCACGCGGCCCTTGGCGGTCAGCCAGGCGTTCCATTGCCAGTGGCCGTCGGCCAGCGACGGCACGTCGTTGGCGAACTGGGCCTGGGCGAAGGCGACCGCATCCGTGCCGGAAAGGGCCAGTACCTGGGGCTGGCGCAGTGCGCGCAAACCGCTGAAGAAGGGGGCGAGGTTGTCAGACACGTGAACGGGGACTAAAATTTGTGCGTTGCGAGACCGACCATGATAGGCCAAACAACCCCCACTCCCGAGGACGGAACCCCAGCCCCGCCGGAACCGGAGAAGCAGCCGCTTCCCGATGCCGGAGCGGTACCGCAGGAAATCGGCGGACGCGGCGGACTTGATCCGGTGCGTTACGGCGATTGGGAGAAAAACGGTCGCTGCATCGATTTCTGAGCAGCGTCAGCCAACGCGGCAACCCGCCGCCCAGCCGAGATAACGAGTCAGCGAATGGCGAACAGACCCCGCCCCCTTTCTCCGCACCTGCAGGTGTATCGCTGGCAGATCCAGATGGCCACCTCGATCCTGCATCGAGCCACCGGCATCGTTCTGTCCGTCGGAGCCCTGATCATTGCCGGCGGCCTGCTCGCCCTGATGATGGGCCCCGAGTCCTGGAACTGCTTCACCACCCATGCCAGCGCCTGGTACGGGAAGGTGATCCTGTTCGGCTGGACCTGGTGCTTCGCCTATCACCTGTGCAATGGCATCCGCCACATCGTCCAGGACTTCGCCATCGGCTACAGCAAGCCGACCTTCATCCGCAGCAGCTGGCTGTCGGTGATCGGCTCGCTGGTCATCACCGCGCTGGTCTGGGCCTACGTCTGCTTCGGAGGCGCCGCATGAACAATTTCCGCACCCCGCTGAAGAATGCGCGTGGCCTCGGCAGCGCCAAGTCCGGCACCGTGCACTTCATCCACCAGCGCCTGACCGCCACCGCGCTGGTGGCGCTGACCCTGTGGTTCCTGTGCTTCGTGCTGAGCCTGATCGGCGCCGACTACGTCACCGCCGTCACCGCCGTGGCCAAGCCGTGGAACGCGATCGCCCTGGTCGGCTTCCTGGTGGCCATGTTCTGGCACGCGCAGCTCGGCCTGCAGGTCGTGCTCGAAGACTACATCCACAATTCGCTGCTGGCCCTGGCCCTGCAGACCTCGGTCAAGTTCGTCGCCGTGCTCGGCGCGATCGTCAGCATCTTCGCGGTCGCCCGCGTCGCGCTTGGGAACTGATACATGTCCGCTTACAACATCACTGAACACAAGGTCGACATGGTGGTCGTCGGCGCCGGCGGCGCCGGCCTGCGCGCGACCTTCGGCCTGGCCCAGAAGGGCCTGCAGACCGTGTGCATCACCAAGGTCTTCCCGACCCGCTCGCACACCGTTGCGGCGCAGGGCGGCATTTCCGCCGCGCTGGGCAACATGGGCGAGGACGACTGGCGCTACCACTTCTACGACACCATCAAGGGTTCGGACTGGCTGGGCGACCAGGACGCCATCGAATACATGGTGCGCGAGGCGATCCCGGCGATCATCGAGCTGGAACACTACGGCGTTCCGTTCAGCCGCACCGAGGACGGCAAGATCTACCAGCGTCCGTTCGGCGGCATGACCACCAAGTACGGCGAGGGCCCGTCCGCGCAGCGCACCTGCGCCGCCGCCGACCGTACCGGCCACGCCATGCTGCACACCCTGTACCAGCAGTCGCTGGCGCACAACGCGCGCTTCATGATCGAGTACTTCGCGCTCGACCTGATCTTCGACGAAGAGGGCGTGTGCCGCGGCGTGCTGGCGCTGGACATGGCCGAGGGTACCCTGCACCTGTTCCGCGCCCATGGCGTGGTGCTGGCCACCGGCGGCTACGGCCGTGCCTATTTCAGCGCCACCTCGGCGCACACCTGTACCGGTGACGGCGGCGGCCTCGTGGCCCGTGCCGGGCTGCCGCTGCAGGACATGGAATTCGTGCAGTTCCACCCGACCGGCATCTACGGCGCCGGCTGCCTGATCACCGAAGGCGTGCGCGGCGAAGGCGGTATCCTGCGCAACAGCAGCGGCGAGCGCTTCATGGAGCGCTACGCACCGCATTACAAGGACCTGGCCTCGCGCGACGTGGTCAGCCGTTCGATGACCATCGAGATCCGCGAAGGCCGCGGCGTCGGCGAGCACAAGGACCACATCCTGCTCGACCTGACCCACCTGGGCCCGGGCGTGATCGACGAGAAGCTGCCGGGCATCGCCGAGAGCGCGCGCATCTTCGCCGGCGTCGACGTGCACAAGCAGCCGATCCCGGTGATCCCGACCGTGCACTACAACATGGGCGGCATCCCGACCAACTACCACGGCGAAGTGGTGCGCAAGGTCGGCGACAACCCCGATGCGGTGGTGCCGGGCCTGTACGCCATCGGCGAGGCGGCCTGCGTGTCGGTGCATGGCGCCAACCGCCTGGGCTCCAACTCGCTGCTCGACCTGGTGGTGTTCGGCCGCGCTGTGGCCAACCGCTGCGCCGAGACCATCAAGCCGGGCGCGCCGCACAAGACCCTGGGTTCGGACGCCTGCGACAAGGCGCTGGGCCTGCTGGACAAGCTGCGCCATGCCAATGGCGACACCCCGACCGCCGTGATCCGCGACCGCATGCAGCGCACGATGCAGGCCGACGCCGCGGTGTTCCGCACCAGCAAGACGCTGGCCGAGGGCTGCACCAAGATGGCCGAAGTGTTCGATTCGTTCCAGGACGTCAAGGTCTCCGACCGCTCGCTGGTCTGGAACTCGGACCTGATCGAGACCTACGAGCTCAACAACCTGCTGCTCAACGCCGTGGCCACCATCAACTCGGCCGAGCAGCGCAAGGAAAGCCGCGGCGCGCATGCGCACGAGGACTATCCGGAGCGCGACGACGCCAACTGGATGAAGCACACGCTGGTCACCGTCGACGAGAAGGGCAAGTGCAGCTTCGACTACCGTCCGGTGCACATGTACACGCTCACCGACGACGTTGCCGTCGTGCCGCCGAAGCCGCGCGTCTACTGATCCGGGGAACCTACGAACATGGCTGAATTTGCACTCCCGAAGAACTCCCGGGTCGCCCAGGGCAAGCACTTCCCCGCCAAGAGCGGCGGCAAGAACGTGCGCACCTTCAAGATCTACCGCTGGAGTCCGGACGACGACCAGAACCCGCGTACCGACACCTACGAGGTCGACCTCGACGCGTGCGGCCCGATGGTCCTGGACGCGCTGATCAAGATCAAGAACGAGATCGACCCGACCCTGACCTTCCGCCGGTCCTGCCGCGAGGGCATCTGCGGTTCGTGCGCGATGAACATCGACGGCACCAACACGCTGGCCTGCACCCGCGCCATCTCCGACTGCACCAAGGCCGAGGTGCCGATCTACCCGCTGCCGCACATGGACGTGGTCAAGGACCTGGTGCCGGACCTGACCCACTTCTACGCGCAGTACGCGTCGATCAAGCCGTGGATCCGCACCCAGACCCCGGCGCCGTCGGACCGCGAGCGCCTGCAGTCGCCGGAAGACCGCAAGAAGCTCGACGGCCTGTACGAGTGCATCCTGTGCGCCTGCTGCTCGACCAGCTGCCCGAGCTACTGGTGGAACGGCGAACGCTACCTGGGCCCGGCGATCCTGCTGCAGGCCTACCGCTGGATCATCGACTCGCGCGACGAGGACACCGGTGCGCGCCTGGACGATCTGGAGGATCCGTTCAAGCTGTACCGCTGCCACACCATCATGAACTGCGCCCGGACCTGCCCGAAGGGGTTGAACCCGGCACTGGCGATCGCCGAGATCAAGAAGTTGATGATGGCGCGCCGCGCCTGATGCGCCGGCCCGCGCGATGCCCCGCGCATCGCGGCCATGGCGGCACCGGTCCCTCGGGCCGGTGCCGTCTTCGTTTACGCCACGGCCCGCCCGTGGCATCGGCAGGTGAGCGATGAGCCCTGAAGACGACATCGAACTGAAGAAGCTGCGCTGGCGCTGCCGGCGCGGCATGCGCGAACTTGACCAGCTGTTCGGGCGCTATCTCGACCAGCGATGGGGGCAGGCACCGACAGCCGAACGCGCTGTTTTCCTGCAGCTGCTGGAAACCGAAGACGACAAGCTGTGGCGCTGGTCCATGGGCTACGAGGCTTGTCCCGATGCGCAGCAGGCGACCCTGCTGGAGTACATCCGCACCCTTCCGCTGTGAGTGGCGGCCCTCGCGCTGGCAGGCCGGCGCGATGTGCCTGCTGGGCCTGCTGGCCGCCGTCGCGCTGGTGAACTGCGGGTTGCCGCGCACCGTCGCATGGCCTGCGGCGGTGCTGGCCGCGGGCCGGGGGCTGGCCCAGGCACGACGCGGACTGCGCCAGCCGGCACGACGGCTGCGGGTGCCGCCGCCACCGGCCGCGGCCGATGTGGACGGCAGCGCGATCCAGGCGCTGGAACTGCTGGAGCGCGGCCCGCTGCTGGTGCTGCGCTGGCGCGGTGACGGGCGGCGCGGGCAGCTGCTGTTCTGGCCCGATACGCTGCCACGCGCGCGGCGACGTGAACTGCGACTGGCCGTGCGTGCCCACGCCGTTTCCCGTTAGCCGGCGGGGATGGCAACATGGCGCCACTCCATCGGCACACGCGCATGTTCAGACCCTTACCCGTCGCAATCGGATTGCGCTACCTGCGGGCCAAGCGCCGCAACGGCTTCATTTCCTTCATCTCCATGGCCTCGATCCTGGGCATCGCGCTCGGGGTCACCGTGCTGATCACCACGCTGGCGGTGATGAGCGGTTTCCAGAAGGAAATCCGCGACCGCCTGCTGCAGATGTCCGCGCACGCCACCGTCAGTGCCGATGGCGCACCGATGAGCGACTGGCAGCATGCGGTGGACGTGGCGATGCGCGATGCGCGCGTGGCCGGTGCCGCGCCCTACATCGAGATCCAGGGCATGCTGGCCGGCCCGCGGGTGCAGGGTGCGATCGTGCAGGGCGTCGATCCGGCGCTTGAGCCGAAGGTGTCGGTGCTGGGCGAGAAGATGCAGAAGGGCTCGCTGGACAGCCTGCAGCCGGGCGAGTTCAACATCCTGCTCGGCAAGGAACTGGCGTTGTGGCTGGGCGTGGACGTGGGCGACAGCGTGGTGGCGACGCTGGCCGAGATCCAGGGCACCCCGGTCGGCGCGATGGCGCGGACCAAGCGCTTCAAGGTCAGTGGCATCTTCGAGGCCGGTTCCAACGAGATCGACCGCGGCGTGGCCTTCGTCAACATGCGGGACCTGGAGCGGGTGCTGCGGGTGGACGGGGTGACCGGCGTGCGCCTGAAGCTGCACGACATGGACCAGGCCTACACCGTGGCGCGCGACCTGGCGCTGAACCTGGAGGGCGTTTACCGGGTCAGCGACTGGACCCAGGAGAATGCCAACCTCTACCACTCGCTGCGCATGGAAAAGACGGTGATGGGCATCCTGCTGTCGCTGATCGTGGCCATGGGCGCATTCAACCTGGTGTCCTCGCAGGTGATGCTGGTCACCGACAAGCAGGCCGACATCGCCATCCTGCGCACGCTGGGGCTGACCCCGCGCGGGGTGATGCAGGTGTTCATGGTGCAGGGCAGCCTGATCGGGCTGATGGGCACGGTGGCGGGCGTGATCGGCGGCATCACCCTGACCCTCAACCTGGAGCGCATCCTCGGCCTGATCGAGTCGACCTTCGACATCAAGCTGCTGCCGGAAGACGTGTACTACATCACCGGCCTGCCGACCGACATGCAGACCGGCGACATCGTGGTGATCACCGCGGTGGCGCTGCTTATGAGTTTCCTGGCAACGCTGTACCCGGCCTGGCGCGCGGCGCGCACCCAGCCGGCGGAGGCGCTGCGCTATGAGTGAGAACGCGAGCATGCAATCGGTGATACGCGCCGAAGGGCTGGCCAAGACCTACGCCGAAGGGCGCATGCACACGCCGGTGTTCGACGGCCTCGAACTGGACGTGGCACCGGGCGAAACGGTGGCCATCGTCGGTGCGTCCGGTGCCGGCAAGAGCACCCTGTTGCACCTGTTGGGCGGGCTCGACGTGCCGACCGCCGGCGAGGTGTACGTAGCCGGCCAGCGCATGTCGGCACTGTCCGATGCGCAGCGCGGGCGCCTGCGCAACACCTCGCTGGGCTTCGTCTACCAGTTCCACCACCTGTTGCCGGAGTTCACCGCGCTGGAGAACGTGATGATGCCGGTCATGCTCGGCGGCAGCGGCGTGGCCGATGCCGAGCAGCGGGCGCGGGCGCTGCTGGAGTCGGTCGGGCTAGGCCATCGGCTGGAGCACAAGCCGGGCGAACTGTCCGGGGGCGAGCGCCAGCGCGCGGCGGTGGCGCGGGCCCTGGTGAACCGCCCCGGCTGCGTGCTCGGCGACGAGCCCACCGGCAACCTCGACGACAAGACCGCGGCCACCGTGTTCGAACTGATGCTGGAATTGAACCGCGCGCAGCGCACCAGCCTGGTCCTGGTCACCCACGACCGCGGCCTGGCCCGGCGCCTGGACCGGGTGCTGGAGCTGCGCCAGGCGCGGCTGCACCCGCTGGCGTCCAGCGAGGTCTGAACGTCCGCCCGGGTGCCGGGCGGGCCCCATCCGGACGCCGGCTGAACAGGGCCGCGCCCATTGCTTGCGTGTCACATGGCGCGGTGCAAGATGGGGGAAGTATTCCCGAGCAGGAGGTGCGTCATGAAACGTCTGGCAATCGCCCTATTTGCCGTCGCGGCGCTGGCTGGCTGCGCCACCACCGGCAAGCTGTCCAGCAGCGAACGGCTGCAGCTGTATCGCGCCCATGCCGGCGCACCGGTCAAGGATTTCCAGTACTTCGGATCCCTCAACGGCTGGACCGAACTCGGCGACAGCGCGCTGGCGGTATGGACCAAGCCCAATGAAGCCTGGCTGTTGAACCTGAGCGGCCCGTGCATGGACCTGTCCTATGCCCCGGCGATCAGCGTGACCAACATGATGGGCCGGGTATCGGCCAAGTTCGACCGCGTGATCGTGCGCGGTGGCGGCCCGAACATGATGCGCGTGCCATGCCGGATCGACACCATCCAGCCGCTGGACGTGAAGGCGCTGCGCGCCTCCGAGAAGGAACTGCGCGAGGCCAGGATCGAGGCGCGCGCCGAGGACCAGAGCGGCAACTGACCCGGCCAGGCAACTGGCAAGGGGGCTGGAAACGGCCCCCCCACGGGGACTCAGGGGGCGTCGGGCGCGACGTAGCCGGCCGGCTTGTCGGCGCCGCCGCCGAACAGGAACTTGACCAGTTCCTGCTCCAGGAACGCGCGGTGCTTCGGGTCGCGCGGCGACAGCCGGTTCTCGTTGATCAGCATGGTCTGGTGCGCCAGCCACGCCGCCCAGGCCTGCTTGCCGACGCCGGCGAAGATGCGCTGGCCCAGTTCGCCGGGGTAGGGCACGAAGTCCAGGCCTTCGGTTTCGCGTTGTTCGTACTGGCAGAAGACGGAGCGTGGCATGCGGTGTTCCTGTCGGTGGAGCGGGCCGCCTCAGTGGCGGTCGAGCAGCTTGCGGATCGGTGCCGGCAGGCCCAGCGCGGGCAGGTCGGCGCGGGCGACCCAGCGCAGGTCGCCATTGTCGCCCACCCGTGCGCGCAGGGCGACCTTGCGCAGGTGCAGCGGCTGCAGGTGCAGCCGGTAGTGGCTGAAGGTGTGGACGATCAGCGGCAGTTCGCCCGCGGCGTCGTAGTCGCCGTCGATGTTGCTGTCGAACCAGGCGCGCAGCCCGGCATCGGTATCGGCCTGCGGCAGCGTCCACAACGAGGCCCAGATGCCGGTGGGCGGCCGCCTGCACAGCAGGATGCGGCCCTGGTGGTCCTCGAGCAGCAGGGCGCGCGCCTCGCGCTCGGGCAACACCTTGCCCGGCCTGGGCGTGGGCAGCGAATCCACCCTGGCCTGCGCGTGCGCCGCGCAGCTGTCGCGCAGCGGGCACAGGATGCAAGCCGGGTTGGCGCGGGTGCACAGGGTGGCGCCGAAGTCCATCTGCGCCTGGGTGTAGTCGGCCATGCGGCCGGCCGGCACGTGTTCGACATGGTCCTGGGCCAGCGCCCACAACTGCCTTTCGACGGCGGGCAGTCCCGGGTAGCCGGCGATGCCGTGGTAGCGGGTCAGCACGCGCTTGACGTTGCCGTCGAGGATCGGGAACGGGTCGTTCCAGGCCTGGCCGAGGATGGCACCGGCAGTGCTGCGGCCGATGCCGGGCAGTGCCAGCAGTGCCTCCGGATCGCGCGGCAGGTCGCCACCATGCAGCTCCACGCAGCGCCTGGCCGCGGCGAGCAGGTTGCGGGCACGGGCGTAGTAGCCCAGCCCGGCCCAGTGCGCCATCACCGCGTCGTCGTCGGCCGCCGCGAGGTCGGGCAGGGCCGGGAACGATTGCACGAAGCGCTGGAAGTACGGGATGACCGTGGCCACCTGGGTCTGCTGCAGCATGATCTCCGACAGCCACACCCGGTAGGGCGTGCGCGGATGCTGCCAGGGCAGGTCATGGCGGCCATGGCGGTCGAACCAGTCGAGCAGGCGCGAGGAAAAAGCATCGGCGGACCGGCTCATGCGAGCATCTGTACCTGCGCCGGGAGTGGCCTCGGTGGCGCCCGCCGCGATGCCGGACGCCACGCCTGCGTGCGCCATCAGCTGCCCAGCGCCTCCGGCAGCAGCGCATCGACGAAGGCTTCCGGATCGAACACGCGCAGGTCTTCCGGGCGCTCGCCGATGCCGGCGAAGCGGATCGGAATGCCGAACTCACGGGCCAGCGCGAACACCACGCCGCCCTTGGCGGTGCCGTCGAGCTTGGTCACCACCAGGCCGGTGACGCCGGCGGCGGCGTGGAACTGGCGCAGCTGGTTCAGCGCGTTCTGGCCGGTGGTGCCGTCGATCACCATCAGCACTTCATGCGGCGCGGTGGCGTCGATCTTGCCCAGTACGCGGCGGATCTTGCTCAGCTCGTTCATCAGCCCGGCCTGGGTGTGCAGGCGGCCGGCGGTGTCGGCGATCAGCACGCTGGTGCCGCGGGCCTTGCCGGCCTGCAGCGCGTCGAACGCCACCGAGGCCGCGTCGGCGTTCTGGCCCTGGGCGATCACCGCCACGCCGTTGCGTTCGCCCCACACCTGCAGCTGCGCCACCGCGGCGGCACGGAAGGTGTCGCCGGCGGCCAGCATCAGGCTGTGGCCCTCGTCCTTGAAACGCTTGGCCAGCTTGCCGATGGTGGTGGTCTTGCCGACACCGTTGACGCCGACGGTGAGGATCACGAACGGCCTGGCGTCGCGGTCGATGACCAGCGGCCTGGCGACGGGCTGCAGCAGCGCGATCAGGTCGGCGCGAAGCGCGGCGAGCAGGGCATTGGCGTCGGTGAATTCGCGCGACTTCATGCGCTTGCGCAGGTCCTCGACCAGCGCGGTAGTGGCCGGGACGCCGACGTCGGCGGTCAGCAGCGCGGTCTCGATCTCGTCCAGCAGGTCGTCGTCCAGCCGCGGGTTGCGCGAGAACAGGCCGCCGAAACTGCGGGCGAAGGCGCTGTTGCGCAGGCGGTCACGCCAGCCGGGTTTGCCCGCCGCGGCGGCCGGGGCGGCATTGGCGGGGATCAGGGCGGCATCGGCCGTATCCATCGCCGCCGGTGCCTGGACCGGTACGGCGATGTCCGCGGCTGGCGCGGGTACCACGGCGGCAGGCGCTGGCGCGTCGGATCCGGGCGCCGCTCCGGGGTCGCTGGCGGGAGCCGCATCGGCGATGTCCGCAGCCGGAACCGGCGGTTCGGCGGGCACGGGGATGGCCGAGGCCAGTTCCTCGGCGCTGAACTGCGGGGGCTTGCCGACCGCAGGCGCATCCTGGGGTTTCTTGCGACGGAAAAAACTGAGCATGGAAGAGAAAAACCGGGGCAGGTGAACATGCTACCACCGGCGCTGGCGCCGGCCGGTCCACAGAAGCGTGAAACGGGCTAAAGTCGGCGCCTGGCCGGCCGATGACAAGGCATGAACGCGATTCCCTCGATTGCCGCCTCCGGCATGCGCGTGGCCGTGATGGGCGTGCGCGTGGCCGCGCAGAACATCGCCGTGCAGCCGGTGCAGCCGGTGGGGCCGCGGCAGGTGCTGGCGGTGCAGACCATCGCCGGTGGCGGCGCCAGCGCGCAGGTCACCAGCGGCGAGGGCGCGCCGGACATGGTCGCCGACCTGTTGGCGGCACGGACCTACGAGGTGGCCTTTGCCGCCAACGCGGTGGTGATCCGGCGCAACAGCGAAATGCTGGGGACGCTGTTCGACGCATTCGCCTGACTACCGCACCCGGGGAGGCCCGGCGCAGCGCAGGGCCAGCGTGGGCCGGCTGCCCCCCCTCGCGCGCAAGGGGGGCTCTGGACTCAGGCCGACAGTTCCAGCAACAGCTTGTTGAGCCGGCGCACGTAGCCTGCCGGATCCTTGAGGCCGTCGCCGGCGGCCAGCGCCGCCTGGTCGAACAGCACCCGCGCCAGGTCGTTGAAGCGGTCCATGTCGGGCTCGGCATCGAGCTTCTCGATCAGCGGATGCGCCGGGTTGAACTCGAACACCGGCCTGCTCTCCGGCACCTTCTGGCCGCTGGCCTCCAGGATCTGCCGCATCTGCAGGCCCAGGTCCTGCTCGCCGATGGCCAGGATCGCCGGCGAATCGGTCAGGCGGTGGGACACGCGCACTTCGGCCACGTCCTCGCCCAGCGCGGTCTTGATCCGCGCGGCCAGCCCTTCCTTGGCCTTGGCGGTCTCTTCCTGCGCCTTCTTCTCTTCCTCCGAATCCAGCGTGCCCAGGTCCAGGTCGCCGCGGGCCACGTCCACGAACGACTTGCCGTCGAACTCGTGCAGGTAGTTCATCAGCCACTCGTCGACGCGGTCGGTCATCAGCAACACCTCGATGCCCTTCTTGCGGAACACCTCCAGGTGCGGGCTGTCCTTGACCTGCAGGTAGCTCTCGCCGGTGAGGTAGTAGATCTTGTCCTGGCCCTGGACCATGCGGCCCACGTAGTCGGCCAGCGCCACGTCCTGCGCGCCGTCGCTGCCGTGGGTCGAGGCGAAGCGCAGCAGCCCGGCGATCTTCTCGCGGTTGTTGAAGTCCTCGGCGGGGCCTTCCTTGAGCACCTGGCCGAATTCCTTCCAGAAGCGCTGGTAGTCGGCGGGCGCGTCCTTGGCCAGCTTTTCCAGCATGTCCAGCGCGCGCCTGGTCAGCGCCGACTTCATCGAGTCGATCACCGGCCCGGACTGCAGGATCTCGCGGGAGACGTTCAGCGGCAGGTCGCTGGAGTCGACCACGCCCTTGATGAAGCGCAGGTACAGCGGCAGGAACTGCTCGGCCTGGTCCATGATGAAAACGCGCTGCACATAGAGCTTCAGGCCCTTGGCGGCGTCGCGGTGGTACAGGTCGAACGGCGCGCGGCCGGGCGTGTACAGCAGCGAGGTGTATTCCAGCTTGCCCTCGACCTTGTTGTGGCTCCACGCCAGCGGGTCGGTGAAATCGTGGGCGATGTGCTTGTAGAACTCCTGGTACTCGGCGTCGCTGATCTCCGACCGGGGCCGGGTCCACAGCGCGTTGGCCTTGTTGACCGCCTCCCACTCCGGCGCCGCCGGCTGCTCCTCGTCCTGCGCTTCCCGGCGCATTTCGATCGGCAGGCCGATGTGGTCGGAGTATTTCTTGACCAGGCTGCGCAGCTTCCAGCCATCGGCGAAGCCTTCCTCGCCGTCCTTGAGGTGCAGCACGATGCGGGTACCGCGTTCGGGCTTGTCGATGGTGGCGACCTCGAACTCGCCTTCGCCGCGCGAGGACCAGTGCACGCCCTCGCTGGCCGGCAGCCCGGCGCGGCGGCTGTAGACGTCGACCTGGTCGGCGACGATGAAGGCCGAATAGAAGCCCACGCCGAACTGGCCGATCAGGTTGGCGTCCTTCTTCTGGTCGCCGGACAGGTTCTTCAGGAAATCGGCGGTGCCCGACTTGGCGATGGTGCCCAGGTGCGCGACGGCCTCGTCGCGGCTCAGGCCGATGCCGTTGTCGTCGATGGTCAGCGTGCGCGCGGCCGGGTCGGCCTCGATGCGGATGCGCAGCGCGCCGTCGCCTTCCAGCAGTTCCGGCCGGGTCAACGCCTCGAAACGCAGCTTGTCGGCGGCATCGGCGGCATTGGAGACCAGCTCGCGCAGGAAGATTTCCTTGTTCGAGTACAGCGAGTGGATCATCAGGTGCAGCAGCTGCTTCACCTCGGTCTGGAAACCGCGGGTTTCCTTGTGGGCTTCGGCGGTCATCGTCGGGTTCGCTCCATGGTTGCCTGGCCGCGCGTTGGCGGCCGATGGCCTCACGGATGTGGGCCGGATGGCGGATTTCAAGATCGATGGGCGCTTCGGGCGGGCGTGCGACCGGGCCAGGCGGCCGATTCGGCTTATCATGCGGGCCCGTTCCCGTCGCCTGCCGCATGCCCCGTCCACCACGATTCCACGCCCCGGCTTCCCGGCGTCCCGCGCATGGCGGGGAAGGGCAGGTGCGCATCATCGGTGGCCGCTGGCGCAATACGCGGCTGCAGGTGCCGTCGCTGGAGGGCCTGCGCCCGACCAGCGACCGCGTGCGCGAGACCCTGTTCAACTGGCTGATGCCCAGGCTGCCCGGTGCGCGGGTGCTGGATCTGTTCGCCGGCAGCGGCGCGCTGGGGCTGGAGGCGGTGTCGCGCGGCGCTGCCTCGGCGCAGCTGGTCGAACGCGATCCGGCGCTGGCCGCGGGATTGCGCGGCGTGGTCGAGCGGCTCGGTGCCGCCGGCCAGGTGCAGGTCGCCGCCGCCGACGCGCTGCACTGGTTGCAGACCGCCGCGCCGATGCAGGCCGACATCGTGTTCATCGACCCGCCGTTCGCCGCCGGCCTGTGGCCGCAGGTGTTCGAGCGGCTGCCGCGGCACCTGGCCGCGGACGCGTGGCTGTACGTGGAGGCGCCCGCGGACGCCGTGCCGCAGGTGCCTGCAGGCTGGCGCCTGCACCGCGAGGGCGGCACCCGCGACGTCGGTTATGCCCTGTACGTTCGCGCCGCTGCTACACTTCACGACGACCTGAACGCGACTCCGTCCGCATGACCCAGTCCAACCCGCGCATCGCCGTCTATCCAGGCACGTTCGACCCGATCACCAACGGTCACATCGACCTGGTGCACCGGGCCGCGCCGCTGTTCGAGAAGATCGTGGTCGGCGTGGCGCAGAGTCCGTCCAAGGGGCCGACGCTGCCGCTGGCGCTGCGCGTGGAACTGGCGCGCGAGGCGCTGGCCCGGCATGACAACGTCGAGGTGGTGGGTTTCGACACCCTGCTGGCGCACTTCGTGCGCTCGATGCATGCCGGGGTACTGCTGCGCGGCCTGCGCGCGGTGTCCGATTTCGAGTACGAGTTCCAGATGGCGAGCATGAACCGCCACCTGATCCCGGAGGTCGAGACCCTGTTCCTGACCCCATCCGAACAGCACAGCTTCATTTCTTCCTCGCTGGTGCGCGAAATCGCCCGGCTCGGAGGCGATGTGTCCGGCTTCGTGCCGGCCACGGTGCTGGAAGCGCTGCGCAAGGCACGCGAATCCCGCGTGGGCGCCTGACCCATCCCAACAGCTGCAACGAATCCAAATAGAGGGAGACGATCCATGAAGAACACGATGCGCGTGATGCTGGCCGCTTCGCTGGTGCTGGGCTTCACCGCCTGCAAGAAGGAAGAGGCCGCTCCGGCCGCCGAGGCGCAGCAGGCGCTGGTGGCCCCGGCCAAGGACGACGACGCCGGCTGGCGCAAGTACCTGCAGGCCGTGGCCGTGCAGAACATGGGCAACATCACCAACAACCCGTTCCTGTACTACCTGGTGCCGGAGTCGGACCCGGAGTTCGCCGCCAAGTACGAGCGCCAGGTCGAAAGCGCCACCGCCGCCATCGGCCGTGGCGTGTCGCCGGGCAACATGCTGGCCTTCGGTTCGTCGGCCTCGTCGAAGATGGCCGACCTGATCGAGACCGCGTTCAAGGACGTGCAGGCCGATTCCATGAAGGGCGTGCGCGTGGTGTACATCGGCGATGCCGCCGACAACGCCCGCGTGCAGACCATCGTGCAGCCGACCGGCGCCGATTACATCTTCGTTGAAGCCAAGTGACCCGTGTCCGGCCGGGCGTGCCTCGCGCATGCCCGGCCACTGCCGGCCCGGCAACGGGCCGCATGGAGCCGGTGGCGCCAAGCGCCCCCGGCCTGGCGTCGGCAGGCGCGGGCATGGAGCCGTTCCATGTCTCTGAAAATCAATGAGCTCTGCGTCAACTGCGACGTCTGCGAGCCTGCCTGCCCGAACAAGGCCATCTCGATGGGCGAGACGATCTACGTGATCGATCCGGCCCGTTGCACCGAATGCGTCGGCCATTTCGACGAGCCGCAGTGCGTGGTGGTGTGCCCGGTCGAGTGCATCGACCCGGATCCGGACATTCCCGAGACCCACGACCAGTTGCTGGCCAAGCTGTACGCGCTGCAGCGCGACCACCCCGAACTGTACGAACCGGAGACTCCCTCGGCATGAAACATTTCGCGCGCTCCTTCCTGTTGTTCGCGCTGGTGCTGGCACCGGCGGCATGGGCGGCGCAGACCGCGCCGCAGGCGCTGGCCACGCACCCCGACGGCGCGGCGATCGCCAGCGGCCACGAACTGGCGACCAAGGCCGGCATGGAGATCCTGGCCAAGGGCGGCAACGCGTTCGATGCCGCGGTGGCGGTGTCGTCGACGCTGGCCGTGGTCGAGCCGATCAGTTCCGGCCTGGGCGGTGGCGGGTTGTTCATGCTGCACGACGCGCGCACCGGCAAGGACGTGATGCTCGACGCGCGCGAGACCTCGCCGGCGTCGGCCACGCCGGAGCGTTTCCTGGATGGCAACGGCGACCTGGACCGCGACCGCTCGGTCAACGGGCCGTGGTCGGCCGGCATCCCCGGGCTGCCGGCGCTGCTGGTGCAGGTCGCACGCGAACACGGCCGGCTGCCGTTGTCCGAGTCGCTGGCACCGGCCATCCGCGTGGCCACCGACGGCTTCCCGGTGTATGCGCGCATGGCACGCGGCTATGCCGCGCGGCGCGAGGTGATGGAGCGCTATCCCGGCACCCGCGAGGTGTACCTGCGCAACGGCCGTCCCATCGCCGAGGGCGACATCTTCAAGCAGCCGGAACTGGCCCATACCCTGCGGCTGCTGGCGGACAAGGGCTTTGACGGCTTCTACCGCGGGCAGACCGCGCAGAAGCTGCTGGCCGGGGTGAAGAAGGCCGGCGGCCAGTGGACCGCCGCCGAGCTGGCCGGCTACACGGTGAAGGCACGCGAGCCGATCGTGTTCGACTACCGCGGCTGGAAGATCACCACCGCGCCGCCGCCGTCCTCCGGCGGCATCGCGCTGGCGTCGATGCTGCAGATCCTGGAAGGCTGGGACCTGGCCAGGCTGGACGACGCCCACCGCACCCACCTGGTGGTGGAAGCGATGCGCCGGGCCTACCGCGACCGTACCTTCTTCCTCGGCGATCCGGACTTCGTGCAGATCCCGCAGAAGGTGCTGACCAGCCGCGACTACGCGCAGGGGCTGCGCGCGACCATCCACCAGGACAAGGCCACCCCGAGCGACCTGCTGTCGGGCAACCCGACGCCGCTGGAGGACGACGAGACCACCCACTTCTCGATCATCGACGGCGAAGGCAATCGTGTCGGCGGCACCCAGACGGTGAACCTGCTGTACGGCTCGGGCTTCATCCCGGCCGGCACCGGCGTGCTGCTCAACAACGAGATGGACGACTTCGCGCTCAAGCCGGGTACGCCCAACGCCTTCGGCGTGATGGGCTACGAGGCCAACGCACCGAAGCCGGGCAAGCGCATGCTCAGCTCGATGACGCCGACCTTCATGGAGAACGACGAGAAGGTGATCGTGATCGGCACCCCGGGCGGCAGCCGCATCATCACCATGGTGCTGCTGGGCATCCTCGGCTACGACGCCGGGCTGGATGCGCAGCAGGTCGCGGCGCTGCCGCGCTACCACCACCAGTGGCTGCCGGACGAGATCTCGGCCGAGAGCGGCGCGTTCACCCCGGAAGTGGCGCGCCAGCTGCAGGCCATGGGCCACAAGGTCGACCTGCCCGGCGACAGCGCCGACGGCGGGCGCGGCTCCAGCCACGTGTGGGGCAACCTGCAGACGGTGGAATGGAACCGGCGCAGCAACACCCTCAGCTGCGGCAGCGATCCGCGCAACCCGGTCGGCAGCGCCGAAGTGCGCAGGACGGGCAAGGGCGACTGAGTCCCCCAACGCACGCCGAAGCTGGCATGAGACCCCGCCGCGAGGCGGGGTTTCGCGTTGCAGGCCCGCCGTCCGCGCTCAGCGTTCGAGGCCGCGCAACACCCCGGCCAGCGTGCGTACCGCGGCTTCCAGTTCATCCGGCGCGTGCGCGGCAAACCCCATCAGGAAGCCGCTCTGGTCTGCTTCCCCCGCGTATAGCCCGCCCAGCCCCAGCAGGTCGATGCTGGCGCGGCGGGCCGCATCCACCGCCCTGGCTTCGGGGATGGCACGGGTGAGGAGGCAGGGCATCTGCATGCCGCCGGCCGGCACGCGCGGCTGCAGGTAGCTGCCGAGATGGCGGCCGACCAGCCGCGCCAGCAGGTCGCGGCGCTCGCCATAGAGCTGGCGCATGGCGCGCACGTGCGCGCCGAAATGGCCGCCTTCGATGAAGCGGGCCAGGGTCAGCTACGGAACCGGTGCGCTATGCCCGTCCAGCAGCGTGCGCGCCACGGTCATCGGTTCCACCAGTGCCGGCGGCAGCAGCATGTAGCCGATGCGCAGGCCGGGGAACAGCGATTTGGTGAACGTGCCGATGTAGATCGTACGCTCGTGGGGGTCCAGGCCCTGCACGCAGGCGGTGGGTTTGCCGGCGTAGTGGAACTCGCTGTCGTAGTCGTCCTCGATGATCCAGGCGCCGTGCCGCCGCGCCCATTCGATCACGGCCAGGCGCCGGTCCAGCGCCAGCGTGGCTCCGGTCGGGAACTGGTGCGACGGGGTCAGGAACACCGCGCGCGCAGGTGCCGCCTCGTGCAGCTGCTGCACGCGCATGCCATCGGCGTCCACCGGCACCGGTACGCATTCCAGGCCGGCGGCCTCGAACGCGCGCCGCGCGCCGTGGTAGGCCGGGTCCTCGATGAAGATGCGGTCGCCGGCATCGAGCAGCACGCTGGCGCACAGGGCCAGTGCCTGTTGCGAACTGGTCAGCACCAGCACGCGTCCGGGCGTGGCGCGGGCGCCGCGTTCGAGATTGACGTAGTCGGCGATGGCCTGGCGCAACGCTTCCATGCCCTGTGGCGGGCTGTGCAGCAGGGCGGCGCTGCCATGCTCCCTGAGCACCTGCCGTTGCAGGCGTTCCCAGGTCTGCAGCGGGAACTGGCGGGTCTCGGGCAGGCCGGGGGCGAAGGCGCGCGGGGCCAGGAAGTCGCGCACGCCACCGTCCCGGAACAACGCCGCGCCGCGCCGGCTCAGGGCGGCGGCCAGCGGTGCCGGGCCGGCCCGGCGCGCCGCGGTGCGGCGCCGCCGCACGCGCTCCGACACGAAGCTGCCGCTGCCCACGCGCCGCTCGATGAAGCCTTCGGCATGCAACTGGCCATAGGCGGCCTCGACGGTGTCGCGGGAGACCGCCAGCGAACGGGCCAGCGCGCGCGATGCCGGCAAGGGCCGGCCCACGTCGATCGCGCCGTCGAGGATCAGCTGGCGCAGGGCGCGCTGGACCCGTGCGTGCAGCGGCAGCGCGGCATGCGCCGGGTCGGCGACCCAGGCCTTGACCGATTCAAGCTGGGCGTGGCGGAACAATTGGTCGGTATCCTGATGAAAAAGTGGATGGGTAAATCAGTCCATTGCGCGGCTATAAAACAGCCCCGGGTCCGCCCCGTCAACCGCCTGGAGCCACCGTCCACCCATGCCATCCCCCGCCGTTCCCGCACTTCGCCTGCGCGACCTGCCGCACCCGGTCATGGCCGGGCTGGTCTCGGTCATCGTCAACTACGGCGGCACCTTCATCCTGGTGTTCCAGGCCGCCAAGGTCGCCGGCCTCGGGCCGCAGCTGACCGCCTCGTGGGTAGGGTCGGTCTCCATCGGCGTGGGCCTGACCGGGCTGCTGCTGAGCTGGCGCTACCGTGAGCCGATCATCACTGCCTGGTCGACGCCGGCCGCCGCGTTCCTGGTCACCGCGCTGGCGACCACGCCCTGGGCCGAAGCGGTGGGAGCCTTCCTGCTCTCGGCCGCGGGCTTCGTCATGCTGGGCCTGTCGGGCCGGTTCGAACGGGTGATCCGGCGGGTGCCACCGGCGGTCGCCGGCGGCCTGCTGGCGGGCATCCTGCTGCAGTTCGGGATCAAGGCGTTCGCGGGACTGGACGTCGACCCGCTGCTGGCCGCGGTGCTGATCCTGGCCTACGTGGTGCTCAAGCGCGTGAGCGTGCGCTATGCGGTGGTCGGCATCCTGCTGGCGGGGCTGGGCCTGCTGCTGGCGCAGGGACGCATCGACCTGGGTGGGCTGGAACTGCGCCTGGCCACGCCGGTGTTCACCATGCCGGTGTTCACTTTCAATGCGCTGCTGGGCGTCGCGTTGCCACTGTTCCTGATCACCCTGACCGGGCAGTACATGCCGGGCATGCTGGTGCTGCGCAACGATGGCTTCCGGACCCGCGCCGATCCCATCGTCACCACCACCGGGCTCGGTTCGCTGCTGATGGCTCCGTTTGGCTCGCATGCCATCAACATCGCCGCGATCACGGCGGCGATATGCACCGGGCGCGAGGCGCACGAGGATCCGTCCAGGCGCTGGATCGCCGGTGTCGCCGCCGGCGTGTTCTACCTGCTCGTGGGCATGTTCGGGGTGACGCTGGCGGCGCTGTTCATGGCGTTGCCGGCGACCTTCATCACCACGCTGGCGGGGCTGGCCCTGCTGGGCACCCTGGGCGGCAGCCTGGCCGCGGCGGTGGCCGATGCGCGCACCCGCGAGGCGGCACTGATCACCTTCCTGGCCGCGGCCGCCAACATCACCCTGTTCGGCATCGGTGGCGCGTTCTGGGGGCTGGTGATCGGGTTGCTGGCGCACCTGCTGCTCAACGGCCGGCTGCCGGCTGGCAGGCAGCCGGCGCTGGCCGACACGGGAGCAAGCCGTCCATGATCCCGGCCCCCCTTACTTCGCACGAACGCCACGGCCGCTACCCGCAGGCGCTCGTGGTCGACGATTTCCGCCGCAACCTGGCGGCAGTGCAGGCGCGCATCACCGCGGCCTGCCACCGCGCCGGCCGCGACCCGGCCGGGGTACGCCTGCTGCCGGTGAGCAAGACCAAGCCCGAAGCCAGCCTGCGCCTGGCCTACGCCGCGGGGTGCCGCCTGCTGGGCGAGAACAAGGTGCAGGAAGCACACCACAAGTGGGAGGCGATGCAGGACCTGGCCGACCTGCACTGGTCGGTGATCGGCCACCTGCAGACCAACAAGGCCAAGCTGGTGGCACGCTTCGCCAGCGAGTTCCAGGCGCTGGACAGCCTGCGCCTGGCCGAAACCCTGGACCGCCGCCTGCAGCTGGAAGGCCGCCAGCTGGACGTGTTCGTGCAGGTCAACACCTCCGGCGAGGACAGCAAGTACGGGCTGGCGCCGGCCGACGTGCCCGGCTTCATCGCCGGACTGCCCCGGTTCCCGTGCCTGCGGGTGCGCGGGCTGATGACCCTGGCGCTGTTCTCCGACGATGCCGCGCGGGTGCGCGCCTGCTTCGTGCGCCTGCGCGAACTGCGCGACCGCCTGCGCCAGCAGGCGCCGGACGGCATCGGCCTGGACGAGCTGTCGATGGGCATGTCCGGCGATTTCGAGATCGCCATCGAGGAGGGCGCCACCGTGGTGCGCGTCGGCCAGGCCATCTTCGGCGCGCGCGACACCCCCGACAGCCATTACTGGCCGGCCGCCGGTCCATGAGCCGGCCGCTTTCCCACGCCACGCCGGACCTGCCGGTCCGGTCCCGATCCAAGCCCAGGAGCCGCCCCCATGCATGAACCATCGTCGCGCCTTGCCGATTTCGATCCCGAACTGGCCGCGGCCATCCACGCCGAGGAGTGCCGTCAGGAGGACCATGTCGAACTGATCGCATCGGAGAACTACGCCAGCCCGCGTGTGCGCGCGGTGCAGGATTCGGTGTTCACCAACAAGTACGCCGAGGGCTATCCCGGTCGCCGCTACTACAGCGGCTGCGGCAACGTGGACGTGGCCGAACGCCTGGCGATCGAACGCGCCAGGCAGCTGTTCGGCTGCGACTACGCCAACGTGCAGCCGCATGCCGGCGCCCAGGCCAATGCCGCCGTGTTCCTGGCCCTGGCCGATCCGGGCGACACGGTGATGGGCATGAACCTGGCCCAGGGTGGGCACCTGACCCACGGCAACCCGTCCAACTTCTCCGGCCGGCACTACCGGATCGTGCCCTATGGGCTCGATCCGGAAACCGGGCTGGTCGACTACGACGCGATGGAGCGCATCGCGCTGGAGACGCGGCCGCGGCTGCTGATCGGCGGCTTTTCGGCCTACTCGCGGCACAAGGACTGGGCGCGCATGCGGGCCATCGCCGACCGTGTCGGCGCGTTGTTCTGGGTGGACATGGCGCACGTGGCCGGGCTGGTCGCGGCCGGGGAGTACCCGGACCCGCTGCCGCATGCGCACGTGGTCACCAGCACCACGCACAAGACCCTGCGCGGCCCGCGTGGCGGCCTGATCCTGGCCAGCGGGCAGGGCGCCGATTTCTACAGGAAGCTCGACTCGGCGGTGTTCCCCGGGGTGCAGGGCGGCCCGCTGATGCATGTGATCGCGGCCAAGGCGGTGGCCTTCAAGGAGGCCCTGCGGCCGGAGTTCAGGGCCTACCAGCGACAGGTACTGGCCAATGCGCGGGCGATGGCCGCGGCGATCCAGCGGCGCGGCTACCGGGTCGTGTCCGGCGGTACCGACAACCACCTGATGCTGATCGACCTGCGCGACCGCCCGTATACCGGAACCCAGGCCGATGCGGCGCTGGACGATGCCGGCATCACCACCAACAAGAACTCGGTTCCGGGCGATGCGCGCCCGCCGTGGGTGACCTCGGGCCTGCGCATCGGCACCCCGGCGGTGACCACCCGCGGCTTTGGCGTGGCCGAGTGCACGCAGCTGGCCGGTTGGCTGTGCGACGTGCTCGATGCGCTGGGCGAGGGCGCGCATGCACAGGTCGCCGCGCGCATCCGCGGGCAGGTCGTGGCGCTGTGCCGGGCGCATCCGGTGTATCGCTGAGTGCCGTCCCGGCAGCCGCGCCCATGGTCCCCGGGAGGCGCCCCGGGGGCGCTGCCAGGACCGTCGCCGGCTTGCGAATATTTAACGCAACGGCGGTAGAATTTTTCATATGAAACTATGGTCGATCCGTGGCAACAGCCAGAAGCTGGACGGTGGGGCGATGTTCGGCAACGCGCCCAAGGCCGTGTGGGAAAAATGGTCGCCGGCCGATGACCTGAACCGCATCGAGCTGGCCTGCCGCGCGTTGCTGGCCAGCCCGCTGGGCGGCAAGACGGTGCTGTTCGAGACCGGCATCGGCGCGTTCTTCGAGCCGAAGCTGCGCGAACGCTACGGCGTGCAGGAGTCGCGCCATGTCCTGATCGATTCGCTGCGCGAAGCCGGCTTCGAGCACGAGGACATCGATGTGGTGGTGCTCAGCCACCTGCACTTCGATCACGCCGGTGGACTGCTGGCGCCCTGGTCGGAAGGGCGCGGGCCGGAACTGCTGTTTCCCAACGCGACCTTCGTGGTCGGCGCCACGCACTGGGAGCGGGCGCGGCATCCGCATCCGCGCGACCGCGCCAGTTTCATCCCGGAACTGCCGGGGCTGCTGGAGGCCAGCGGACGCCTGGAAATCGTCTCCGGCGCGCATTCGCAGGCGCTGGGCGAGTCGGTGCGTTTCAGCTTCAGCGACGGGCATACGCCGGGCCTGATGCTGGCCGAGATCGTCGGCCCGGAGCGTATCGGCGGCCAGCCGCATGGCGGCCTGGTGTTCTGCGCCGACCTGATCCCGGGCCGCTCGTGGGTGCACGTGCCGATCACCATGGGCTACGACCGCAACGCGGAACTGCTGATCGACGAGAAGCGCGCCTTCCTCGAGGACAAGCTGGCCCGCAACGTGCACCTGTTCTTCACCCACGACCCGCAGTGTGCGATGGCCCGGGTGACCCGCGACGACAAGGGCCGTTTCGGCGTCGCCCACGAGGTCGCCGAACTCCGCGCGCGTTCGCTGGCGGCCTGAAAAAGTGACTTCCGGCACCGCGCACGGGTGACCGCCGGCCCGTGCCGCGTGCGGCCGCGTTGCCCAGACTGGTCCCGTCTTCCAACACGGGATCGAGCATGAAACAGCAGCAGGACAGTCGTCTTCCACGGCGGCCGGCCGACGGCCGGCATGGGCGGGTGCGCGCCATGGGCACGCGCCATGTCTTTGGTGGCATGCTCGCGCTGGTGCTGGCCATGCTGGGCGTGGCCCAGCACGCCGTCGCCGCCCCCAGTGCCACGCAGCCGCTGCAGGTATCGCCCGGGCGTGCCACTACGCTGGCGATCTGGGAGCCGGCGCAGGTACGCGGCGTGGTGTTGTTCTCCAGCGGGCATGGTGCCTGGCCGGAGCGCTACGAGCGCCTGCTGCAGTCCTGGGCCGACGCCGGTTTCGTGGTGCTGGCGCCGCTGCATGTCGATTCGCTCAGGTACCCGGGGCGCGAAGCGTTCTCGCTGCAGCAGGGGTTCGGCGAGCGCCTGGCCGACATGCGCGCGACCAGCGCCTACGCCCATGCGCATTGGCCGGATGTGCCGGTGGCCGCGGCCGGGCACAGCCTGGGCACGCTGATCTCGGCGGTATTGGGGGGTGCCCTGGCCGAGCTCGGGCCGCTGCGCGATCCCACGGTGGTGGCGGTGCTGGGCTATTCCTCGCCCGGCCGCATCGCCGGACTGATCGGGCCGGATTCCTATGCATCGCTGGCGGTGCCGCTGTTGCTGGTGACCGGCGACGAGGACCGGGTGCCGGGCTTCGTCACCGACCCGGCCGACCATCTGTATCCGGTGCAGACCGCGCCGGCCGGCGACCGGCGTGCGGTGGTGCTCCCCGGCGGTGGCCACAACCTGATCGGCGGGGAGCCGGAAGCGCTGTTCGAGCGTGCCCGGCAGCTGGGGACCGCATTCCTGCAATCGCGGCTGCTGGGCGATGAGCCGGCGCGGCAGTGGCTGGATGCAGCGCCGCCGGCGGGCGAACGCGGGCTGCGCCGCTGACCCGGCCGGTTGTCGCCATGGCGCGGGTCGCGTGCGCTCCGCTGCGTGGCCCGGCGGCCATCAGTGGCTGCGCAGGCAGTTGCTCATGAACGTCTTGCGGGCATCGCCGCTCAGGTGCCGGGTCGCGGCGTCGGCGTTGCATCGGGTCATGCGCTGCTGCGGGGTGGTCGCGGCCGTGGCGGCGGGATGGCCGCTGAGGCAGGTGCGCTGGGCGTCCTTGTAGGCATCGCCCTTGAGGCCCTTGTTCCTGGCCGAGCATTCGGCCATGCGCTGTTGTTGCGGGGTGGGCGTGCCGGCAGTGGCCGACAACGACGCGGTGGCGGCCAACAGCAGGCAGGCAAGCAGGACGGGACGGTACATGGCGCGGCTCCGGGGTGGATGACGGGCGCAAGCATCCGCCTGCGCGGGTACAAGCCGCCGTGAAGCCGCGATGTAGTTTTTTTAATGCAGGCGGGTGCCGAAGATGCGGTCGCCGGCATCGCCCAGCCCGGGCAGGATGTAGCCCTTTTCGTTCAGGCGCTCGTCGATGGCCGCGGTGTAGATCTCCACGTCCGGGTGCGCCGCCTCGACCGCGCGCAGGCCCTCGGGGGCGGCAACCAGGAAGATGCCCTTGATGCGGCGCGCGCCGGCACGCTTGAGCATGTCGATGGTGGCGATCAGGGTGCCGCCGGTGGCCAGCATCGGGTCCAGGATCAGCGCGTCG
The DNA here is from genome assembly GCF_001431595.1 of Stenotrophomonas acidaminiphila. GTDB lineage: Bacteria > Pseudomonadota > Gammaproteobacteria > Xanthomonadales > Xanthomonadaceae > Stenotrophomonas > Stenotrophomonas acidaminiphila. The sequence goes on from NZ_LDJO01000027.1 coordinate 24,484, forward strand.
CGCTCTTCCAGGCGGCCGGTCAGGCGCTCGAAGTAGGGGACCGGCTGCAGGGTTTCCTCGTCGCGCTGCAGGCCGACCACGCTGACGCGTGCGGCCGGGATCAGCGACAGCACGCCGTTGAGCATGCCCAGCCCGGCGCGCAGGATCGGCACCAGGGTGATCTTGGCGCCGGCGATGCGCTGCACGGTGACCGGGCCGGCCCAGCCCTGCATCGTGCACGGCTCGGTTTCCAGGTCGGTGGTGGCCTCGTAGGCGAGCAGGCTGCCCAGTTCGTCGGTCAGCTCGCGGAATTCCTTGGTGCTGAGCGAGGCCTGGCGCATCAGGCCGATCTTGTGCTGGACGAGGGGGTGGCGGACTTCGACGATCTTCATGGCGGGCCGGGCAGGGGAGAAGTGCGGGAAGTCTGCACTACAAGCCGGCGTTTCCACAAAGAAAAGCCGGCGCGAGGCCGGCTTTTCCCCGTGTCCGGGATGCTCAGAACGCCCAGCGCATCACCAGCTGGTAGCTGGGGCCGGCCTGTTCGGTCTCCAGCTCGTACTCGTCGTACTTGCGGCCGAGCTGGTCGTCCAGGTTGTCGAACTTGTGGAAGAACTCGTCCTTGGACGCATCCAGCAGGTTGGCCGCGCTCAGGCGCACGGACAGGTTCCGGCCGAAACGCTTCTCCACGAACATCTCCAGGTCGTCGCCGTACTTCACCGTCACTTCCTCGGCCAGGATGCGGCTGTAGGCATCGCCCTGGCTGCGGAAGGTGGCGCCGAAGCTGGCCGCCAGCGACGGGATGTCGTGGATGAAGCCGATGTTGTAGACGCTGCGCGCCTGGTCGTTGAAGCGACGTTCGCCACGGAAATCGCTGACCTTGCTGTCCAGCCAGGAGTAGTTGAGGAACAACCCGGTATTGGGCAGGCCCAGTGCGGTCAGCGGGGTGGACAGGTCGAATTCCACGCCACGGACCGTGCCGTCGCCGACGTTGGCCGAGGTGAACAGCCAGCTTTCCGGGGCGAAGGTGAAGTCCTTTTCGCTGGCACCCGGGTTCTTTGCCAGGAATTTCTTCAGGTCCTTGGCATAGCTGTCATGCGCGTCCTCGCTCCACTGCCCGGTGTTGACCAGTTCGATCAGGTCGCTGACGTCGCGGTAGAACAGGTTCACGCCGACCACGCCGTGCTTGCCGAGCCGGCGCTCGAAGCCCAGGTCGATGCCGTTGGCGGTTTCCGGCGACAGCCGCGGGTTGCCGACGTAGTCGTTGTCGCCGTACTCGCCGTCGAGCAGTGCGGGGATGAGTTCGTTGAAGTTCGGGCGCTTGACGGTACGGGCCAGCGACAGGTTGATGCGGGTCTGTTCGCTCACGTCCCACTTCAGGTGCAGCGACGGCAGCAGTTCGTTGTAGTCGCGACGGACCTGGCCGCCGGCATCGCCATCTTCGTGGTGGCGTACGTCCGAACGGGTGGTCTCGTAGCGCAGGCCGGTTTCCCAGGACAACGCGCCGGCATGGCCGGACAGCATCGCATACGGGTCGAGCCGGGTTTCCTCGATCAGCGAGCCGATGACGCCGTCCAGCGCATAGTCCACCGCGTCGCCTTCGCGCGCGGCCTCCCACGCGTAGCGGGTGTAGGACACATCGCGCTTCTTGCGCCGGTAATCGATGCCGAACTCCAGCTCGGCGGCGCCGAGCGGACGCACATGGGCGAGCTTGGCGCCGACTTCGGTATCGCGCGCGTCCACCGCTTCGGCCTCGGCCTCGGAGGCGTCCCAACTGCCGTTGAGGTATTCGTGCTTCTCCTCGCGCTCGGCGCTGCCGTCCTGGAAACGGGCGAAATCCAGGTCCAGCCGGGTGCTGCCGCCGGCCATGTCGAAGCGGTAACCGGCGCCGATGCCCCAGTTCTGCTGGTCCACCGGGTTCAGCCCCGGCACCCGCGACTCGATGACGTCGCCATCGTCGTACTCGACTTCGTGCGAGACCTCGGTGACGTCGCGGTCGGTCTTCACGAAGAAACCGTCCACGCTCAGCCGGCCGCTGTCGCCGATGTCGGCGCTGTAGGAGACGTTGGCCGAGTAGTCGCGGCCGTCCTTGACCTCGTTCTGGTCCTCCCAGCTGAGCAGCTCGCCGCGGCCGGGGTCGGTGTAACGGTCCGAGCGCTTGATCTTGCCGCGGTAGCGGTCCTGCACGTTGACGCCGGCCAGCAGGCGCCCGCCCAGCGCCTTGCCGCTGGTCACCGCGCCGAAGGTGGGGTTGAGCTCGCCGTCGAACCAGCGGTTGACGCCCACGCGCAGGTAGCTGCCGTCGAACTGGTAGGCGTCGCGCAGCACGATGTTGATGGTGCCGGCCATCGCATCGCCGCTGCGGTTGGCGCTGGCGCTGCGCAGGATCTCGATGTGGTCCACCATTTCGGCGGGGATGCGGTCCACCCAGAACGAGCGGTCGTCGCCGGCGCCGGGCACCTTCTTGCCGTTGATCAGCACCTGGGTATAGCCGGCGGCCATGCCGCGCATCATCGCGCCGTCGAACTCCATGATGTCCGAGCCGACGAAGGTCATGCCCGGCACGCGCTTGAGCATGTCGCCGACGGTATTGGGCTCGAAGCGCTGGAAGTACTCCAGGTCGTAGGACAGCACCGGCTCGATGTCGGCGGTGCGGTTGCGGTAGGCGATCTCGCCCTGGACCACGACGGTGTCCAGTTGCTTCGGTTCGCCGGTGCCGTCCGTGGCGCCATCCGGACTGGCCTGGGCGAACGTCGCGCCTGCCGGCAGCAGGGTGGCGCAGACGAGGGCGTGCGACAGGCGCAGGGCCAAGGTGTTGCGTTTCATCGGGTGGAAGGTCCGTGGGTTGAAAATGAACGGAACTTTCACCTCGCGGTATGGCAGCGGCGTGACAGCGATGCTGCATGATGACAGCCGCATGTCGCTTCTCCGCGCTGTCACATTGGGGTCATACGATGCGCGGCCACCCCTGCCGCATCGAGGATTCCATGACGTCGCGCCGCCCGCTCCGCCTGTTGCCGTTGTTGCTGCTGTTGCCGCTCGCGGCGTGTTCCGTCGCTCCGGTCGTGGCCGACCGCGAGCCGGACCAGTACGACGCCGACGATGTGTTGCTGCGCGACCACCCGGTGCCGCACGTGGTCGTGCGCGAGGCGTTCGTGACCGCGGCCACGCCGGAGGAGAACATCGATTCGCCGGCCAGCTGGCTGCAGGACGGCCGGCGCATGCTGGTGGCCACGGCCAAGGCCACCGATGCGCTGGTGGTGTACGACGGCGACACCGGCCGGCGCCTGCGCACGGTGGGCGGCCCGGGTACGGCACCGGGACGGCTGCAGCGCCCCAATGGCGTGGCGACCATCGACGACCGCTATCTGTTCGTGGTCGAGCGCGACAACCGGCGCGTGCAGATGTTCCGGTTGCCGGAGTTCACCCCGCTGCTGGTGTTCGGCGCGGCCGAACTGCAGCAGCCCTATGGCCTGTGGGTACGTGCCAGCGGCGACGGCTACGAGGTGCTGGTCAGCGATGCCTACATGGCCGGCGAGGATGCCAACGGCGACGACATCGTGCCGCCCCTGGACCAGTTGGACCGGCGCTTCCGTCGCTACCAGGTGGCGCGCGATGGCGATGGCTGGAGCGCACGCGCGGCCGGTGCCTTCGGCGATACCAGCGCGGCGGGCGCGATCCGCGTGCCCGAGTCGCTGTTCGGCGACCCGGCCCACGACCGCCTGCTGGTGGCCGAGGAAGACGTGCCCACCGGCACCCGCCTGCGCGAGTACGACCTGCAGGGGCGCTACCTGGGTCGCGATGTCGGCGCCGGGCAGTACCGGGCGCAGGCCGAGGGCATCGCGCTGATGGCCTGCGCCGATGGCAGCGGCTGGTGGGTGGCCAGCGACCAGTTCGCCGACCGCACCGTGTTCCACCTGTTCGAGCGCCGTGGGCTGGCGCACGTCGGCTCGTTCGCCGGCCAGGTCACCGGCCTGACCGACGGCGTGTGGCTGGACCCGCGCGGCGACGCGCGCTTCCCGCAGGGCGTGTTCTACGCCTCGCACCTGGACCAGGGCGTGGCCGCGTTCGACTGGCGCGACATCGCCAGCGCGCTGTCGCTGCCGGCGTGCGCGCAATGAGCGCGCGCCGCGACGCGCTGCGCCGGGGCGTACTGCTGCTGCTCGCGCTGGCAGGCGGCGCGCAGGCGAACACCGGGGTCGAGCCCAATACACGGGTGCCGGCGGCGGTGATGCACTACGCGCCCAGCGGCTTTCCCGACCGCATCGTGGCCTCGCCGCTGCAGGACGGCGCCGGCGGTTTCGCGGTGTCGTGGCGGACCGACGCGTCGGTCTCCGCGCCGATCCTGGAAATCGTCGTTGCCGGCGATTCCCCCGATATGGGCGCACCGCGGCGGCTGGCGGCCGCCAGCCGGGCACAGGCCACGGAAAATGGCCAGGCGCACCAGCACCATGTCCGCGTCGATGGCCTGCAGGCGGACACGCTTTACGCCTGGCGGGTGCAGGGCGACCGTACCTGGAGCGCCTGGCACCACACCCGGACCGCGCCTGCGCCGGGCCAGCCGTTGACCCTGCTGTATTTCGGCGATACCCAGAACAAGAACGTCAGCCTAACCACGCGGGTGGTGCGCGAGGCGATGCGGCATGCGCCGGATGCGCGCCTGGCGCTGTACGCGGGCGACCTGGTCAGCGGCGGCGACGGCGAGGACGACAACGAGTGGGGCGAGTGGTTCGAGGCGGCCGGTGCACTGCCGACCTCGATGGTGGTGGCGCCGGCGGCGGGCAACCACGAGTACCTCGAGGAGTTCGAGGACACGCCCCGGGAACGCCGGGTGCTCGGTGCGCACTGGCCGCTGGCCTTCGCCCTGCCGGGCAACGGCGCGCCGGGCGCGCAGGGCACCAGCTACTGGTTCGACTACCAGGACGCACGCGTGGTGGTGCTCGACGGCACCTCGGCGCTGGACCTGGGTACGGCGCAGGCGCAGGCGCGCTGGCTCGAGCAGGTGCTGGCCGGCAGCCCGGCCCGCTGGAACCTGGTGATGGTCCACCAGCCGATGTTCTCGCCGCGCCAGGATCGCGAGAACCGGTTGCTGCGCGAGCATGTGCTGCCGGTGCTGGAGCGGCACCGCGTCGATCTGGTGCTGCAGGGCCACGACCATGTCTATGGCCGCCGCGGCGGCCGGGTGGCCGGGCAGGCCACGCCGCAGTACCTGGTGTCGGTGGCCGGCGCCAAGCAGTACCGGCTGTCGACGCAGGCACGCGCCAGCATGGCGCCGGTGGCCGAGGACACGCAGTTGTTCCAGGTGCTGCGCATCGATGGGCAGCGCCTGCGCTACGAGGCGCGCACCGCCACCGGGCGCCTGTACGACGCGTTCGAGCTGGTGCGCGATGGCGACGGCAGGCAGTTGCACGAACGCAGCGAGGACCGCATCGGGCCGCGTGACTGCCCGCGCCCGCTCTCGCCCAAGGGCCGCGGCGACCGCTGCTGGGAGTAGATGGCGGGACCGGGGGAAGGCAGCGACGGCCGTCAAGCTTCCGCGCCTCGAGGGATGCCAGTGGAAGCACCGCCGCCTATACTCGCCGCGATCGCGTGCCGCCAGGCGCGCGCAACCGGCCTGTCGCCCGGGGACGTCGTCGGCACGCGCCGTCGAGGGGCGGCGGTCGCAGGCCGGCGTCGCGGGTGACGCCGGACAACCCCAGGGAGGAACGTCATGCGCGCAGGCAGGATAGGGATCGTGGCAGGGACAGCGCTGCTGCTGGCCGGGTTGGCGGGGAGCGCGCTGGCGCAGCCGCCGCTGGAGGAGGAGCAGGTGAACCCCTCCGAGGTGGTGTTCGAGAACGGCCGGCCATACGTGCATGCCGACGGCGCGCTGCAGGCGCTGCGCACGCGCCAGCAGGGCGGCCAGACCATTTACTACCGCATGGTGCGTTACGACCCACAGGAAGGCTATGTCACCGGCGCCGACACCGGCAGCGACGCGGTGGCCGCAGCCCCGGTGCAACCCTTCGCGGCGCCGCGGACGCCGATGCGCTACCACGGCGCGGGCCACTTGTTCCGCCCGGATTTCTACAACAGCCCCTACAACCGCGATGCCCGCCAGCGCTATTCCGGACCGGGCTACTTCGGCAGCTGCAGCCGCTACGACGGCTGCAAGGAAGTACAGGTGGTACCGCTGTGGCCGTACGGCCGCGGCTATTGAACCCGACGACGCAACCGCGGGCGACGGCGGCCACGGCCGCCATCACCGGCGCCGTGACCATCAGGCGCTGAGCGTCTCGAGCACCCGCAGTTCGGCGACCTCCAGGCCGCGCTGGCAGTAGCTGGGTTCGCGCTCGATCAGATGCTTGGCGTTGGGGCACTGCAGCAGCATGTAGTTGGCGTCCAGGTTGAGCTTTTCCACCAGGAAGTCGACGAAGGCGCGCACCTTGGGCGAGACCATGCCGCCGCCGGCGAACACCGCGCTGAAGTCGTAGTCCGGGCCGGTCCAGCCGGCCAGCACCCGGCGCAGCATGCCCGACTCGACGAACGGCTTGGCCATCACGTCGCTGCTGAGCATCAGCCCCTCGCCACCGACCAGCATCGAGTTCAGCGCGGCGGTGTCGTTGGCCACCATCAGCGGATTGACCGGGAACTCGCGCATCTGCCCGCCGTCTTCGGCCAGCGACCAGGCGAATCGGTTGTTCTGGCCCTGCTGGTGCTTGCGCAGCGCCAGCGTACGGTGATGCTGCAGTTCGTCCGGATGCCGCGGTTCGCCGTGGCGCTGGAGGTAGGCAGGGCTGGCGAATACCTGGGTACGCAGGCTGCCGAGCTTGCGCGCGATCAGGTTGGAGTCGGGCAGCGGGCCGACGCGCAGCGCCAGATCGGTCTCGCCGGAGATCAGGTCGAGCATCTCGTTGCCCAGGTGCATGTCCACGCGGATTTCCGGGTACTGCGCCTGGAACTGGCCGAGCAGGGGGGCTATCCAGTTGACGCCGACCGCGTACGGCACGGTGAAGCGCAGCCAGCCGCGCGGACCGGACTGCAGCTGGCTGACCGCGCTCTGCGCCTGTTCGAGCTCGCGGGCGATGCGCTGGCAGTGTTCGTAATAGACCGTGCCGGCTTCGGTCAGCCCCAGCCGGCGCGTGGTCCGGTGCAGCAGGCGCGCGCCGAGCCGTTCCTCCAGTTCCTGCACCTTGCGGCTGACCGTGGTCTTGGGGTGCCCGAGCAGGCGTGCGGCGGCGGTGAAGCTGCCCTGTTCGACCACCTTGACGAAGATCAGGGTGTCGTTGAGATCGTGGGCCATGGGAGACGGTTCCTGTGGCAGCGGGATTGTGCCGGCGACGGGACGATTATTCCCCTCAATCCGTACTAATCAAGTATGGATTAGGGGCGTAACTTGGCCGCCTCCGCACCGAACGGACCTGCAGCCATGCGCCTGCGCCACCTTCCCGCTTTCCTGCCGACGCGCCGTGCGCCGGCGTTTGCCGTCGCCGACCGCCGCTCCAGGCGGGACAACGGTTTGAATCCACTGCACTTCGCCGCGCTGCGCGCAATGCGTGAGGCGACGACCGTGGCCCCGCCGCGGCCGCTGCTGCGACGACTGGCCGTGCGCTTGGCGATGGCGTTTGTCCCGCCTGTGGGAGAAAAATTTCCGTGAGCGGGACAGTGAAAATGCCGGCGCCCACCTCCGGCCCGCGGGACAGCGCGGCGTTTGCGCGGAAGGCGCGCGCCATGCACGGATTCCCGTGCCGCCGTCCCCGGCTGCTGACAGTGGCTGTCAGCAGCCCCCGCGCACACTGCGCGACGCACCCGGCACCGGCCCGTTCCATGCCCACCCCGGCGCCCCTCTTTCCCCTGATGGATGCATGACATGAAAGGTATCTCCAACACTCCACGCCTCGCGCGACGCCTTGCCCTGGCCGGCATGTCGGCGCTGACCATCGCCGTCCTGGCCGCGTGCAGCGGTGGCCACGCGCAGGATGCCGCGGCACTGCCGGCACCGGAGGTCAGCGCCGCACCGGTGCTGGTCAGGCAGGTCAGCCAATGGGACGAGTTCAGTGGCCGCGTCGAGGCGGTGCAGAGCGTGGAACTGCGCCCGCGGGTGTCCGGCTACATCGACAAGGTCAACTACACCGAAGGCCAGGAAGTGAAGAAGGGCGAGGTGCTGTTCACCATCGATGCGCGCAGCTACCAGGCCGAGTACGACCGCGCCCGCGCCGAGCTGGCGCGCGCCCGGACCCAGGCCGCGCTGGCACGCAGCGAATCCGAACGCGCGCGCCGCCTGGCCGAGCAACAGGCCATCGCCGCGGAGACCGCCGAGCAGCGCCGCGCTGCCGCCGAGCAGGCCGGTGCCGCGGTGCAGGCGGCGCAGGCCGCGGTGGATGCGGCCCGCCTCAACCTGGAATTCACCCGGGTGCGCGCGCCGATCGATGGCCGCGCCGGCCGCGCCATGGTCACCGCCGGCAACCTGGTCACCGCCGGTGACAGCGCCAGCGTGCTGACCACCCTGGTGTCGCTGGATACCGTGCATGTGTACTTCGATGCCGACGAGGGTACTTTCCTGCGCTACGCAAGGATGGCGCGTGCCGGCGAGCGCCCCAGCGAGCGCGAGGCCGCGCTGCCGGTGAAGGTGGCGCTGAGCGGCGAGGAGGGCTTCCCGCACGAGGGCAAGGTCGACTTCCTGGACAACCAGGTCGCGCGCAGCACCGGCACCATCGGCGTGCGCGCGCTGCTGGACAACCGCGACCGCCAGTTCACCCCGGGCCTGTTCGCCCGCGTGCGGCTGCTCGGCAGCGGCGCGTTCGACGCCCTGCTGATCGACGACAGGGCGGTACTGACCGACCAGGACCGCAAGTACGTGTACGTGGTCGACAAGGACGGCAAGGCGCAGCGTCGCGATGTCCAGCTCGGGCGCAGCGCCGAGGGCCTGCGCATCGTCGAGGCCGGGCTGGCGCCGGGCGACCGGGTGATCGTCGACGGCGTGCAGAAGGTGTTCATGCCGGGCATGCCGGTGCAGGTGCGTGCGGTGGCGATGCAGCCTGCCACCGCGGTCGGCGCCGGCCGCGACGCCACCACCCTGAACTGACCCCCGTTTCAACCTGATGCCGGCCGCCAGCCGGGTGCCTGGCCTTCGCCCGGATGGGCGAGGGCAGGGTGGCTGCATGCCGGCGCCGGCCACTGCAAGGACTCAAGCAGATGGATTTTTCGCGTTTCTTCATTGACAGGCCGATCTTCGCGGCGGTGCTGTCGATCATGATCTTCGCCGCGGGCCTGATCGCGATCCCGATCCTTCCGGTCGGCGAGTACCCGGAAGTGGTGCCGCCGTCGGTGGTGGTGCGCACGGTGTACCCGGGCGCCAACCCCAAGGTCATCGCCGAGACCGTCGCCACCCCGCTGGAGGAGGCCATCAACGGCGTCGAGGGCATGATGTACCTCAAGTCGGTGGCCGGCTCCGACGGCGTGCTGCAGATGACCGTCACCTTCCGCCCGGGCACCGACCCGGACGCGGCCGCGGTGAAGGTGCAGAACCGGGTGGCGCAGGCGCAGGCGCGCCTGCCCGAGGACGTGCGCCGGCAGGGGGTGACCACGCAGAAGCAGTCGCCGACGTTCCTGATGGTGGTGCACCTGACCTCGCCGGGCGGCAAGTACGACACCCTGTACCTGCGCAACTACGCGCGCCTGCACGTCAAGGATGCGCTGGCGCGCATCCCCGGGGTCGGCGACGCGCAGATCTTCGGCGGCGGCGACTACGCCATGCGTGCCTGGCTCGACCCGGGCAAGGTGGCCGCGCGCGGCCTGACCGCCAGCGACGTGGTGCGCGCGATGCGTGAACAGAACGTGCAGGTCTCGGCCGGCCAGCTGGGGGCAGAACCCTTGCCCGACAGCCGCTTCCTGACCCTGATCAACGCCCAGGGCCGCTTGAAGAGCGAGCAGGAATTCGGCGACATCGTGCTCAAGAGCGGCACCGACGGCGAGATCGTGCGCCTGTCCGACGTCGCCCGGCTGGAACTGGGTGCCGGCGATTACACCCTGCGCTCGCAGCTGGACGGCAAGAACGCGGTGGGCATCGGCATCTTCCAGGCGCCCGGCGCCAATGCGCTGGAGATCCGCGACAAGGTCATCGCCACCATGGACGGCATGCAGAAGACCTTCCCCGCCGACGTCAAATACGAGGCGGTGTACGACACCACCATCTTCGTGCGCGATTCGATCAAGGCGGTGGTCTCCACGCTGCTGGAAGCCATCGCCCTGGTGGTGCTGGTGGTGATCCTGTTCCTGCAGACCTGGCGGGCTTCGATCATTCCGCTGATCGCGGTGCCGGTGTCGGTGGTCGGTACCTTCGCGGCGCTGTACCTGCTGGGCTTCTCGATCAATACGCTGAGCCTGTTCGGCCTGGTGCTGGCGATCGGCATCGTGGTCGACGACGCGATCGTGGTGGTGGAGAACGTCGAGCGCAACATCGAGGAAGGCCTGTCGCCCACGGCCGCCGCGCACCAGGCGATGAAGGAAGTGTCCGGGCCGATCATCGCCATCGCCCTGGTGCTGTGCGCGGTGTTCGTGCCGATGGCCTTCCTGTCCGGTGTCACCGGGCAGTTCTACAAGCAGTTCGCGGTCACCATCGCCATCTCCACGGTGATCTCGGCGATCAATTCGCTGACCCTGTCGCCGGCGCTGGCCGCGCGCCTGCTCAAGCCCCACGGTGCGCCCAAGGACGGTCCCAGCCGCCTGATCGAGCGCCTGTTCGGGTGGGTGTTCCGCCCGTTCAACCGGTTCTTCAGGTCCAGCTCGGAACGCTACGAGCGGGGCGTGGCCAGGATCCTCGGCCGTCGCGGCGCGGTGTTCGTGGTCTACGCGATCCTGCTGGCCGGTACCGGGGTGATCTTCAAGCTGGTGCCGCCGGGCTTCATCCCGACCCAGGACAAGCTGTACCTGATCGCCGGGGTGAAGCTGCCGGAAGGCGCGTCGATCGCGCGTACCGACGCCATGCTGCGCAAGGTGGCGAAGATCGCCCAGGAAACCGACGGCGTGGCCCACACCATCTCGTTCCCGGGCCTGAACGCGCTGCAGTTCACCAATACCCCCAACACCGGCGTGGCGTTCATCCCGCTCAAGCCGTTCAACGAGCGCAATGGCCGCAGTGCGGCGCAGATCAACGCCGAGATCAACCAGAAGATCGCCGGCCTGCAGGAAGGCTTCGCGTTTTCGATGATGCCGCCGCCGATCCTGGGGCTGGGCAACGGCAACGGCTACCAGTTGTTCATCGAGGACCGCGGCAACCTCGGCTACGGCGCGCTGCAGAACGCGGTGCAGGCGATGCAGGGCGCGGTGGCGCAGACCCCGGGCATGGCGTTCCCGATCACCAGCTACCAGGCCAACGTGCCGCAGCTGGACGCGGAGGTGGACCGGGTCAAGGCCAAGGCGCAGGGCGTGCAGCTCACCGAGCTGTTCGACACCCTGCAGACCTACCTGGGGTCGGCCTACGTCAACGACTTCAACCAGTTCGGCCGCACCTGGCAGGTGATCGCGCAGGCCGACGGCCCGTTCCGCGAAAACGTGGAGGACATCGCCCGGCTGCGCACCCGCAACGACCGCGGCGAGATGGTGCCGATCGGGTCGATGGTGACCCTGCGGGAAACCTATGGCCCGGACCCGGTGCTGCGCTTCAACGGCTACCCGGCCGCCGACCTGGCCGGCGAGGCCGATCCGCGCATGCTGTCCTCGGCCGAGGCGATGAACCGGCTGACCGCCATCGCCGCCAAGATGCTGCCGGTGGGCATGACCACCGAATGGACCGACCTGAGCTACCAGCAGGCCACCCAGGGCAAGGCCGCCTTCATCGTGTTCCCGGTGGCCATCCTGCTCGCGTTCCTGGTGCTGGCGGCGCTGTACGAGAGCTGGTCGCTGCCGCTGGCGGTGATCCTGATCGTGCCGATGACGCTGCTGTCGGCGCTGTTCGGGGTATGGCTGACCGGCGGCGACAACAACGTGTTCGTGCAGGTCGGGCTGGTGGTGTTGATGGGCCTGGCGTGCAAGAACGCGATCCTGATCGTCGAGTTCGCCCGCGAACTGGAGATGGGCGGCAAGGGCATCGTCGACGCCGCGCTGGAGGCCTGCCGCCTGCGCCTGCGCCCGATCGTGATGACCTCCATCGCCTTCATCGCCGGCACCGTGCCGCTGGTGTTGTCGCATGGTGCCGGCGCCGAAGTGCGCTCGGTCACCGGCATCACCGTGTTCGCCGGCATGCTGGGCGTGACCCTGTTCGGCCTGTTCCTGACCCCGGTGTTCTACGTCGCGCTGCGCACCTTAGTCACCCGTAACGGCGGCGGCCAGCTGGTGCAGCATGGCGAACCGACCCTGCATCACTGACCCTGCCTTCCGCCGTCGCCCGACACCCTCGGGCGACGGCACATCCAACCGAGACATGCATCCATGAATACCCAACAGAACAAGATCGCGCTGGTCACCGGCGCCACCCGTGGCATCGGCCTGGAAACGGTACGCCAGCTGGCCCGCGCCGGCGTGCATACGCTGCTCGCCGGCCGCAAGCGCGAAACGGCGCTGGTGCTGGCACTGGAACTGCAGGCCGAAGGACTGCCGGTGGAGGCACTGCAACTGGACGTCACCGATGCCGGCAGCATCGACGCGGCGGTGCGCGATGTCGGGCAGCGCCACGGCCGGCTCGACATCCTGGTCAACAACGCCGGCGTGCTGCTGGAGGATCCTTCGCTGCCGCCGTCGGCGCAGCCGCTCGACACCTGGCGGCGGACCTTCGACACCAACGTGCATGCGCTGGTGGCCGTCACCCAGGCGTTCCTGCCGCTGCTGCGGCGCTCGGCGGCCGGGCGCATCGTCAACGTGTCGAGCATCCTCGGCTCGCAGGCGCTGCATGCCGATCCGGCCTCGCCTATCTACGACTTCAAGGTACCGGCCTACAACGCGTCCAAGGCGGCCGTGAACAACTGGACCCTGTCGCTGGCCTACGAACTGCGCGCCACGCCGATCAAGGTCAATACCGTGCACCCGGGCTATGTGAGGACCGACATGAACGCGGGCGAGGGCGAGATCGACGTCGCCGACGGTGCGCGCTCCAGCGTGCAGATGGCGCTGCTCGACGCGGACGGGCCGAGCGGCAGCTTCACCCATCTCGGGCAGGTGCTGCCATGGTGAGGGCGGCACTGGCCGCGGCGCTGTCCGGCCTGCTGCTGGCCGGCTGCGCCAGCGTCGGCCCGGATTACCACGCCCCGGCGCAGCAGCCGGTGGTGCTGCACGGCGCCACCGCGCCGGTGTACAGCGCGCAGTCGCCGGTGGCCGGCTGGTGGGCGCAGTTCGATGATCCGGTGCTCGGCCAGCTGGTGCATGCGGGGTTGTCCGACAACCTCGACCTCACGCTGGCGCTGACGCGCGTACAGCAGGCGCGCGCGGTGTTCGTCGAGCGCCGGTTCGACCAGGCGCCGCACGTCACCGCGGCCGTCAGCCAGGAACGCTACCGGCAGCCGGACCCGGCACAGGACGGGGCGCGCGTGTCCGGCGAGCGCTACCAGCTCGGCTTCGATGCCGGCTGGGAACTGGACCTGTTCGGGCGCCAGCGGCGGGCCGCGGAGGCGGCGCGCGCCGACCTGGACGCGGAGTGGGCCAACCTGGTCGATGCGCAGGTGCTGGTGGCCGCCGAGGTCGCGCGCAACTACTTCGAGCTGCGCGGCACGCAGAAGCGCATCGCCGTGGCCGAGAAGACCCTGCTCAACCTGCGCGACACCCAGGCACTGACCGAGACCCGCTGGAAGCTGGGCGCGGGCAGCGAACTCGACGTGCAGAGCAGCCGTGCGCGGCTGAAGGCGATCGAGGCCGACATCCCGCTGCTGGAACTGGCGCTGGCGCAGTCGCGGAACCGGCTGGCGGTGCTGCTGGGACAGCGTCCGGGTTCGCTGGACGCGCTGCTGCAACCGCGCCCGATGCCGGCGTTCGCCAGGGCCCTGCCGCTGGGCGATACCAGCATGCTGCTGCAGCGACGCGCCGACGTACGCGCGGCCGAGCGCCGCCTGGCCGCGGCCACCGCGCGGGTCGGCGTGGCAACCGCCGACCTGTTCCCGCGGTTGTCGTTGACCGGCTTCGTCGGCTTCCTCGGCGGCGATGCCGGCAGTCTGGTCAACGGCGGCAACAAGGCCTGGTCGCTGGCGCCGTCGCTGAGCTGGAGCGCGTTCGACGTCGGCAGCGTGCACGCGCGGCTGCGCGCCAGCCGTGCCCAGGCCGACGGCGCGGCGACCGAGTACGAGAAGACGGTGCTGCTGGCGCTGGAGGATGCCGAGAATGCGCTGGCCCGCTATGCCAGGCAGCAGGCACGGCTGTCGATCGTCGCCGAACAGGCGCAGGCCGCGCGTCGCGCCGAGGCGCTGGCCCGGGTGCGCTACCGCGAGGGCTCGGAGGACTTCCTTGCGCTGCTCGATGCGCAGCGCAGCCAACTGGCGGCCGACGACGCGCTGGCTGCCGCCGAGGCCGGGGTCAACGTCAGCGTGGTCGCCGTCTACAAGGCGCTGGGCGGATGGGGTCAGGCATCGCCGTCGGCGCCGTCGGTGGCGGTGGTCGAGGTGCGGTGAGTGCGACGTTCGTGGCCTGGCCCGCAGGCCGGGACATGGAAACGAAGAGGCGGCCAGTGGCCGCCTCTTCAGTTTGCCGCTCGCGCAGCGGTGTGGATCAGGCCGCGTCGGCCTGCTCGCGGCGCGGGCCTTCGGCCAGGGCGCGGCCGACCATGTCCACCAGCAGGTCCAGCTCGGCCTCGTCCATGCCGAAATGCGGGGTGAAGCGCAGCGAATTCTCGCCGCCGTGGATCACGTTGACGCCGTGCATGCGCAGCCATTCCTCGGTGGAATTGGCGCCGTAGCACTTGAACTGCGGGGCCAGTTCGCAGGAGAACAGCAGGCCGGTGCCCTGGACCTTGGTGATCAGCCCGCCCAGCCGGGCCTTGAGCGCCTCGAGCTTGTGCACCGCCTGCTCGCCGCGTTCGCGGATGTTGCGGCGCACGTCCGGGGTCAGGCGGGCCAGGGTGGCGCAGGCCACGTCCAGCGCGCGCGGGTTGGTGGTCATGGTGTTGCCGTACACGCCCTTGCGGTACAGGTGCGCGGCGTGCTCGGTGACGGCCAGCACCGACAGCGGGAACTGGGCGCCGTTCAGGGCCTTGGAGTAGGTCTCCATGTCCGGCGGGTCCAGGGTCTCGTAGCCGGGGTAGTCGACGAAGGACAGGGTGCCGTGCGCGCGCAGCGCCGCCTGGATCGAGTCGATCAGCAGCAGGCTGCCGTGGGCGCGGGTCAGTTCGCGCGCCAGCTTGTAGAAGCTGACCGGAACCGCGCGGCCCGGGTCGCCTTCGCCCATCACCGGCTCCAGGAATACCGCCTCGATGAACCAGTTGTGGGCCTTGGCGTCGTCGAACACCTTGCGCAGCGCCGCCTCGTCGTACGGGGCGATGGCGATCACGCTGTCCTCGCCGCGGTAGCTGGCCAGGAAGCGGTCATAGGTCTTGCGGGTCGAATCCGAGTACAGCGCCGGACGGTCGGTGCGGCCATGGAAGCTGCCCTTGATGACCACCCGCTTGACCGTGGCGCCGGCGTGCGGTGCACCCGGGTCGGTCTGCAGCTTGGCGTTGATGTCGGCGATGCGCGCGGCCAGGCCGACCGCCTCGGAACCGGAGTTCAGGCACATGAAGTGCGAGAACGGGCAGCCGCCGCGGGTGTGGCCGATCTCCTTGCGCAGCGCCTGCACGAAGCGGCGCTGGGACAGGCTCGGGGTCATGATGTTGGCCATCACCTGCGGCTTGGCCGCGGCGGCCAGCACCTCGGCCGGGGTGTGGCCGAAACCGAGCATGCCGTAGCCGCCGGCGTCGTACAGCACCGCGCCCTTGAGCGAGACCACCCACGGGCCGCAGGCGGCCAGGGCGATGTACGGCACCACCGCGTCGTCGGCGTAGAAATTGACGAAACCGGCCTGCATCGCGGCGATCTGGTCCTTCTCGTCCAGGTCCAGCAGGTCGGCGGCCTCGTCCTTGATGCGGGCATATTCACTGGCGGCCGCGGCGATGGCGGCAACCAGGTCGGGATGGGCGGCGGCCAGGCGTTCGATGGCGGCATCGTCCAGCCCCGTTGTCAGGCGGGTGCCGGCGTGCGCGCGGAGCGCGGCGAGTGGGCCGAGTACGGTCATGCTCATCTCCAGAAAGG
This sequence comes from Stenotrophomonas acidaminiphila, assembly GCF_001431595.1. Classification (GTDB taxonomy): domain Bacteria; phylum Pseudomonadota; class Gammaproteobacteria; order Xanthomonadales; family Xanthomonadaceae; genus Stenotrophomonas; species Stenotrophomonas acidaminiphila. The sequence continues at coordinate 40,641 of NZ_LDJO01000027.1, forward strand.
TCTTGTACAGTCATTATCTGGAGATTCTGGTCATATGGCAGCTGTCATTCCGTCGAAAATCGGGTTAATTTCGTCGGATCGACGAAACCGGCCCGCGATGTGAAGATTTCTCCCGCTGACGAACGCCTGCTGTCCGTGCTGCGCGAGGACGCGCGGGCTTCCACCGCGCAGATCGCGCGCCGGCTCGGGCTGTCGCGCACCACCGTGCAGAGCCGCATCGACCGGCTCGAACAGCAGGGGGTGATCGCCGGTTATACCGTGCGTACCCACGAGGACTACGAGCAGGGCCAGGTGCGTGCGCACGTGCTGATCACCGTGTCGCCGCGCAAGATGCCGGCCGTGGTCAAGGCGCTGCGCGAGATCGCCGAGGTCCGCAGCCTGCACTCGGTCAGCGGCGCCCATGACCTGGTGGCGATGGTGGTGGTCGGCGGGGTCGGCGAGATGGACGTGGTCACCGATGCCATCGGCGTGATCGACGGGGTCGAGCGCACCACCAGCGCCATCATCCTGTCGACCAAGTTCGAGCGCTGAACCGGCAACCGGGCAGGGGACGGGTACGCCGGTGCCGGTACAATGGCCGGCTCCCCCCGTCCGATGTCGCGGCCTTGAAGAAGTCCGATTTCCACTACGACCTGCCCGAGGAACTGATCGCCCAGGCGCCGCTGGCCGAGCGTTCCGCCAGCCGCCTGCTGGTGGTGCCGCCGGCACCGGCCGCCCTTGAAGACCGCCATGTCCGCGATCTGCCGGAACTGCTGCAGCCCGGCGACCTGCTGGTGTTCAACGATACCCGGGTGATCCCGGCGCGGCTGTTCGGGCACAAGGCCAGCGGTGGCCGGGTCGAGATCCTGATCGAGCGCCTGCTCGGCGGCCAGCAGGCGCGTGCCCAGGTCGGCGCCAGCAAGTCGCCCAAGCCCGGCAGCCGCATCCAGCTCGATGCCGGTGGCGAGGCCGAGGTGCTCGGCCGCGATGGCGAGTTCTACCTGCTGCGGTTCGATGTGCCCGAGTCACTGGAGTCCTGGCTGGTGCATGCGGGCCGGCTGCCGCTGCCGCCGTACATCCACCGCGAGCCCGGGGCCGACGACCGCGAGCGCTACCAGACGGTGTTCGCGCGCCAGGTGGGCGCGGTTGCGGCGCCGACCGCGGGCCTGCATTTCGACGAGGCGCTGCTGGAACGGCTGCGCGCGCGTGGCGTGGGCTTCGGCCACATCACCCTGCACGTGGGTGCGGGTACCTTCCAGCCGGTGCGGGTGGACGACCTGTCCCGGCACGTGATGCACCGCGAATGGCTCAATGTCGGCGCCGAGCTGGTGCAGCAGGTGCGGCGGACCCGTGCCGCCGGCGGCCGCGTGATCGGTGTCGGCACAACCGTGGTGCGGGCCCTGGAGAGTGCGATGCGCGAGGGCGAACTGCACCCGTTCGCCGGCGAGACGCAGATCTTCATCACCCCGGGCTACCGCATCCGCAGCGTCGATGCGATGGTCACCAATTTCCACCTGCCGGAAAGCACCCTGCTGATGATGATCTCGGCCTTCGCCGGCAAGCAGCGGGTGTTCGATGCCTACGCCCACGCCATCGCCGGCCGCTACCGGTTCTTCAGCTACGGCGACGCGATGCTGCTGTTCCCGCAGCCCGACGCCTGACCCCGCCTTTCCTGCGCCGTCGTCGCCGATCCGCGACAATGGACGGCAGACCGACCGAAGCACACCCATGTCCAGACTGCAGTTCACGCTCCAGGCCACCGACGGCAACGCGCGCCGCGGCCAGCTCTCGTTCCCGCGCGGCATCGTGCAGACCCCGGCGTTCATGCCGGTGGGCACCTACGGCTCGGTGAAGGGCGTGCTGCCCGAGCAGATCCGCGCGCTCGGTGCCGAGATCATCCTCGGCAACACCTTCCACCTGTACCTGCGCCCGGGCCTGGAGGTGATCGGCGACCATGGCGGCCTGCATGGCTTCTGCCGCTGGAACGGGCCGATCCTGACCGACTCGGGCGGCTTCCAGGTGTTCTCGCTGGCGCACCGCCGCAAGATCACCGAGCAGGGCGTCACCTTCGCCTCGCCGACCGATGGCGCCCGCGTGTTCCTGGGCCCGGAGGAGAGCATGAAGATCCAGAAGGTGCTCGATTCGGACGTCGTGATGATCTTCGACGAATGCACCCCGTACCCGGCCACCGAGGACGTGGCGCGACGCTCGATGGAACTGAGCCTGCGCTGGGCGCGGCGCTCGCGCGATGCCCATGACGCGCTGGGCAACGACGCGGCGCTGTTCGGCATCGTCCAGGGCGGCGTGCACACCGACCTGCGCAGCCGCTCGGCCGAGGGCCTGCAGCAGATCGGCTTCGACGGCTACGCCATCGGCGGGCTGGCGGTGGGCGAGCCCGAGCACGAGCGCAACGCCATGCTCGAGCACATGCACCCGATCCTGCCGGCCGACCGCCCGCGCTACCTGATGGGCGTGGGCCGCCCGGAGGACCTGGTCGAGGGCGTGGCCCGCGGCGTGGACATGTTCGACTGCGTGATGCCGACCCGCAACGCGCGCAACGGCCATTACTTCACCTCCACCGGCACGGTGCGCATCCGCAACGCCCGCTACGAGCGCGACATGGACACCATCGAGCCGGGCTGCGGCTGCCATGCCTGCAGCAGCGGCTACACGCGTGCCTACCTGCGCCACCTGGACCGCTGCAACGAGATGCTGGCGCCGATGCTGGGCACCCTGCACAACCTCTATTACTACGAGAAGCTGATGGCCGACATGCGCGCGGCCATCGAGGCGGGAACCTTCCTGGCCTTCCGCGAGTCCTTCTATGCGGCGCGCGGGGCGGTTGCGCCGGCGCTGTAGCGCCTTTCCCCGCCCAAGGGGCGAGCCGGCCGCCTGGCCGGCCTGCACGGCAAGGCCATCGGCAAGGGTGGGGCCGGTGGACGTGCACGCTGCGGCGCCCCACGGGCCGGGCGCTCCTGCCGCCGGGGAGGGAGTTGCTCGACGGTCGGCGGCGGCGCTGCCTTGCAATTGGACCGGCCCGCCTCTATGGCATACTTCCACGCTTGAATCCGTTCCGCGGCGCCGGCACCGGCAGGCACCGCCCGACAGTTAAGGACACACGATGAACCCGATGGCTATCCTGCTTCCCGTCGCCCAGGCCGCTCCGGCCGCTCCGGGCATGGGCACTTTCCTGCTGCCGATCGCCCTGATCGCGGTCATGTACTTCCTGATGATCCGCCCGCAGATGAAGCGCCAGAAGGAACACAAGGCGATGCTGGAGAAGATCTCCAAGGGCGACGAGGTGCTGACCAACGGCGGCATCGCCGGCGTGGTGACCGACATCGGCGACAACTTCATCACCGTCGAAGTGGCCGACAACGTCCGCATCCGCGTGCAGAAGGGCGCCATCGGCAACGTGCTGCCCAAGGGCACGCTGAAGTCCGCGGCCTGACCCCGAGTTTCCCTTCCGTCATGACGCGGCGCCGGGACCGGCGTCGCGCAGGAACCTGCAATGCTTGAATTTCCACGCTGGAAGTACTTCCTGATCCTGGTCGTCCTGGCGGTCAGCGCGCTGTACGCGCTGCCCAACGTGTACCAGAAGGACCCGTCCGTGCAGATCACCGCCAACCGCGGCGGGCAGATCGACGATGCCCTCAAGCAGCGCGTCAGCGCGGCGCTGGGCGAGGCCGGGGTCACGCCCAAGTCGGTGGAGAAGGAAGGCGAGAGCCTGATCGTCCGCCTCGGTTCGCTCGACGCCCAGACCCGCGCCAACGACGTGCTGCGCGAGAAGGCCGGCGAGAACTACACCGTGGCCCTGAACCTGGCTTCGACCGTGCCGGACTGGCTGGCCGGGCTCGGCGGCAAGCCGATGGTGCTGGGCCTGGACCTGGTCGGTGGCGTGCACTTCGCGCTGCAGGTGGACAAGAAGGCCGCCGTGGACAAGCGCTTCGACGCGTTCGCCGAGGACATCCGCACCACGCTGCGCGACAACCGGGTGGGTTACCGTTCGGTCGAGCGCCGCGGCGAGAACGACATCCAGGTGACGCTGGCCAATGCCGCCGACGCCGACAAGGCCCGTGCCGCGCTGGTCAAGGCGCAGCCGACCCTGACCTACTCGGGCAGCGGCGAGCGCATCACCGTGAGCGTGCCGCAGACCGAGATGCTGCAGATCGCCTCCGGCGCCATCGAGCAGAACCTGACCACCCTGCGCAACCGCGTCAACGAGCTGGGCGTGGCCGAGCCGATCATCCAGCGCCAGGGCGACGACCGCATCGTGGTCGAACTGCCGGGCGTGCAGGACACCGCCGAAGCCAAGCGCATGATCGGCGCGACCGCCACCCTGGAGTACCGCCTGGTGGTGGACGGCAACGCGCAGGACGCCATGACCAGCGGCCGCATCCCGCCGGAAGCGCGCCTGTACCGCGACCGTCGCGGCATGCCGGTGCTGCTGAACAAGCGCACCATCGTCACCGGCGACCAGATGGTCAAGGCCGAGGTGTCCACCGACCAGAACGGCCTGCCGGCGGTCGCGGTCACGCTCAACAGCGTCGGCGGCCAGCGCATGTTCGACGTCACCAGTGTCAACGTGAACAAGCCGATGGCCGTGGTCTACACCGAGCGCATCCCGCAGGTGACCACGGTCGACGGCAAGGAAGTGCGCAGCTTCCGGGTCAAGGAAGAAGTCATCTCCGTGGCCAACATCAACAGCCCGCTGGGCAAGAACTTCATCACCACCGGCCTGGAGAAGACCGAGGCCGACAACCTGGCCAAGCTGCTGCGCGCCGGTTCGCTGGCCGCGCCGATGGACTTCGTCGAGGAATACGTGATCGGCCCCAGCCTGGGTGCGGAGAACGTGGCCCGCGGCGTCAAGGCGGTGGTGTTCTCGTTCGTGTTCACCCTGGTGTTCTTCACCGTCTACTACCGCATGTTCGGCGCGATCACCTCGGTGGCGCTGCTGTTCAACCTGCTGATCGTGGTGGCGGTGATGTCGCTGTTCGGCGCGACCATGACCCTGCCGGGCTTCGCCGGCCTGGCGCTGTCGGTCGGCCTGTCGGTGGACGCCAACGTGCTGATCAACGAGCGAATCCGCGAGGAGCTGCGGCTGGGCATGCCGGGCAAGGCCGCCATCGCCGCCGGTTACGAGAAGGCCTCGGGCACCATCCTCGACGCCAACCTCACCGGCCTGATCGTGGGCGTGGCGCTGTATGCGTTCGGTACCGGCCCGCTGAAGGGCTTCGCGCTGACCATGATCATCGGCATCTTCGCCTCGATGTTCACCGCGATAACCGTGTCGCGCGCGCTGGCGGTGCTGATCTACGGCCGTCGCAACAAGCTCCAGTCCGTGGCGATCTGACGCGAATCCCTTCGCGAAAGCCCGTGCATGCGTGCGCGGGTTTTTAAAGGAAAATCCCTGCATGAAACTATTTCCGCTCCACATCGTCCCGAACGACACCAACATCGACTTCATGCGCCATCGCAAGCCGGTGCTTGCGTTGATGGTGGCGCTGCTGCTGGTGTCGCTGGCCATCATCGGTTTCAAGGGCTTCAACTACGCGCTGGAGTTCACCGGCGGCACCGTGGTGCGCACCCACTTCGAGAAGAGCGTCGATGTCGAAGCGGTGCGCGAACGCCTGGCCACGGCCGGCTTCGAGAACGCCCAGGTGCAGAGCGTGGGCGGCGGCAACGACCTGATGATCCGCCTGCCGCCCGAAGGCGAGCACAACAACGCCGCCGATGCCGCGCAGAAGGTCGCCGAGAAGGTGGGTGCCGCGATCAGCACGGCCGACAACGTGGCCACCACGCAGCCGGGCGAGTTCGTCGGCCCGCAGGTCGGCAAGGACCTGGTCATGAACGGCATCTACGCGACGCTGTTCATGGTGATCGGCTTCCTGATCTACATCGCCGCGCGCTTCGAGTGGAAGTTCGCGATGGTGGCCAGCCTGACCGCGTTCTTCGACCTGATCCTGACCGTGGCCTACATGTCGCTGCTGGGCCGCGAGTTCGACCTGACCGTGCTGGCCGGCATGCTGTCGGTGATGGGTTTCGCGATCAACGACATCATCGTGGTGTTCGACCGCGTGCGCGAGAACTTCCGCAGCCTGCGCGTGGAACCGCTGGAGGTGCTGAACCGCTCGATCAACCAGACGCTGTCGCGTACGGTGATCACCGCGGTGCTGTTCTTCCTGTCGGCGCTGGCGCTGTACCTGTACGGCGGCGAGTCGATGGAAGGCCTGGCCGAAACCCACATGGTGGGCGCGGTGATCGTGGTGGTGTCGTCGATCATCGTGGCCGTCCCGCTGCTGAGCATCGGGCCGTTCAAGGTCTCCAAGCAGGACCTGCTGCCCAAGGCCAAGGACGTCGAGGAACTGGCGCGCCGCCCGTAAGTCCGGCCGCGCCTGTTCGGGAAAAGAGCCGCGCACCGCGCGGCTCTTTTCTTTTGCGCCATCGGTGCCGCGGCCCTGCCGCCGCCGCCGTTCCATGCGGTGGCGTCGGTTGTTTTCACTGCGGGCGCACACTACGATCCTCGCGGTTCGGCGCCTGCCCGGCGTGTGCCGCGGCGCTGTTTTCCCGCATCCAACCGAGGTTTCCATGGTCATCAAACCGCGTGTGCGCGGCTTCATCTGCGTCACCACCCATCCGGCCGGCTGCGACGCGGCGGTCAAGGAACAGATCGACTACATCAAGGCGCAGCCCAGGCTCGCCCACGGCCCGAAGAAGGTGCTGGTGATCGGCGCTTCCACCGGCTACGGCCTGGCCGCGCGCATCAAGGCCGCCTTCGGCAGCGACGCCGCCACGCTGGGCGTGTTCTTCGAGCGCCCGGGCAGCGAGAGCAAGCCGGGCACGGCCGGCTGGTACAACTCGGCCGCATTCGAGAAGTACGCCCACCAGGCCGGCCTGTACGCGCGCAGCGTCAACGGCGATGCGTTCTCCGACGAGGTCAAGGCCAAGGTGATCGAGATCATCAAGGCCGACCTGGGCCAGGTGGACCAGGTGGTCTACAGCCTGGCGTCGCCGCGCCGCAAGCACCCGAAGACCGGCGAGGTCATCAGCTCCACGCTCAAGCCGATCGGCGAGCCGATCACCCTGCGCGGGCTGGATACCGACAAGGAAGTGCTGACCGAGACCACCCTGCAGCCGGCCAGCGCCGAGGAAATCGCCGGCACCGTGCAGGTGATGGGTGGCGAGGACTGGCAGATGTGGATCGATGCGCTGCTGGAAGCCGGCGTGCTGGCGCCGGGCGCGACCACCACCGCGTTCACCTATGTCGGCGAGGAAATCACCCAGGCGATCTACTGGAACGGCTCCATCGGCGCCGCCAAGAAGGACCTGGACGCCAAGGTCAAGGACATCCGCGCCAGCCTGCAGGGCATCGGCGGCGATGCACGCGTGTCGGTGCTCAAGGCGGTGGTCACCCAGGCCAGCTCGGCGATCCCGACCATGCCGCTGTACCTGTCGCTGCTGTTCAAGGTGATGAAGGAAGAGGGCACCCACGAAGGCTGCATCGAGCAGCTCGATACCCTGTACGACATCCTCTACAACGGTCCGCAGGGCGGCGCCAATGCGGCCGACCATATCCGTCCCGCGCTGGTCGACGGCAAGGGGCGCAGCATCGCCCTGGTCGACGACGAAGGCCGCCTGCGCGCCGACTACAAGGAGATGGCGCCGGAGGTGCAGGGCAGGGTGGTCGCGCTGTGGCCGCAGGTCAGCAACGAGAACCTGTACGAGATCAGCGACCTGGCCGGTTACAAGGCCGATTTCCTGCGCCTGTTCGGCTTCGGCATCGACGGCGTGGATTACGACGCCGACGTCAACCCGGACGTGAAGATCGAGAACCTGGTCGATCTGACCTGATATGCGCAAAGGCCGGCGTCCACGCCGGCCTTTGCGTCTGTAGCGGGCGTGCCCCCGCGCGCCACTCGATGCCGGGTATGCGCGCCCGGCCTGGCGTCAGCCGAAATCGAAGTTCATCTCGGGGCCGGCCGCGCCGACGAAATCGCCCTGCACGTAATCCACCCCGGAACTGAACAACAGGCTCATCGTCGCCGCATCCGAGACGAACTCGGCGATGGTGCGGATGTCCTGCGACTGCGCGCGGGCGGTGATTTCCTGGATCTTGGGCAACTGCTCGCGGGCCAGCGCCGGGTCGGCGGTGAAGCTGCTGTCCAGCTTGAGGAAGCCCGGGTGGAAGTGGGCCAGCAACTGGAACGAATCCAGACCGGAACCGAACTGCTCCAGCCCGACCTTGCAGCCCAGCGCCGCGACCGCGGCCAGGAACTGCTGGGCGTTGCGCAGGTGGGTGAACACCTTGGCCTCGGGAACCTGCAGCCACAACTGGTCGCCGGACACGCCCTCGGCCTGCAGGCCGTCGCGGATCACCGCCAGCAGCTGCGGATCGGAGAACGATTCGGGCGTGATCCGCACCATCATGTGGGTGCGATGGCCGGCACGGCGGCGTTCGCCCAGCGCCTGGATCGCATGCCCGACCACCCAGCGGTTGATCGGCGCCAGCAGGCCCTGGTCCTCGGCGATCGGCAGGAAGGTCGAGGGCCCGACCATCTCGTTGTTGTTGCGCAGCTGCAGCGAGGTGTCGTACAGCTGGATCGCCTCGCCCATGAGGTTGATGACCGGGCGGAAGCGCAGCTGGAAGCCGTCGCCTTCCAGCGCGCCGCGCATCAGCTCCACCCAGCGCTGGATGCGCTCTTCCTCGACGCGGTCGGCGGCGCCCGGGTCGAAGACCTTGACCGTGTTGCCGCCGAGCTCGGTCGCGGTGCGGATGCAGTCGCTGGCGCGCGCCAGCACCTGGCCGACGCTGGCGATCTTCTCGCCGACCTGCACGCCGCCGATGCTGACGGTGACCGTCGCCGAGCGCGCGCCGATGCTGAACACGTGCGAGGCGAAGGCGCCGCGCACGCGCTCGGCCAGCCCCATGGTGTGCGCGTAATCGCCCTGGGCGAGGATCGCGAAGCTGTGCTCGCCGAAGCGGGCGACCGACAGGCCGTCGCCGAGCGTGGCGGCAAGGTGCTGGCCCAGCGCGGCGACCAGCGCGTCGGCCGAGTCCAGGCCGATGTCGGGCAGCAGCCGCGCGTAGTGATCCGGCTCCACCAGCAGGAAGCCGTACTGGCCATCGCTGCGGCTGACCTGGGCCACGGCGTTTTCCAGGTGCACCATGAAGGTGGGGCGGTTGAGCAGGCCGGTGACCTGGTCGCGCTGGCGCAGCTCCTCGACCTCGCGCGCCAGCTCGGGATCGAATTCCTCGCGGCGGCGGAACACCACCTGGAAGCAGGATTCGCCCTCGTAGGTGGCGGCGGTGAACTCCATCGTCGCCGGGAAGCTGTCGCCGTCCTGGTTGCGCGCGTGCACTTCGTACTGCGGTGGCGGCGGCTCGCCCTTGCCCAGCGCCTTGAGCAGCTGCTTGAAATCCTCCACGTGCTGCGGCGCGACCATGTCCAGCAGCGAGATGCCTTCCACGTCCTCGAACGTGTCGTAGCCAAACATCTCCAGGTAGGCCTCGTTGGCGCGGATGTGCATGCCTTCGTGGATGTAGGCGATCGGGTCGCGCGAAGAGGCGATCAGCGCGTCGCAGCGGCGCTCGGTCTCGCGCATCTGCGCCTCGATCCGGCGCAGGCCGCGGCGCGCCTGCAGGTCGGTCCATTCGTTGCGCACGACCGCCAGCAGGTGCTCGGGGCGATGGCGCAGGGCAATGGCGCGGATGCCATTGGCGCCCGATTCCACCAGCATCCGTTCGTCGACCTGGTCGGCCAGCCCGATCATCGGGATGTCCTTGCCGCTGGCGGCGATCTGCTGGCTGAGCAGCAGCTGCGGAATCACCTGCGAGGGCGCGCACAGCACCAGGTCGATGCTCTGGCTGGACAGGATCTCCACCAGTTCCGCCGGCGCCTGCGGCCGGAATGGACGGACGGCGATGCCGCTGTTGCGCAAGGTGCTGACGATCGCCTCGGCGTTCTCGGCGCTGTCGTCGACGATCAGCAGGCGCAGGGTTGATTCTTTGCCGTTCTGCATTCGGGACTCCCCTCTGACCGGGTTTAATACAACATGGCCGCGGTGCCGTCCATGCGTTGATCGCTTGGCTGTGACGCGGTTCCTGCGCCGGCTTCAGGCCGCCTGTCCGGCCGCGTGCCCGGAGGCCCAGGCCCACTGGAAGTTGTAGCCGCCCAGCCAGCCGGTCACGTCCAGCACCTCGCCGACGAAATACAGCCCCGGTACCTGCCGCGACTCCAGGGTCGAGGACGACACCTGGTGTGTATCCACCCCGCCCAGGGTCACTTCCGCGGTGCGGTAGCCCTCGGTGCCGCTGGCCACCAGCGGGAAATCGCCCAGCAGCGCCGCGGCCTGCTTCAGCTGCGGCTCGTCGAGCTGGCGCACCGGCCGGTCCGGCAGCCAGTGCTCGCACAGGCGCTGCGCCATCCGCTTGGGCATGACCTCGGCCAGTACCGTGCGCAGCTCCGAGGCGCCGCGCTCGCGCTTCATGTCGCGCAGCCACTGCAGTGGGTCGTGGCCCGGCAGCAGGTCCAGGCGCAGGTCGTCGCCGGGCTGCCAGTACGAGGAGATCTGCAGGATCGCCGGGCCGCTGACCCCGCGGTGGGTGAGCAGCATGAAGTTGCGGAACGCCTGCCCGTTGCAGCGCGCCTCGACCGGCAGCGCCACGCCGCTGAGGTCGGCCAGCCGTTCCTGGTGCCTGCCGCTGAGGGTGAGCGGAACCAGCCCGGCGCGGGTGGGCAGCACCGCGTGGCCGAACTGGCGCGCGACCTCGTAGCCGAAGCCGCTGGCGCCTATGCTGGGAATGGACAGGCCGCCGCTGGCGATCACCAGCGAAGCGCAGTGGAACAGGCCGTGGCCGGTGCGCACGCGGAAGCCGTCGGCGCCGCGCTCGATGCCCTCCACCGCGCAGTCGGTGCGGATGCGCACCGCCGCCTGCTGGCATTCGTCCAGCAGCATGCGCACGATCAGCTTGGAGGAGATGTCGCAGAACAGCTGCCCCAGTTCCTTCTCGTGCCAGGCGATGCGGTGCCGTTCCACCATTTCGATGAAATCGGCCGGGGTGTAGCGGGCCAGCGCCGATTTGCAGAAATGCGGGTTGGCGGAAATGAAGTTGGCGGCGCTGGTGCCGGTATTGGTGAAATTGCAGCGCCCGCCGCCGGACATCAGGATCTTCTTGCCCGGCTTGTTGGCATGGTCGATCACCTGCACGACGCGACCGCGGCGGCCGGCGGTGAGCGCGCACATCAACCCGGCGGCACCGGCGCCGATCACCAGGACGTCGCAGTGCTGGGGCGTCATGCCCGGATTCATCGCCACCGCGCGCTCAAGCCGTCGCGCGCTTGCGCCAGGCAGGGGTGACGTCGAGCTGGACCTGGTCGTTGAGGATCTGCAGCTCGCCGTCCTGGATCAGCACGCTCCAGCGCATCGCCCGCTGGATCTGCTGCCCCCAGCGCTCGACGAAGCCGGCGTCCAGGTCCACCACCGAGAGATTGCCGAACCGGGCCAGGCCCTTGCCCTGCTTGTGCCACCAGATGTCCGAGGCGTTGCCGCCGTAGTTGATCACCTGCACCTGGCGGCTGCGGTTGCACGCCTTGCGCACCCGCGATTCGTCGGGGTGGCCCAGGTCGATCCACTGCAGGATGTCGCCGGTGTAGTCGTGCTGCCACAGGTCCGGTTCGTCGTCGGTGCTCAGGCCGCGGCCGAACTCCAGGCGGTCGTCGGCGTTCAATGCGAAGGCGAGCAGGCGCACCATCAGGCGCTCGTCGGTTTCGGAGGGATGCTGGGCCAGGGTCAGGTGGTGGGTCGCGTAGTAGCCGCGGTCCATGTCGCTGATCTGCAGCTCGGCCTTGCGGATGGTGGCGGTAAGGGCCATGGGATCACGGGGCAAAGACCGCCATTCTACTGCGCGGGCGCAGCCGCGGCGGGCGCTGCTTCAGCGTTGCCGTGCCAGCCACTGGTCCAGGCGCGCGGCGAACGCCTGGCGGTCGCGCGCGTGCAGGCTGGGCGGGCCGCCGGTCTGCACGCCCGCGCCGCGCAGTTCGGCCATGAAGTCGCGTATCGACAGGCGCTGGGCGATGCTGTCGGGGCTGAACGGCACGCCGCGCGGGTCCAGCGCCGCGGCGCCTTTGGCCAGCACCCGCGCGGCCAGCGGGATGTCCTGGGTGACGACCAGGTCGCCGGCGGCGACGCGTTCGGCGATGGCGTCATCGGCCACGTCCGGGCCGCCGGCGACCTGCATGGCGCGGATGAAGCGCGAGGAGGGCGTCTGCAGCCAGCGGTTGGCGACCAGGATCACTTCGATCCGGGTACGTTCGGCGGCGCGGTACAGGATGTCGCGGATGACCGCCGGGCAGGCGTCGGCGTCCACCCAGATACGGGGGGAGGGGGCGGCAAGGGGGGATTCCATGCCGCGCAGTCTAGCCGCTGCGCGGCCCGGTGGCGGCTGCATGCGTACCCGTGTGGTGCGCCAAGCCAATGAATTTAGCGGGATTGTTGCCGGGAAGCGGGGTTTCGGTGCGGATGAATGCGGTATTTGTCGCTTTTTGCCGGAAAGCCGCGTATCTTTCGCCCCACTGTGCTTGCAAGGGTCACCGTGAATCGTGGCCTGATGCAGCTGATCTCACCGATCCGCTCATCGTTCCGTTTTACCAACGCCTGCAACTCAGTCTCGGCCCCGATCCCCGGTGGCTGCGATTTCCAATCAATAGTTCCAGGAGTTTGTAATGTCTGAGCGTCAGACCGGCACGGTGAAGTGGTTCAACGATGCCAAGGGTTTTGGTTTCATCACCCCGGAAAGCGGCCCCGACCTGTTCGTGCACTTCCGCGCCATCCAGGGCACCGGCTTCAAGTCGCTGCAGGAAGGCCAGAAGGTGACCTTCGTCGCCGTGCAGGGCCAGAAGGGCATGCAGGCTGACCAGGTGCAGGCGCTGTAATCCAGCCCCAGCAACCGCAAGGTCGCCACGACGCCGGAAGCGAAAGCTTCCGGCGTTTTTGTTTGTGTCCGCCCGCCGCGCCGGCGCCTTGCATGCCCGTGTTCGGCGCTGGGGCCGGGTACCGTAGCTTGTGACATCGCCCCCCGTCCCCACATCCTGGCAATGACCCCGCGGCTGAAATTCGACAACCGTTTCCTGCGCGAACTGCCCGGCGATGCCGAAACCGGATCGCGCCGGCGCGAGGTGCCGGGCGCGGCCTGGTCGCAGGTCATGCCTGGCCCGGTGGCGGCGCCGCGGTTGCTGGCGCATGCGCCGGACGTGGCGGCGATGCTGGGTTTCGACGGCGCGGCCGTACAGGCGCCGGACTTCGCCGCGGTGTTCGCCGGCAACGCGTTGTACGACGGCATGCAGCCATGGGCGGCGAACTACGGCGGGCACCAGTTCGGGCACTGGGCCGGGCAGCTGGGCGACGGCCGCGCCATCTCGCTCGGCGAGCTGCTGGCCGATGGCCGGCGCTGGGAGCTGCAGCTCAAGGGCGCGGGGCCGACGCCGTACTCGCGCGGGGCCGATGGCCGCGCGGTGCTGCGCTCGTCGATCCGCGAATTCCTGTGTTCGGAAGCCATGCACCACCTCGGGGTGCCGACCACGCGGGCCCTGAGCCTGGTCGCCACCGGCGAGGCGGTGGTGCGCGACATGTTCTACGACGGTCATCCGGGCGACGAACCGGGGGCGGTGGTATGCCGGGTGGCGCCCTCGTTCATCCGTTTCGGCAGCTTCGAACTGCCGTCCGCACGCGGTGACGTGGCGCTGCTGCGGCGCTGGGTGGATTTCTGCATCGACCGCGATTTCCCGCATCTGGCGCCCGGCGCTTCGCGCCAGGCCGACTGGTTCGCCGAGGTCTGCACCCGCACCGCGGCGATGGTCGCGCACTGGATGCGGGTGGGCTTTGTGCATGGGGTGATGAACACCGACAACATGTCCGTGCTCGGCCTGACCCTGGATTACGGCCCGTATGGCTGGATCGAGGACTACGACCCGGACTGGACGCCGAATACCACCGACGCACAGGGCCGCCGCTACCGTTTCGGCACGCAGATGCAGGTGGCGTACTGGAACCTGGTCCGGCTGGCGCAGGCGCTGTCGCCGCTGTTCGCCGACGCGGCGCCGCTGCAGGCCGGGCTGGATGCGTTCCAGGCGCGTTACGCGGCCGACGAACGCGCCCATCTGGTCGCCAAGCTCGGCCTGGGCGAATACCGGCAGGGCGACGATGCGCTCATGGCGCGGTTCCGGGAGCTGCTGCACGCGGGCGAGATGGACATGACCCTGGCGTTCCGTGCGCTGCCCGACGTCGACCCGCAGCGGCCGGATGCGGCTGCGCTGGAGGCGGCGTTCTATTCCCCGGAGCGCCGCGAACGGGTGATGCCGGACCTGCTGGACTGGCTGCGGCGCCATGCCGCACGCGTGCGCGATGCGGGCCTGGACGATGCCGCGCGGCGTGCGGTCATGCAGGCGGCCAATCCCAAGTACGTGCTGCGCAACTGGCTGGTGCAGCAGGCCATCGATCGCGCCGCGCAGGGCGACACCGGCGGCATCACCGACCTGTTGGAGGTGATGCGGCGCCCCTGCGACGAACAGCCCGGCCGCGAGGCGTTCGCCTGCCGGCGCCCGGACTGGGCACGTGCGCGCGCCGGCTGCTCCATGCTGTCGTGCAGTTCCTGATTCCTTCCATTTCCAGTGACCCCATGACCAACCCCTATCCCCATTGGGCCGGCGCGATCCGCGACGTGGCCGACTTCCCCCGGCCCGGTATCCGTTTCAAGGACATCACCCCGCTGCTGGCCGATGCCGATGGCTTCCGCGCCGCGGTTGCGGCGATGGCCGACCCGTGGCGCGCTGCCGGCGTGCAGGCCGTGCTGGGCGTGGAAGCGCGCGGCTTCATCCTTGGCGCCGCGCTGGCCCTGGAACTGGGCGCCGGCTTCGTGCCGGTGCGCAAGCCGGGCAAGCTGCCCGGCGCCACCCTGGCGCAGGAGTACGCGCTGGAATACGGCAGCGACCGCATCGAGGTGCGTGCCGGCGCCATCGCCCCGGGGACCCGGGTGCTGCTGATCGACGACGTGCTGGCCACCGGCGGTACGCTGGCCGCGGCGCTGCTGCTGGCGCGCCGGCTCGAGGCCGAGGTGCTCGGGGCGGCGGTGCTGGTGGAACTGGACGGCCTGGGCGGGCGTCAACGCTGGCCCGACGGCCTGCCGCTGCAGGCCACGCTGGCGTACTGAACGCGGCGCCTGCACTCCGGCGCCGCGGTGCGCGCCGGGCGCTGAAACCCGGCGCCCGGCATCACATCCTGCGCACGCGGAAGCGCTTGCCCTTGATCCTGCCGGCTTCCAGCCGCGCGATCGCCTTGCCGGCCTGCTCGCGGGCGATGGCCACGTAGGAGCGGGTGGGGAAGATGTCGATCTTGCCGATGGCCTTGGCCGACAGCCCGGCGTCACCGGTGAGCGCGCCGAGGATGTCGCCGGCGCGCAGCTTGTCGGTCTTGCCGCCATCGATCCGCAGCGTGGTCATCGCCGCCTGCGGCAGCTGTGCCGGGCGCGCGGTGGCCAGTGGGGTCTTCTGCCAGTCCAGGGCGGTGCCCTGGTCGGTTTCCAGCGCATCGGCGCGGTGGCGCTCGCGTCCGGCGACCAGACTCAGCGCCAGGCCGCGGCGGCCGGCGCGGGCGGTGCGGCCGACGCGGTGACGGTAGGTGTCCAGGTCGCTGGGCATCTCGTAGTTGACCACCGCCGCCAGGTCTTCCACGTCCAGGCCGCGCGCGGCCACGTCACTGGCGACCAGTACGTTGCAGCTGCGGTTGGCGAACTGCAGCAGGACCTCGTCGCGGTCGCGCTGTTCCATGTCGCCATGCAGGGCCAGCGCCGAGAAGCCGAACTGGCGCAGCGAATTGGCCACCTCGTCCACGTCCTTGCGGGTGTTGCAGAACACCACCGCCGATTCGGGCGTGTACCTGAGCAGCAGCCCGGCGAGCGCCTTCTGCCGGTGCGCCGGCTCGACCTCGAAGAACAGGTGCTGGATCGCCGGGGCTTCCTGCTGGCCGTCGATGGTGACTTCCACCGGGTCATTGAGCAGGGCGCGCGCCAGTTCGCGGATGGCATCGGGGAACGTGGCCGAGAACAGCAGGCTCTGCCGCTCCTTGTGGGTGCGCCCGGCGATCTCGCGGATGGGCTCCTCGAAGCCCATGTCGAGCATGCGGTCGGCCTCGTCGAGGACGAAGCTGCGCACCTGGCCGAGGTTGAGCGCGCGCTTGCGCGCCAGTTCCTGCACGCGGCCGGGCGTGCCCACCACCACCTGCGGGTCGTGCGCCTCCAGCGAGGCCAGCTGCGGGCCCAGCGGCACGCCGCCGGTCAGTACCAGCAGCTTGAGGTTGGGGATGCCGGTGGCCAGTTTGCGCAGCTGCCTGCCGACCTGGTCGGCCAGTTCGCGGGTAGGGCACAGCACCAGCGCCTGGGTACGGATGGTGGCCGGGTCGAGCCGGTTCAGCAGGCCCAGGCCGAAGGCGGCGGTCTTGCCGCTGCCGGTGGGGGCCTGGGCGATCACGTCGCGTCCCTCCAGGATCGGCGGCAGGCCCAGTGCCTGCACCGGCGTCATGGTGGTATAGCCCAGCGCATCGATGCCGGGTGCGAGGGCCGGGATCAGCGGCAACGAGGAGAAATCGGTCATGCCGTATTTTCGCAGATGCCGGCAGGCCGTGCCGCTCCGGCTGCCGTCGCGGCGCGGCGGGTTCAGCACAGGGCGCGTACCGCGAGGTTGATCAGCAGGCCGCCGCCCACCAGCCAGGCGGCCAGCAGCGCGGCCAGCAGCATCGGCCTGGGGCCGGCCTGGCGCAGGGCCGAGGCATGGGTGGTCAGGCCCAGCGCGGCCATCGCCATCGCCAGCAGCGCGGTGTCCAGCTCGACCAGGGTGGCGACCAGCCCGGCGGGCAGCAGCTGCAGCGAGTTGAAGCCGACCATGGCGATGAAGCCGAAGGCGAACCAGGGCACCGTGATCGCCGAGCGCTGGCGGTTGCCGTCGTTGCCGCCGCGCGCCAGCAGTGCCGACAGGCCGACCAGGAACGGCGCCAGCATCATCACCCGCACCATCTTGGCGATGACCGCGGCATCGGCGGCCGGCTGGCTGACGGCGCGGCCGGCGGCCACCACCTGCGCCACTTCGTGCACGGTGGAGCCGGTGAACACGCCGTAGCCGGTGTCGTCCAGCGGCATCCAGCCGGCATGCACGCCCCACCGGTACAGCAGCGGGTACAGGAACATCGCCAGGGTGCCGAACACGACCACCGTGGCCACGGCGATGGCGACCTGTTCGGCCCGGCCCTTGACCACCGGCTCGGCGGCCATCACCGCCGCGGCGCCGCAGATGGAACTGCCGGCGCCGATCAGCAGCGCGGTGTTGCGCTCCAGCCCGAGTACGCGGGTGCCCAGCCACCACGCCAGGGCGAAGGTGGAGCACAGTACCAGCGCGTCGATCAGCACCCCGGCGGCGCCGACCTGGCCGATGTCCTGCACGGTCAGCCGCAGGCCGTAGAGGACGATGCCCGCGCGCAGCACGGTGGCCTTGGAGACGCCGACGCCGGTTGCCACCCGCGGCGCGAACGTGGGGTAGACGGTATTGCCGACGACGATGCCGATCACGATGGCCAGTGTCAGCGCGCCGATGCCATGGGCCTGGAGCCACGGCACGGTGCCCAGCCAGAGGGCGAGGGCGGCGATGGCGGCGGTAAGCAGCAGGCCGGGGAGACGCGGCGGGCGGGCGCTGGCCTGCCTGTGTGTGACGGTGTTCATGACGGTGGATCATCAGGGGATGGCCCATCCTGATTCCGCGCCAATCACCTGTAAAACGGATTATATTCGTATGAACAACCTGTTTTATGGGTAATTAATGCGTCTTTCCCTGCGCCAGCTGCAGATCTTCTCCGCCATCGCCGAGACCGGAACCACCACTGCCGCCGGGGACACCATCGGTCTGTCGCAATCGGCGGTGAGCGCGGCGCTGGGCGAGCTGGAGCACCTGCTCGGGCTTGCCGTGTTCGACCGCGTCGGCCGACGGCTGGTGCTCAACGGCCATGGCCGCGCGCTGCTGCCCGAGGCGCGCGCCCTGCTGGCGGCCACGGAGGACATCGAACGCCGCTACCGCGGGGGCGGCGAGGCCACCGCCCCGGTGCGCTGGCGGGTGGGGGCCAGCACCACCATCGGCAACTACCTGATGCCGGCGCGCATCGCCGACCTGCGCGATGGCAACGACCATGCGCGGGTCGACCTGGTGATCGGCAATACCCGCGAAGTCGCCAGTGCGGTGCAGCGGCTGGAGGTGGACATCGGCCTGATCGAGGGCCCGTGCCACGAACCGGGGCTGGACGTGGCGGCCTGGCGCGAGGACGAACTGGTCATCGTGTTCGGCGATCGCCACCGGCAGGCGGCGGCGCTGCGCGCCGGTGCCGACATGGCGCAGCTGCGCGGCGCCTGCTGGCTGCTGCGCGAGCCCGGTTCCGGCACCCGCGAGGCGGCCGAGCAGGCGCTGCTGCCGCACCTGCATGGTTTTTCCGAAGTGCTCCAGCTCGGCGGTACCGAGGCGATCAAACAGGGCGCGGTGGCCGGGCTCGGGCTGGCGTGCCTGTCGCGGCATGCGGTGACCGACCTGGTCGCGCTGGGGCGGCTGCATGAACTGGCCACGCCGCTGCCGCCGCTGCGCCGCCAGCTGTGGCTGGTGCGGCACCCCGGCAAGCGGGTGGCGGCCAGTCTGCGCCGCCTGCTGGCGCTGGATGAAGGTGTGTTCGCCGACGCCTGAGCGCGGCTCCCGTACAATGCGCGCATGCCTTTGATCACCCTGCAGAACGTCGACTACAGCGTCGGCGGCCCGTTGTTGCTGGAAAAAGCCGAACTGTCGATCGAAAGTGGCGAGCGCATCGCCCTGATCGGCCGCAACGGCGCCGGCAAATCCACCCTGATGAAACTGATGGCCGGCGAACTGAAGCCGGACGACGGCGAGGTGCGCGTCCAGCAGGGCGTG
Source organism: Stenotrophomonas acidaminiphila (assembly GCF_001431595.1). GTDB lineage: Bacteria > Pseudomonadota > Gammaproteobacteria > Xanthomonadales > Xanthomonadaceae > Stenotrophomonas > Stenotrophomonas acidaminiphila. The sequence continues at coordinate 59,606 of NZ_LDJO01000027.1, forward strand.
CGCGTCACCCGCCTGGAGCAGGAGGTGCCGCATGGCGCTTCCGGCAGCGTGTTCGACGTCGTCGCCGATGGCCTCGGCGAGCTTGGCCACTGGCTGGCCGAGTTCCACCGCCTGAGCCATGCCGAAACCTTCGACGGCGACGCCATGGGCAAGGTGCAGGCCAGGATCGACGCGGCCGACGGCTGGGCGCTGGACCAGCGCGTTTCCGAAACCCTGACCAAGCTGGAGCTGGACGGCGATGCCGAGTTCGGGCGCCTGTCCGGCGGCATGAAGCGCCGCGTGCTGCTGGCGCGTGCGCTGGTGGCCGGGCCGGACGTGCTGCTGCTGGACGAGCCGACCAACCACCTGGACATCGAGGCCATCGACTGGCTCGAGGGCTTCCTCAAGGGCTGGAACGGCTGCGTGGTGTTCGTCACCCACGACCGCCGCTTCCTGCGCGCACTGGCCACCCGCATCGTCGAGATCGACCGTGGCCAGGTGACCAGCTGGCCGGGCGACTGGGACAACTACGAGCGCCGCCGCGAGGAGCGCCTCAACGCCCAGGCGCAGGAGAATGCGCGCTTCGACAAGCTGCTGGCCCAGGAGGAAGTGTGGATCCGGCAGGGCATCAAGGCCCGCCGCACCCGCGACGAGGGCCGCGTGCGCAGGCTCAAGGCCATGCGCATGGAGCGTGGCCAGCGCCGCGAGCTGGGCGGCAACGTGCGCCTGGAAGCGGCCGCGGGCGAGAACTCCGGCAAGAAGGTCATCGACGTCAAGGACGTCAGCTTCGCCTTCGGCGAGCGGGTGATGATCAGGGACTTCTCGACCACGATCATGCGCGGCGACCGCATCGGCCTGATCGGCCCCAACGGCAGCGGCAAGACCACCCTGCTCAAGCTGCTGCTGGGCGAGCTGCAGCCGGATCGTGGCGAGGTGCGCCAGGGCACCAACCTGCAGATCGCCTACTTCGACCAGTACCGCGCCACCCTGCGCGAGGACTGGAGCGCGATCGAGAACGTGGCCGAAGGTGCCGACTTCATCGATCTCAACGGCAAGCGCAAGCACGTGCATGCCTACCTGCAGGATTTCCTGTTCACCCCGGAACGGGCGCGCGCGCCGATCACCCGGCTGTCCGGCGGCGAGCGCAACCGCCTGCTGCTGGCCAAGCTGTTCGCGCAGCCGTCCAACCTGCTGGTGATGGACGAACCGACCAACGACCTGGACGTGGAAACCCTGGAGCTGCTGGAAGAGCTGCTGGGCGACTACACCGGCACCCTGCTGCTGGTCAGCCACGACCGCGATTTCCTCGACAACGTGGTCACCTCCACCCTGGTGCTGGAAGGCGAGGGCCGGGTCGGCGACTACGTCGGCGGCTATACCGATTCGCTGCGCCAGCGCCCGCCACCGGCGCAGAACGGCATGGCCGTGGCCAGGGCCTCGGCCACGGCGGTGCCGGCCGCGAAACCGGTGGCGGCGGCGGTGGCCGAGGCGGCGCCGGCCAGGCGCAAGCTCAGCTTCAAGGATGCCCGCGAGCTGGAGCAGCTGCCGGCCAGGATCGAGCAGCTGGAGCGCGACGTGGAAGGCCTGACCGGTGCGATGAACGATCCGGCGTTCTACACCCGCTCCAGCGCCGAGGTCACCGCGCACACGCAGCAGCTGGCCAGGGTGCAGGCCGAACTGGACGCGGCCTACGCGCGCTGGGAAGAGCTGGACGGCTGAGCGGGCAGGCCCGGGCATGCCGCGTGGCGGCGCCCGTGGCCCATGTGACAATCGCCGCGGGAAGCGCCGCGGCCGGATGGCGCGCTTCCCCGGTTTCCCCCATGGAGCGCGCGATGGCAATGCCTTTTTCGGTGCAGCGCATCGACCACGTGGTCTTCCGCGTCCGCGAGCTGCCGCGCAGCATCGCGTTCTACCGGAGCGTGCTCGGATGCGAGGTGGTCAGGTGGCGCGAGCCCCTTGGCCTGGTCCACCTGCGGGCCGGCGCGTCGATGATCGATCTGGTGAGCGTGGACAGCCCCCTGGGTGCGCGTGGCGGTGCTGCCGCGGGCGAGGGCGCGCGCAACGTCGACCACCTGTGCCTGCGCATCGAGCCGTTCGATGCAGCGGCCATCACCGCGCACCTGCGCCGCCATGGGCTGGTGCCGTCGGCGGCGGAGCTCAATTTCGGCGCCGAGGGCGACGGGCTTTCGCTCTATTTCGCCGATCCCGACGGCAACGTGATCGAACTGAAAGGGCCGGCATGCCCGCCGGCCTGACGTGATGCCGGTTCAGGCGTCGCCCGGGTCGCCGGCCCCGCCACCGCCGGGCAGCTCGAAGAACGCCCAGAACGGTACGTTGTCGCCGGCCCAGCTGGCCGCCGCTTCGGCAAGGATGTCCAGCAGCGTGTCGAAATCGGCGGGGCTGGCCTGGCGCAGGTCGCCGGCATCGCCGAACAGCAGCGCGTAGCCGTTGGCCGGCAGCCAGGACAGGTCGCGCAATGCATCGGACAGCGCATCCCAGTTGCGGCTCCAACCCGCCGGGAAGTCCAGCTGGGTGCCGATGCGCAGCAGCAGGGTGCGCTTGTCCGTGCATGATTCCAGGTCCACCCGCAGCACCTTGAGCCCGGCATCGCGCGCGGCCGCGGCCAGCCCGCCGAGGTCGCCGTGGGCTACGCCGTATACGCCGGCCTGGCCGACATCCTCCAGGCCCATGTCGAATCCGCTGTCGCTCATCGCGTGCCTCCGTCGGCCGGTACTTCGAAACCGCGGAAGGTCTCGTAATGATCGTCGGTGTAGTACCAGACCTCCGGCGGGTCGCCGCCGGTGACGATCCGGCGCGCGCCGCGGTGGCCCAGGTCCGGCGTGCGCACCGTGTATTCGCGGTAGTAGCCCCGCGGACGCTGCGGCAGGCGCTGCTCGCGGTTGCCGAACACGCTGCCATCCTGGCGGTGCGGGAAGCGCCCGTTGCGCTGGATCAACGCGATGGTGTCGTGCGCTTCCGGTGGCAGGAAGGCCGGCAGCGTGCCGCCCGTGCCGGGCTGGCGCGGTTCCTCGCCGACGGCCGGCGCCGCGGGCCCGTCCAGCGAGGGGGCGAACTGCGGGGGCGGCGGCTGCTGCAGCGCGCGCATGGCCCACAGGCCGGCCACCAGCACGATCACGGCGGTGAGCAGGAGCAACGGTTTGCGCATGGAGCAGGAGCCCGTGTGGCGTGGAAAGGTCGATTATCGCGTCTGCGCGGGATTTTTCTTGAACGCGGGCCATCGCAGCCGGCGCCCGCGCGGCCGGCGTGGCGTTTGTACCCGCCACAGGACGAAGTTTCCTTTACATCGGCCTTGGTAAGTTGCCGCTTCCTGCCTACCATTGCCGGTGCACCGTCCGGCATGCGCCGGACACACGAACCCAGGCATCGAACCCAAGGAGATCCCTCATGGCCTACACCCTGCCCAAGCTGCCCTACGCCTACGACGCGCTGGAACCGTACATGGATGCGGCCACCGTGGAGATCCATTACTCCAAGCACCACCAGACCTACGTCAACAACCTCAATGCGCTGGTCGAGGGCACCGAATATGCCGACCTGCCGATCGACGAGCTGCTGCGCAAGGTCAAGACCCTGCCGGAAAGCCTGCAGCAGGGCGTGCGCAACCAGGGCGGCGGCCATGGCAACCACTCGCTGTTCTGGGACGTGATCGGCCCCGACGCCGGTGGCACCCCGGGTGGCGCGCTGGGCAAGGCCATCGACGAGCAGCTCGGCGGTTTCGACAAGTTCAAGGAAGCCTTCACCAAGGCCGCGCTGACCCAGTTCGGTTCGGGTTGGGCGTGGCTGAGCGTGACCGCCGACAAGAAGCTGGTGGTCGAGAAGACCGGCAACCAGGAAAGCCCGCTGATGGAAGGCCGTACCCCGGTGCTGACCATCGACGTGTGGGAACACGCCTACTACCTGAAGTTCCAGAACCGCCGCGCCGAGTTCATCGAGACCTTCTACAGCCTGATCAACTGGAAGGAAGTCGAACGCCGTTACGAGGAGGCCGTGGCCTGATCGGCGACGGCGACCTGCGCGCGCGGGGCGTGGCCCCGCCTGCGCACGGATGACCAGGCGAAGCCGGGCGGAAACGTCCGGCTTCGTCGTTCAGGGCGCGGTCGGGTCGGCTGCTTCGCCCGCGATCAGGCGCAGGGTGGTCATCACTCCCAGCGCCAGCGGTGCCGGTTCCTCGCCTTCCGGCGCCAGTTCCACCGCCTGCTGGGCGACATCGGCGAAGCTGCGCACCTGGTAGAGCACGTCCAGGCCATGCGCGCGGCTGCCCGGCGCGCTGCCCGCGGCCGGCTGCCGTGTCGACGGATTCTGCCGCGCCGGCTGGAAGCCGGGCAGCTGCCGGACCAGTTCTTCGGTGGGCGCGGAGAACTCGCCCACGACCAGTGACGGCTCGTCCTCGTTGGTCGCACCGATCCAGGCGAGCAGGTCCGCCGCCTGCTGTGCGCGCACCTGCGGATCATTGCCGTCCGGGGCGATGCGCGCGATGTAGATGTTGACCGCCCTGCGTTCCAGGCGTGCGCGCTGCATGCCGGCGGCGGTGAGCTGGCCCTGGCCGTGCAGCAGGGTCAGGCCGTCCTCCATCACGTCCAGGCCGGCCAGCATGGCGTTGCCGCGGCGCTGCGCGTGGCTGGGCGGGTCGGCGGTGATGAAATCGCAGCTGTACCTGAGCCGGGTGGCCAGCCAGCAGGCGGCGTTGGGCGACCCCGGCGACTGCCGCACGTCCTGTACCGCGATCACGTCCGCGCGCAGCCCGGCCAGCAGGGTCAGGATCCGCCCGCGCTGCCGTTCCCATTGGGCGCTGTCCTGCGGCAGGCGCAGGCTGGCGATCCGCAGCACCGGCGTGGCGGGCTCGGCGGCCACGGCGAAGGACAAGGCGAGCAGCGCCAGACAGCCCCAGTGCTTCATTGCGAAAACCAGTACGGACCTGCCGCCATGCTAGCGTGCGGCGCTGTCTAGGGCCCGTGCAGGCGCGGCCTCGTGCGCTGCCGCGGGCGCGCGGGTGGCCGCTTGCGTTACCCTTGCCCCCTTTGCATTCGCAGGATCGCCTTACAGATGACGAGCAACGACGTGGCAGCAGCCCCCGCCGGCAAGGCCGGCATGCCCCGCCAGATTCCCTACATCATCGGCAACGAAGCCTGCGAGCGCTTCAGTTTCTACGGGATGCGCAACATCCTGGTGCAGTTCCTGATCACCTCGCTGCTGCTGCAGGAATTGACCGCCGACGGCCGCGCCGGCGAGGCCAAGGACATCATGCACAGCTTCATGATCGGCGTGTATTTCTTCCCGCTGCTCGGCGGCTGGCTGGCCGACCGCTTCTTCGGCAAGTACCGCACCATCCTGTGGTTCAGCCTGGTCTACTGCGCCGGCCACCTGTGCCTGGCGCTGTTCGAGAACAGCCGCCAGGGCTTCTTCCTGGGGCTGGGCCTGATCGCGCTGGGGGCCGGCGGCATCAAGCCGCTGGTGGCCTCGTTCATGGGCGACCAGTTCGACCAGTCGAACAAGCACCTGGCCAAGCTGGTGTTCGACGCCTTCTACTGGATCATCAACTTCGGCTCGCTGTTCGCCTCGCTGCTGATCCCGCTGGCGCTGAAGAACCTGGGCCCGCAATGGGCATTCGGCATCCCCGGCATCCTGATGTTCGTGGCCACGTTCGTGTTCTGGCTGGGACGCCGGCGCTACGTGCTGGTGCCGCTGCCGCCGAAGGACCCGCATTCGTTCGCCAACGTGGTGCGCACCGCGCTGCTGGCGCGGGGGCCGGGGCAGGGCAATGCCGGGCTGCTGGTGGCGCTGGCCGGCATCGCGCTGGCGCTGTGGGCGCTGGTGCTGGCGGCGATGAGCCTGGGTGGCCTGCATGAAGGTGGGCTGGGCGTGGTGATCTACCTGTGCCTGGCGCTGGTGGCGCTGCTGGCCGGCATCGGTGGCGGCACCATGCTGCAGCTGGATCGCGCCCGCGGCGCGCACCCGGACAGCGCGGTGGAAGGCGTGCGCGCGGTACTCAAGGTGCTGGTGATCTTCGCCCTGACCACGCCGTTCTTCTCGCTGTTCGACCAGAAAGCCTCCACCTGGGTGCTGCAGGGCCAGCAGATGACCATGCCGGCATGGTTCACCGCCTCGCAGATGCAGGCGATCAACCCGCTGCTGGTGATGATCCTGATCCCGTTCAACAACCTGGTGCTGTATCCGATGCTGCGCCGCTTCGGCTTCGAGCCGACCGCGCTGCGGCGCATGACCGCCGGCATCGCCTTCAGCGGCCTGGCCTGGGTGGTGGTGGGCAGCCTGCAGGTGGCGATGGACGGCGGCGACGCCCTGTCCATCTTCTGGCAGATCCTGCCGTATGCGCTGCTGACCTTCGGCGAGGTGCTGGTGTCGGCCACCGGCCTCGAATTCGCCTACAGCCAGGCCCCGGCCTCGATGAAGGGCGTGGTCATGAGTTTCTGGAACCTGACCACCACCATCGGCAACCTGTGGGTGCTGCTGTCCAACGCGGCGGTGCGCAACGACTCGGTGACCGCACGCATCGCCGGCACCGGGTTGAGCGAGGCGGCGTTCCTGATGTTCTTCTTCGCCGGCTTCGCGTTCGTGGCGGCACTGGCATTCGGCCTGTACGCGCGCCGCTACAGGATGGTCGACAACTACCGGGCAGCCTGACCATGCAAGGACCGATAACCCTGTTCCTGATCGCCGTCACCAGCCTGGTCTCGTGGCTGGCGTTCAGCAACCGCAAGCTTGCCGACCGGCTGATCCTGTGGCCACCGGCGGTGGACCGCCATCGCCAGTACGACCGGCTGGTGACCTACGGCTTCATCCACGCCGATTTCGCCCACCTGCTGTTCAACATGGTCACGCTGTTCTTCTTCGGGCGGCTGATCGAGCAGATCATGCTGCGCGTCACCGGCAACTGGTGGACCTACCCGTTGTTCTACGTGGCGGCGCTGGTGGTCTCGATCCTGCCCAGCTACCTGAAGAACCAGAAGAACCCGAACTACCTGAGCCTGGGCGCGTCGGGCGCGGTGTCGGCGGTGCTGTTCGCCTTCATCCTGATCTCGCCGTGGTCGCTGATCTTCGTGTTCTTCATCCCGGCCCCGGCGATCCTCTATGGCGTGTTCTACGTGGGCTACAGCATCTGGATGGACAAGCGCGGCAACGACAACATCAACCACAGCGCACACCTGGCCGGTGCCGCGTTCGGGGTGATGTTCATGCTGTTCATGGAGCCGCAGGTGATGCAGGTGTTCCTGGAGCAGCTGATGAACCCGCGCTTCGGCCGCTGAGGCGCGCCGCCGCCGGCACGGCGCCGGGGCGGATGCCGAGGTGGGCAAGCAAGGAGCAGGCCCGCGGCCGTGGCTGGTCGCGGGCCTGTCGCGTCTAGGCGGCGTAGGCCGCCAGCAGCCGGGCGTGGACTTCCTCGTCGATCTTCTTGAACTCCCAGCCGTGGGTTTCACCGCTGAAGGCCAGCTGGAACAGTCCTTCCAGCAGCAGTGCGTCGGGGTCGTCGGGGGGCAGCGGGAGCGAGGCGTCGAACGGTACGGACATGGGGCGGAGAACGGGAAACGTCCGCGCCATGGAGCAAGCCGCGTGCCAGCGTGTCACGCACCACCACGGCAAGGCTGGGTGACGGGGATGCAGCGGCAGACGTGTCGGAAAGTGACGTACCGCGGCGGCGCATGCCACCTTTCACGTCACACCGGCCTGCGACCACGGCACAATGGCATCCCCGGTCCCGCGAGCCCAGCCATGAGCCATGATGACTCCGCGCTTCCCGTGGTGGCGCACGACGCCGCCGCGCATCGCTTCACCCTGGCCGTGGACGGCCACCAGGCGGTACTCGACTACCTGCAGCGCGACGGCGCGATGGTCATCACCCACACCGGCGTCCCCAACGCCATCGGCGGCCGCGGCATCGCCGCGCTGTTGACCCGGGCGGCGCTGGCGCATGCGCGTGCAGGCGGGCTCAAGGTGGTGCCCGAATGCAGCTACGCGGCTACCTTCATGCAGCGCCATGGAGAATACGCGGACCTGCTGGGATAATCCGCGGCGGACGCGGTTCCGGGCGGAGCCGCGCGATCCATCCACAAGGGAAAGGACATGAAAAGGTCGGGACAGGGAGCCTGTGCGGCGGCATTGATCGTACTGGCGATCGCAGGATGCGGGAAAAACGATGCGCCGGCGCCGGCAGCCGCGCCGGAAGCGGCGCCGGCGGTGGAGGCACCGGTCGATGCCGCGCCGGCGGCGGTGGAGCTGCATGACGTGATCGACACCAATGCCCGCTACGTGCTGGGCATCAGCTACCCGCCTGCCGCCAATGCGCATCCCGGCCTTGCCAGGGCCCTGTCCGACTATGCGGGACAGGCCAGGTCCGAGCTGCTCAAGGCGGTGGACGAGCTGGGCAACGACACCCCCACCGCGCCATACGAACTGTCGCTGGCCTTCGACATGGCCGTGGACACGCCGAAGGTGGTGGCGGTGTCGGCCGAGGGCAGCAGCTATACCGGCGGCGCGCATGGGCAGCCGCTGGTGGCGCGCTTCGTCTGGTTGCCCGAACGGCAGGAACTGCTGACCGCCCAGGCCCTGGTCGATTCGCCCAAGGGCTGGCAGGCGGTCAGCGATTACACCCGCGACAAGCTGCTGGAGCAGGCGATGCTGCGCGCCCAGGGCGAGGACCTGACGCCGGAGGAGCAGCAGGCCCAGGTGCGCAATCTGTCGAAGATGATCGACCAGGGCACCACCCCGGACGCGGCCAATTTCGCACAGTTCGAACCGGTGATGGACGCCGGCGGCCGCATTGCCGCATTGCGTTTCGTATTCCCGCCCTACCAGGTCGGCCCGTACTCCGATGGCACGCAGACCGTGGACGTTCCGGCGTCCGTGCTGCTGCCGCACGTGGCCGCCGGCTACCGGGAGCTGTTCGCACACCCCTGAACCGCGGAGGCCAGCGATGGATGCAGGGCTGCAACGACGTGTCGAAGCACTGCTGCACGAGGCGGGCATCACCCCCGGCGGGGGACGCCCGCAGGACATCGACATCCTCGACCCGCGCTTCCATGCGCGGGTGCTGGCCGACGGCTCGCTGGGCCTGGGCGAGAGCTACATGGACGGCTGGTGGCGGGCGCGTTCGCTCGACACGTTCCTTGCCCACCTGCTGGAGGCGCGGCTGGACGAGCGCGTGCATGGCGGCGGCGAGGTCTGGGACGCGCTCAAGGCCAGGCTGTTCAACCTGCAGGCCGGGCAGGGCAGCTATGAGGTCGGCAAGCGCCACTACGACCTCGGCAACGACCTGTACCGGGCGATGCTGGGCAGGCGGCTGGTCTACAGCTGCGGCTACTGGCGCGATGCCGGCGACCTGGATGACGCGCAGGAGGCCAAGCTCGACCTGATCTGCCGCAAGCTCGGCCTGCGCCCGGGCATGCGCGTGCTGGATATCGGCTGCGGCTGGGGCGAGGCATTGCAGTACGCTGCGCAGCGCCATGGCGTGGAAGGCGTGGGCATCACCATCTCGCGGGAACAGGCCGAGTTCGCCCGCGGACTGTGCGCCGGCCTGCCGGTGGAGATCCGCCTGCAGGACTACCACGAACTGGACGAGCCGTTCGACGCGGTCCTGTCGGTCGGCATGTTCGAGCACGTCGGGGTCAAGAACTACCGCGGGTATTTCGAGGTGGTGCGGCGCTGCCTGCGCGGGGACGGGCTGTTCCTGCTGCACAGCATCGGCAGCAACGTCAGCCGCGACCGCACCGATCCGTGGATCGCGCGCTACATTTTTCCCAACTCGATGCTGCCCTCCGCCGCGCAGATCACCGCGGCGATGGAAGGCCTGTTCGTGCTCGAGGACTGGCACAGCTTCGGCACCGACTACGACCGCACGCTGCAGGCGTGGCGGGACAACGTGGAAGCGGCCTGGGAGCGGCTCGACCCGCGCTACGACGAACGTTTCCGGCGCATGTGGCGCTTCTACCTGGCCGCTTCGATGGCCAGCTTCCGTACCCGCCACGCACAGCTGTGGCAACTGGTGCTGTCGCCGCGCGGGGTGCCGGGCGGGTACGTCGCGCCGCGCTGACCGTCCTGGCGGCAACAAAAAAGCCGCCCGGCGAACCGGGCGGCTTCATGCGGAGGGCCAGTCGCCGGCTTACTTGCTTTCGGCGCCGGTCAGGCCACGCTTCTCCAGCAGCGGCTCGATCTGCGGCTCGTGGCCGGCGAAGTTGCGGAACAGCTCCATCGCATCGACGCTGCCACCGCGCGAGAGCAGGGTCTTGCGGAAATGGTCGCCGTTGGCGCGCGACAGGCCGCCGTTGTCGCGGAACCACTTCTGGGTGTTGGCGTCGAGCACCTCGGACCAGATGTAGGCGTAGTAGCCGGCCGAATAGCCGCCCATGATGTGGCTGAAGTAGGTGGTGCGGTAGCGCGGCGGCACCGGCGCGTAGTAGATGCCGTCCTTGACCAGCGCCTCGTGCTCGAACTTGACCACGTCCTGCGCCGCGGGCACCTGGTCGACGCCGATCTGGTGCCAGCTCTGGTCCAGCATCGCCGCGCCCAGGTACTCGGTGGTGGCGAAGCCCTGGTTGAACTTGGAGGCGGCGATCACCTTGTCCAGCAGTGCCTGCGGCATCGCCGAGCCGTTCTGGTAGTGCTTGGCGTAGTTGGCCAGGATGGTCGGTTCGTCGGCCCACATCTCGTTCACCTGCGAGGGGAACTCGACGAAGTCGCGCGGCACCGCGGTGCCGGAGAAGTAGGGGTACTTCACGTCCGAGAACATGCCATGCAGGGCGTGGCCGAACTCGTGGAAGGTGGTGGTCACTTCGTCCCAGGTCAGCAGCGTCGGCTTGCCGGCCGGCGGCTTGGGGATGTTCAGGTGGTTGGCGACAACCGGCTTGTCGCCGGTCAGGCCCGACTGCGACACGTAGGCGTTCATCCACGCACCGCCGCGCTTGGACTCGCGCGCATACGGGTCGAAGATGAAGATCGCCAGCTGGCTGCCGTCGGCGTCGAACACGTCATAGACGGTGACGTCGTCGTGGTACACCGGCAGGTCGGTGCGCTGCTTGAAGCTCAGCCCGAATTCCTTGCCGGCGGCGAAGAACACGCCGTTCTCCAGCACGTTCTTCAGCTCGAAATAGGGCTTGAGCTGGGATTCGTCGAAGTTGTACTTGGCCTGGCGCACCTTCTCGCTGTAGAAGGCCCAGTCCCACGGCTGCAGCTCGAAGCCAGGCTTGCCGGCGGCCTTCTGCTCGGCGTCGATCATCGCCTGCAGGTCCGCAGCTTCGCGCTTGGCGTTGGCCACGGCGGCCGGGGCCAGCTGGCCGAGCATGGCGTTGACCGCCTCGGGGGTCTTGGCGGTCTGGTTGCCCAGGCCATACGCGGCGTAGTTGGCGAAGCCCATCAGCGCGGCCTTCTGCGCGCGCAGGGTCATGATCCGCGAGACCAGCGCGGTGTTGTCGTACTCGCCGCCCTTGCTGCCGCGCGATACCGAGGCCTCGTAGATGCGGCGGCGCAGGTCGCGGTTGGTCAGGTTGGTCAGCGCCGGCTGGCCGGTGGTGTTGAGCAGGGCGATGACGTACTTGCCGTCCAGCTTGCGCGCCTTGGCGGCCTCCGCGGCGGCGGCGATCTGCTCGGCCGACAGGCCATCGAGCTGCTTGGCGTCGTCGACCACGATGTACGAGGCGTTGACCTCGGCCAGCACGTTCTGGCTGAACTTGGTGCCCAGCCGCGCCAGCTCGGCGTTCATGTCCTTGAGCTTGGCCTTGTCCGCGTCGGACAGCTTGGCGCCGGCCCGCACGAAGTTGTCGTGGTACTTCTCGACCAGGCGCAGGCCTTCGGCGTCCAGGCCCAGCTTGGCGCGGTTGTTGTAGAGGGTCTCGATGCGCGAGAACAGCTTGCCGTTGAGGTTGATGGCGTCGCTGTGGGCGGCGAACCGGGCCGAGTAGTCGGCCTGCAGCTGCTTGCGCGCGTCGTTGGTGTCGGCGCCGATCAGCGAGAAGAACACGGTGGTGGCGCGGTCGAGGATGGCGCCGCTCTTTTCCAGCGCGATCAGGGTGTTGTCGAAGGTCGGCGGCGCCGGATTGTTGGCGATGGCCTCGACTTCATCGAGCTGCTGCTTCATGCCGGCGTCGAAGGCCGGCGCGAAATCGGCGTCCTTGATCTTGTCGAACTGCGGGTAATGCAACGGCAGCGGACTCTCGGCGAAGAACGGGTTGGCCTGCTGGGCGGTCTGCCCGGTGGCGGCGATCGCGGTCAGGCTGTAGGCCGGCAGGGCGACGCCCAGGGACACGGCCAGGGCGAGAGCAAGACGGGTGTTCAAGGTCGGAAACTCCGGAAAATACTGAACCTTCAGGGTAACCCGGCGGCCCGGCCGGCGGGTGTGTCGAATGGCAGGGTTGCGGCGGAACGCCTGCTGTTGCAAAGCCATGCCGGCGATGGCGTACGCTGGGGCTCCGCCTGGAGCCTGCCGTGACCCTCGCCACCGACTTCGAACTGACCGCGCTGGATGGCACGCCGCTGCCATTGTCGGCCTACGCCGGAAAGGTCCTGCTGGTGGTCAACACCGCCTCGCGCTGCGGCTTCACCCCGCAGTACGCGGGGCTGGAGCGGCTGTGGCGCCAGTACGCGGCGCAGGGGCTGGTGGTGCTGGGCTGTCCCTGCGACCAGTTCGGCCACCAGGAGCCGGGCGACGCGGCCGCGATCCAGGCGTTCTGCAGCCTCGACTACGGGGTCAGCTTCCCGATGTCGGCCAAGCTGCAGGTCAACGGCGCCGGTGCCCACCCGCTGTGGCGCTGGTTGCAGCGCGAGAAGCGCGGCGCGCTGGGGATCGCCGCGATCAAGTGGAATTTCAGCAAGTTCCTGGTCGGGCGCGATGGCCGGGTGATCGCCCGCTACGCGCCGACCGCACGCCCGGAATCGCTGGAAGGCGATATCCGGGCGGCGCTGGGCTGAGCGGCTGGCCGCTCAGGCCGGCGTCGCGTCGGCGGCCGCTTCCAGCAGGTCCTGGTGCTGCAGGCGGGTGCGGGTCGGGTCGCCGTCCTGGGCCATCGCCCGCTGCAGGGCGCGGCGGGTGGCAGCGGTGACCAGCGATTGCAGGTCGCGCCCGGACCTGCCTTCGGTGGCTGCGGCCAGCGTGTCCAGCACGTCCTCGATGGCGAAGTCCAGCGGCTTGCCGGCCAGCTGCAGGCGCAGGATGGCGGCACGCGCATCGGCGTCGGGCAGGCCGATCCGGATCTTGCGTTCCAGGCGCGAAAGCAGGGCGCTGTCGATGGCATCGGGGTGGTTGCTGGCGGCCAGCAGGAATACCTGGCCCTGGCGGGTGCCCACGCCGTCCAGTTCCTGCAGCAACTGGGCGACGATCTCGGCGTTGAGCTTGTCCGAGCCATCGCCGCCGCGCGGCGGGGCGATGGTGTCGATCTCGTCGAGGAACACGATGCACGGTGCCTGCGCACGTGCCTTCTCGAACAATTGCTTGACCCGCGCGCCGCCGTCGCCGAGGAACTGCCCCTTGACCTCGGTGGAGGACGCGGCGATGAACGACAGCCCGGACTGGCTGGCCAGCACGCGCGCGATCTGGGTCTTGCCGGTACCCGGCGGGCCATAGAGCAGGATGCCGCGTGGCACCGGGATGTTCATCCGCGCCAGTTCCTCGGCGTGCAGCAGTTCCTTGCCCAGGCTTTCGAACTCGGCGCGGGTGGAGGCGGGCAGGATCACGTCGTCCCAGCCCAGCGCCTGCACCGAAGTCGAATTCTTGCCGCGCAGGCGGGCGATGGCGGCGCTGAAATCCTCCGCCGCCGGGCGGCCGGCCGGGTGGGTGGAGACCACGCTGGTCACCAGCGTGGACAGGTCGCGCCCGGACATGCCGCTGGTCTCGCGCACCAGTGCCTCGGTCACCGGCAGGGCCAGCTGCGCCTTGCCGAATTCCGCCTGCAGGATGCGTTCGCGCGCGGCCGCGTCCGGGGCCGGCAGCTCGATGGACACGGTGAAGCGCGACAGCACCGCGTCGTCGATCAGTTCGCGGCGGTTGGTGGCGCCGATCACCAGCACGTTGCCGCCGCCCTGGTTGAAGCCGTCCCATTCGGCGATGAAGGTCTGCACCAGCTCGTTGCCGAAATTGTCGGTGTCGCGGCTGCCGCGGCGCGCGAACGCGCTTTCGCATTCGTCCACGAACAGGATGGTCGGGCCCTTGCCGCGTGCCTGCTCCCACAGCTTCTTGACCTTGGGGCCGGTGTGGCCGATGTGCTCGCCCTTCAGGTCGGCGATGGTGACGGCGACGAAGTTGCAGTCCACGTGCTGGGCCAGCTTGCGCGCGATCAGGGTTTTGCCGGTACCCGGCGGGCCCCACAGCAGCATGCCCTTGGGCAGCGGCGGCTGGCCGGCGGCGAACCGGTCGACCAGCTTGACCACCTGCTCCAGGGTCGCCTCGGGAATGGCCACGTCCTGCCAGTTGGCCTCCATCTTGTCGAGCGAACCCAGCCGGGTGAGCAGCGACTGCAGCACCTGCTGCTCGCGCTCATGCGGCGCACTGAGCTGCTGCAGTTCGATGATGGCCGGTGCAAACGGTGCCAGCAGCGGCGCCAGCCTGGCAGCCAGCGGCTCCCAGGTGGCGCGGTGGCCATCGACCTCGGCGCGGACCCGCACGAAACCGCCCGGATGGCCGTTGAGCGGCAACCGGATGAAGATGTCCGGGTCCTTGTCGGCGGCGATGTCGGTACCCAGGCCGACCATCACCGCGTGGGAATTGTCGTGCTTGTCGGCCAGCTGCCAGCTGATGCCGAGCTTGTCCGCCGACGGTGCCGGCGCCCGCACCACCGGGTAGGGATGCGTGCGGCCGTCCTCGTGCTTCCTGCCGAAGGCGTTGAGCTGCAGCTGGCGCTTGCCCAGTTCGTCGATCGAGGCCAGCACCGGGGCGGCGTTGCGTCGTACCAGCCGGCGCCGGCCCAGCCACACCAGTGCCGCGTACAGCGGCAGCGCCGGCGGCACCACGGCGCACAGGCCGAACAGCAGGCTCACCGGGAACGGGAAGCGATAGCTGTAGAAGGTGAATACCTGGCTGAGCTGGAAGTACAGCACCAGGCTGCCGAGCATGCCCAGCCAGACCAGCAGCCGGAAGCCACCGGTGCCAAGCGCCGCCTTCAGGCTCAGCGCTTGTCCCAGGGTGCCCTTGCGCGCGGCCTGCAGCGCGTCGCGGCGGGCCTGCTCCAGGCCCTGTTCGAACGCCGGGCGCATGGCCTGGGTGGCCTGGCAGGCGGTGGGGTAGGCGCTGCCGAGCGCCTGTTTGGCGCTGTCGAGTCGTTGCCGGCACTGGGCCAGTTCTTCAAGCAGCACGGTGCGCTGTCTGTCGATGAAGCTGCTGCGTGAAGCGACTGGATCCATGAACTGTGTCCTGTAAAGAAAACGGCCGGATCTTCGTGATCCGGCCGGTACGTTAAACGATCGACATGGCGCTTCAAAGGCGCTGCCTGTAGGTGAATTCCCTACAGGCCTATTTTTCGACGAAGGCGCGCTCGAACACGTAGTGGCCGGGCGAACCGATGCGCGGCGAGACCTCGAAGCCGCGCGCGTCCAGCACGACGCGCAGGTCGGCCAGCATCTGCGGGCTGCCGCAGATCATGAAGCGGTCGTTGGCCGGGTCGAACGCCGGCAGGCCCAGGGTGCGCGGCATCTCGCCGGTTTCGATCAGCGTGGTCAGGCGGCCCTGGTTGCGGAACGGCTCGCGGGTGACCGCCGGGTAATAAAGCAGCTTGTCGCGGACGATGTCGCCGAGGATCTCGTCCTCGAACAGTTCCTTCTCGAAGTAGTCGCGGTAGGCCAGGTCGCGCTCGTAGCGCACGCCGTGGCAGACGATGACTTTCTCGAAGCGTTCGTAGGTTTCCGGGTCCTTGACAATGCTCAGCCATGGCGCCAGGCCGGTGCCGGTACCCAGCAGGTACAGGTGCTTGCCCGGATGCAGGTCGGAGATCAGCAGGGTGCCGGTGGGCTTCCTGCCGACCAGGATGGTGTCGCCGGGCTTGAGGTGCTGCAGGCGCGAGGTCAGCGGGCCGTCCTGCACCTTGATGCTGAAGAAGTGCAGCTGCTCTTCCCAGTTGGCGCTGGCGATGGAGTACGCGCGCATCAGCGGACGGCCGCCTTCGTTTTCCAGGCCGATCATTACGAACTGGCCGTTCTCGAAGCGGAAGCCGTTGTCACGGGTGGTGGAGAAACTGAAGTAGGCGTCCGTCCAGTGACGGACTTCAAGCACCGTTTCGGTGCCGTAAGCGGAAGACATGCCGGGATTCTTCGGGGGGATGTAAACCTGCCCATTCTAGCAAACGGTCCCGATGCGGCCGTAATGCGACCGTTTGTCGCTGCTGCCGGCCGGCCCGGCGATGAGGGGAGTCGCAGGCGCGGCCGCGGCCCGAAAGGGAGGGCCGGCCGGCGCCCCGGGCCGGGGCGGTCAGCGGTAGCCGGCGGCCTGCAGCTCGAACAGTTCGGCGTAGCGCCCGCCCTGTGCCATCAGCTCGGCATGGGTGCCGCTGGCCTCGATGCGGCCATCGGCCAGCACCAGGATGCGGTCGGCCATGCGCACGGAGGAAAAGCGGTGTGAGATCAGTACCGCGGTGCGCTGCGCGGACAGTTCCTTGAAGCGCTGGAACACCTCGAACTCGGCGCGTGCGTCCAGTGCGGCGGTGGGTTCGTCCAGGATCATCACCTGCGCATCGCGCATGTAGGCCCGGGCGATGGCGATCTTCTGCCACTGGCCACCGGACAGGTCCACGCCGTTCTTGAAGCGGCGGCCGATCAACTGCCCGTAGCCGCCGGGCAGGGCATCGATCACCTCGTCGGCCAGCGCCCGCCGTGCGGCGTCGCGGATGCGCGCCGTGTCGGACATCGCATCGACCTGGCCGACGCCGATGTTCTCGCCGGCCGACAGGTGGTAGCGCACGAAATCCTGGAAAATCACGCCCATGTTGGCGCGCAGGTCGTCCAGGTCGTAGTCGCGCAGGTCGCGCCCATCAAGCAGGATGCGGCCCTCGTCCGGGTCGTAGAGCCGTGCCAGCAGCTTGACCAGGGTGGTCTTGCCGGCGCCGTTCTCGCCGACCAGGGCGATCACTTCGCCGGCACCCAGCCGGAAGTCGAGGTGGCGCACCGCCCACCGCTCGGCATCGGGGTAGCGGAAACCCACGTCCTCGAACACGAACCCCTCGCGGATCGGGCGCGGTACCGGCAGCGCATCCGGGCGCGAGCGTATCTCCGGCTCGATGGCGAAGAACGAGAACAGGTCGTCCAGGTACAGCGCCTGCCCGGCGACCTGCGAAAACCCGGTCAACAGGCCTTCCAGCAGCTGCCGCAGGCGCAGGAAGCTGCCGGACAGGAAGGTCAGGTCGCCGATGCTGAAGTCGCCGCGGATCGTGCGCCAGGCGATGTAGGCATAGGCGGCGTAGTAGCCCAGCGTGCCCAGCGCCGCCAGCACCGTGCCCCAGAGCGCACGCTTGCGCGCCAGTTTGCGGTTGGCCTGGTAGAAGCGCCCGGCCAGCAGTTTGTAGCGGTCGATCAGGAACCGGTGGAGGTTGAAGATCTTCACCTCCTTGGCGGTTTCCACGCTGGCGCCGACCTGGCGCAGGTAGTCGAGCTGGCGCCGCTCCGGGGTCCAGCTGTAATTGAGCGAATAGCCCAGCGTGTTGAAGTGCGACTCGCCCAGGAACGCCGGCACCAGCGCCAGCGCCAGCAGGGCGATCAGCCACGGCGCGTAGGCGACCAGGCCGGCGGCGAAGCTGATCACGGTGACCATGTCCTGCGCCTGCCCGAGCAGCTGGCTCATCAGGTTCATGCGGCCCATGGTCTGGCGCCGGGCGCGGTCGAGCTTGTCCTGCAGTTCGGGGTCCTCGAAGTCCTCCAGGTCCAGTTCGGCGGCGTGCTCCATCAGCCGCACGCTGGTCGCGTTGGTGAACAGTTCGGACAGCAGCGCATCGGCGTAGTTGACCACCCGCCCCAGCAGGTCCGAGCCGATGGCGATTGCCAGTTCCAGCGCCAGCAGTTCCAGCAGCGTGTCCAGGTGGCCGCTGGCCAGCGCCTCGCCCAGCGGCGGCATGGCGCCCGCGCCGGCCAGGCGCACCGCCTCGTCGATGATCAGCTTGCCCACGTACAGCATCGCCACCGGCAGCAGCGCGCGCAGCAGGCGCAGGCACAGGCTGGCCAGGGTCAGCGCCGGACTGGTCTGCCATACCTGCCGCAGGAATGGCGGCAGGTTGCGCATGGCGTTCATGCGCTCGCGGAAACTGGGGCGCTTGCCGGGGGCGGAAACGGGAGCAGACGGCGCGTGCGGCATGCGGGACTCGGGGGGCGGGGCCGGTTCAGATTAACCGTTGCCCGCCGCGGTCAGTCGTTTTCGTCCAGGTCGATGTCGGCCCTGCGGGTCGCATCGCTGTCGTCCGGGTTGTCGCGCACCGCACGGCCGCGCGGGCCGAAGGAGTGGCTGCCGCCGTCGATGTTGAGGTGGCTGCGTACGCCGCGCACGCCTTCGATCGCGGCCACCGCGGCCTCCGCCTGCCGCTTCGCCGCCGCGTCGGGCACGTCGCCGGAGAGCGTGACCTGGCCCTCGCTGACCTGTGCCAGCACCTGCGAGAAGCGGCCCTGCGCACCCAGCGTGCGTACCACCTCGTCACCGATCAGCGTATCGGAACGTTGCGCGGCCATGGCCGTCTCCTGCCGGAAGGGGACTCGAGCATGGCGCGGTCGCCGTGAGCGCCCCGTCACCTCAGCGGCGCGGTCCCTCGGGGGGCGGCGGGTCCGAGGACTGCAACGCCACCGGCAGGTGCCAGCCGTAATGCATGGCCATCATCCGCAGCCCGAAGCACAGCCCGGCGCCGGCCAGCGCGCACGGCAGCGGCGGCAGCCCGAGCCAGTAGCCGAGCGCCACCACCGCCGCGCCGGCCAGGGCGGCCACGGCGTACAGCTCGGCCTGCAGCACCAGCGGCACCTGCGCCAGCAGCACGTCGCGGGCGATGCCGCCGCCGATGCCGGTAAGCATGCCCAGCGCCGCGGCCATCGGCGGGGCGATGCCGAACGCCAGCGCTTTCTGCGTGCCGGCCACCGCGAACAGCGCCAGGCCCATCGCATCGAACATGCGCACCGGGTACTGCATGCGCTCGATCAGTGGCGCCCGGAAGAAGGTGATGATGCCCGCGGCCAGGGTGATGGCCGGATAGCGCCAGTCGCTGATCGCCGCCACCGGGGTGGCGCCGATCAGCAGGTCGCGGGTGATGCCGCCGGCCAATGCGGCGGCGAACGACAGCACCAGCACGCCGAAGATGTCCAGCCGCCGGCGCACCCCCATCGTCGCCCCGGACAGGGCGAAGACGAAGGTGCCGATGAGGTCGAGGATCAGGACCAGGGTTCCCATGCGGCCGTATTGTGCGGCCTGCCGCCGGTGGAGGCCATTGCGGCCAGCTGACGTACCGGCGGGAAGCGGTTCGGCCGCCGTGGCGGTCCCCCTGGGCTCCCGCCATGGACGGCAGGGTGGACAGGAAACCGCCGGGAG
>NZ_LDJO01000028.1 GCF_001431595.1 Stenotrophomonas acidaminiphila
TCACTGTATTGAAGAAGGAGCGGACCAAGCGAAGGATCTATCCGACACGGGCCACTGCTGCATCGGACGTGTTCGACTACATCGAGATGTTCTACAACCCCATCCGCCGACATGGTTCCGCTGGCGGACTGTCACCGGTAGAGTTTGAGAGGCGCTACGCGCAGAGCGGCGACTGAGTGTCTACGGAACTCTGGCCGGTCCATTGGGCGGTCCCCGGTGCGCAGTACACACTCCATCCTTTTCATTCGGGCCGGCGCCAGCCAGCGGTCCGGCCTGATGCGGGTGCCTGGCACCTTGGAGAACCGTCGATGGATGCAGACACGCGGGTGGCGCTGTGGGAGGCCTTCTCCGAATTTTTCCTGGATACCGAGCTGGACGAAGCCGTGTATCAGCACGTGGCACGCGTTGTCAGGGCGTCCGGTGTTACCCGGCTGGAAGCGGAAGCGGTCTTGTGGAACGAGGTCTTTCCCGTTCTTCACCGCAATCTGCAATCGGTTGCCGGGGAGTGGGCGGGCTGGAGCCGGGAGTGGCTTGTGGCCAACATTCGCCCCTCGCAGGGCGTGGCTCGCCGAACAGGGCCAACGATACTCGTCGAGGAAGTGCAGGGTTGCTGGGATAAGGTGCTGATGCACCTGGGCGCAAACACCTGCTAGCCCTTTGCTGCCGACACCGCCGTGCGGCGTCGTTGCCTTGGCACCTGGGTCAGGCCTGCAACCGCCGCGCATTGTGTCGTCCCTCAGGCGCGCATGTTCTGCGTACCCGGCTTCCTGTCCGGGGGGACTGCGACCAGCGCCGCCGGCGACCAGCACCTCATTGCCGGCCGGCGGATGCCCGTTGCGTTGAGCCTGCCCGTGCCGCGGTGTCGGGTGCCAGTCTGGTGCGGAACCGGGCGTCATGGGTGAGAAGATGCCGGCCTGCATCGGTCCGACGATGACCCCGATGATCCAAAGCTGCAGGGCGGGTGCAAGGCATGCGAGGATTCGTTGCGGAAGGACAGCGGCTGGACGGCAGGCAATGACACTGGCGCGGCTATCCGGGTCGTGTGTGGTTTCTGCTGGTCAAAGGTCTGCCTGATCCACCGCATCGCCACCTGGCAATCCACTCGAACTGGCGCCGCCCGGCACCGCAGCTCAACCCAGGTGCCAGGGATATCGACAGGAGCGTGCCGCATGCCCAACAAGAAGCAGCCGACCACGTTTTGCAGCCCGGTCCTCGTCGCGGCGGGCCGGGCGTTCTCGTTCGCCACGGTTCCACCCGAAGTGAGCAGATCCCATCTGCGACGCGGCAGGATGACGGCCCGCGTGTCCATCGGCACAAGTCATTTCGATGCGCGGATGGAGCCCGATGGCAAGCTCGGGCATTGGTTCATCGTCCCGCCCGGCGTCATCAGGAAGGAAGCACTGGCGGCGGGAAGCAATGCGCTGTTCACGCTGGCCAAGCTGGATGAGCAACCCGATCCGGCACTGCCCGATTACTTCCAGGTGCTCCTGGACGGAAGTCCGTCCGCACGGGCGACCTGGGCGGGCACGACCACGCTGGCCAGGATCGACTGGGTTCACTGGATGGAATCCGCCAAGCAGGAGGCAACGCGGCACGAACGGGCCGCCAACGCGATCGACATGCTCGAGAAGGGAAAGAAGCGCGTGTGCTGCTTCGATCCATCGGGCTTCTACAGCAAGGCGCTCGCCTGCCCCGCGGAGGAGAGCGGCTAGACATCGGCGCGGGCGCCTGGCATGCCGATCAGGACCACTGTATTTTGTGGCGCCACACGGCCCATGCAGCCGTGTGGATTCCCCAGCGTCAGGACGTCCGCTTCACGCGATGCATCGCTGCAGGTCCATCCACGCGGGCATCGGCAGTCCGGCGCTGCGCGACCAATCTCCAGCAGGTAGTGTGCGTACGACACGTAGATCCTCATGACCAACTACTTCGACAGCCCGTTCAAGGGCAAGTTGCTCTCCGAGCAGGTGACGAACCCGAACATCAAGGTCGGGCGATACAGCTATTACTCCGGCTACTACCACGGCCATTCGTTCGACGATTGCGCACGCTATCTGCTTCCGGATCGCGACGACGTCGACCAGCTGATCATCGGCAGCTTCTGTTCCATTGGTTCCGGTGCCTGCTTCATCATGGCTGGCAACCAGGGCCACCGGCATGACTGGGCATCTTCCTTTCCGTTTTTCTACATGAAGGAAGAGCGCGCATTCTCGAACGCGCACGATGCGTTCCAGCGGGCAGGCGATACGGTGCTGGGCAGCGACGTCTGGGTGGGGTCCGAAGCGATGATCATGCCCGGCGTGCGGATCGGGCATGGCGCGGTGATCGGCAGCCGCGCATTGGTCACACGGGATGTCGAGCCGTATTCGATCGTGGGCGGAAACCCTTCGAAACAGATCAGGAAGCGCTTTTCCGATGCGGAGATAGCGTTGCTGCTTGAGATGAAGTGGTGGGATTGGCCGATCGACAGGATCGAGGCCGCAATGCCCCTGCTGTGCACATCCGACATTGTCGGCCTGCACGCCTACTGGCGCGGCAATTCCGCCTGAACCCCGGCCGGCGTGGATCCGCGCAGACCCACGTGTCCGCCAACAGCGGCCACGTGGCGGACCGGGCCCGCGGCGCCAGGATCGCCACGCCACGGGGCAAGGTGATCCTGCCGCTCCGTCCGAAGTGCGACTCCGCGGCACTCCCGGCCCGACCGCGCAGTGGCGCGCCACCGTGGAGACCAGGCGGGTGCGGCAGCACCATGCAATGCAGCAACCGGCGCGGGGGGTTCCTGATTCACAACACCTTTGCGAGCGGCCATACTCGGCCGGTTGCCGCGACACGCGGCTCGATACCTGCTGCGCATCCGAGGAACGACATGGCCAGACCCCAGAACCGCTCGCAGCTGATGGATCGGCTGGGTGCAGTGCAGTTGAACACCGTGTGGAGCTGGTGCGGGGTCAACGATTCCGAGCGCAAGGTGTATTTCAGCATCTGGACCGACAACAGCTGCACGCACGATGGCGCGAAGGCCTACCTCGTCCAGGGGCCGGAGTGGGGCATCAACGAGCAAGGCGGCAAGTCGCCGGCCAGGAATGACCAGGATGCGAAGCTGGCACTGGTGTTCGAGCAGGGCTACGAACCTTGGTGCTACTTCATCGAGGCGAAGGACCGCAGTGCGTATCCGCGCGAGATCGGCAGCACCCTGACTTCTTTCGTGCTGCTCCTCAAGCTCGACAGGCGCGCGGACGGGAGCATCGTCGGCACCCCGCTCAAGCGGGTCGAAATCGGCTAGCGCACTGCGCACTTGCATGCGGCGCGATACCCGCGCGGCTGCTACCCAAGGAGAAACAGGCAATGGCGGAAACCGCCGCAATCCTGGCGTGGACCCTGGTGTCCGAATGCCCGGTCCCGAATGACGTGCATGAGCTGTTGGTCGCCGGTGAAACGGCAATCGCCGCATACAAGACCTTCCGCGACGCGGCTATCTTTACCAACAAGCGCCTGATCGTCAGGGATGCCCAGGGCTTCACCGGCAAGAAGGTGGAGATCTATTCGTTGCCGTATTCGTCCATCTACATGTGGTCGTCCGAGAACGGGCACGGCATCTTCAACTTCAACTCGGAGATCGAGTTGTGGACCAAGGCGGGCCACATCAAGGTCAACCTCAACAAGGGCATCGACGTGCGCCGGCTCGACCGGCTGATCGCCGAGGCAGTGCTTCTGGCCTGACAGGGCTGATCCGCCTGCCGGGCCGGTGCCACGTTCCACACCATCGGTCGCAGCACCCGACAACGCAGACACCCACCATGTCGATCATCGTCCGCCCCGACGACCTGTCCTCGCCGCAGGTCCAGGCGCTCGTCACCGAGCACCTGGCCCGCATGCACGGCAATACCCCCGCAGGCCACGTCCATGCGCTGGCGCTCGACAGCCTGCGGGCCCCGGGAATCACCTTCTGGTCGGCGTGGCTGGACGGCCAGCTGTGCGGCTGCGGCGCACTGAAGGCGCTGGGCGACCACGCCGGCGAGATCAAGTCGATGCGCACGCGGCCGGCATTCCTTCGTCGTGGCGTCGGCCAGGCGGTGCTGGACGAGATCTTCCGCGTGGCACGCGACAGGGGGCACACCCACCTGTACCTGGAAACCGGAACCGGTGCGCCGTTTGCCGCCGCCCACGCGTTGTACCTGCGCAATGGCTTTGCCTGGTGCGGCCCGTTCGGCGAGTACACGGCCACGGCGTTCAATGTCTTCATGGTCAGGCCGTTGGTTCCGCAGGACAGTACGGCCTGACTTTCCGCCCCACCGGCCGCACCGGTCTGGCGTGCACCGGCCGGTGCAGCCCGCCCCTGCTGGCGCCGCTCCGCGCGGACGCCGTTGCACGTCCAGGCAATGCCGGCCCCGGCCGCGCGCTTCGTCGGTATCCCCGAGGGAGCTGCCTGCCTTGGATCGCATCGGCGGCAGGGTTCGAGGTCCCTGCACGCGCCCCCGGGCAAGTTCTCATCCATGGCGGCCGCAATGGCGGCGCGGCACCGGCGCATGCCGGAGATTCCCACCCGGCGGCTCCCCGGCAGACAACGATGGCGGCGGCGAGGTCCGGCGGGCCCTCATGCCGTCGGCGATGCCGATATCATGCCGATGCGCCCAGGCGTTGCACGGCGCGACGCCCACATAGGGAGGTCCCATGAGCGTATCGAAAGCATTTGCCATGTTCATGCGTGAAGCGCCTGCCGTCGCCGGCGCCTGGCGCGGGGTCGCCGACGCACTGGATGGCAGCGGCGCGCTTGACGGCAAGACCGCCGAGCTGGCCTATATCGCAGTGCTCGCCGCCACCGGCAACAGCTCCGGCATTCCGTTCCACGTACTGTCGGCAAAGGCGCAGGGGGCATCGCGCCAGGAAGTGCTCAGCGCGGTGCTCGTGGGCCTGCCCGCCGCCGGCGCGGTCGTGATCGGCGCGCTTCCGGCCGCCATGGAGGCTTACGATGGGAACGACCAACAAAGCCTGGCATGAGCACAACCGCATGCCACCCAATGCCACGTTCCAGCAGCGCGTCGCCTGGCACCTGGCGCACGCCGCGGCGTGTGGATGCCGCCCGATGCCACCTGCCATCGTCGAGTTCCTGAAGGAACACGGGCCACGCGACAGCGCCTGACGCACCGCCCCGGCCATGCGCCAGCGGCAGCCGCTACGACCCCTGATTCCGCGCGGATTGGAACATCGCCGCCGGGTCGGTGAAAATGGGCGTTCAGCCCGTCGCCACGCCGTCGCCGGCCCCAGCCAAGAGTCCCCGCATGAATACTGAAGCCTCCTCCGCCCTTCCGCCGCGCGAAGCGATGGAGTTCGACGTGGTGATCGTCGGCGCCGGCCCGGCCGGCCTGGCCACCGCCATCCGCCTGCGCCAGCTGGCAGTGGAGAAGGGCCAGGAGCTGTCGGTGTGCGTGCTGGAGAAGGGCTCCGAGCCGGGCGCACACATCCTGTCCGGCGCGGTGATGGACCCGCGTGCGCTGGCCGAGCTGTTCCCCGACTGGCAGGCCAAGGGCGCGCCGCTGAAGCAGGCGGTGACCCGCGACGAGTTCCTGTTCCTGGACGCCACCGGCGCCAAGGCCACTCCCAACTGGCTGCTGCCCGAGTGCTTCCAGAACCACGGCAACTACATCGTCAGCCTGGGCGAGGTGACGCGCTGGCTGGCGCAGCAGGCCGAGGCGCTGGAAGTGGCGATCTTCCCCGGCTTCGCCGCCGCCGAGGTGCTGTACGACGACAACGGCGCGGTGATGGGCGTGGCCACCGGCGACATGGGCATCCACAAGGACGGCACGCCGGGCCCGAACTTCGAGCGCGGCATGGAGCTGCATGCGCGCTACACGATCTTCGCCGAAGGCGCGCGCGGCCACCTCGGCCGCCAGCTGATCAGCCGCTTCAAGCTCGATGCAGGCAAGGATCCGCAGTCCTACGGCATCGGCATCAAGGAACTGTGGCAGATCGACCCGGCCAAGCACGAGCCGGGGCTGGTGGTGCACGCGGCCGGCTGGCCGCTGGACGACGATACCTACGGCGGCGCGTTCCTGTACCACGCCGACGGCGGCAAGGTCTCGATCGGCTATGTGGTCGGGCTGGACTACCGCAACCCGTGGCTGAGCCCGTTCGAGGAGTTCCAGCGCTTCAAGACCCACCCGTCGATCCGCAAGCACCTGGAAGGCGGCAAGCGCATCGCCTACGGTGCGCGCGCGATCACCGCCGGCGGCATCCTGTCGCTGCCCAAGACCGTGTTCCCGGGCGGCGCGCTGGTCGGCTGCGACGCCGGCTACCTCAACGTCAGCCGCATCAAGGGCAGCCACGCCGCGATCAAGACCGGCATGCTGGCCGCCGAGGCGGCGTTCGAGGCGCTGGTGGCCGGCCGCTCGCGCGACGAACTGGCCGCCTACCCGGAGGCGTTCGAGAACAGCTGGCTCAAGACCGAGCTGCTGCAGTCCAAGAACTTCAAGCAGTGGTTCAAGAAGGGCCGCACCCTGGCCACGCTGATGACCGGCATCGAGCAGTGGCTGCTGCCCAAGCTGGGCGTGCGCAACGCACCGTGGACGATCCACCGCGCCAAGGCCGACCACGAGTGCCTGGAGCCGGCCAGCAGGCACGCGAAGATCGAGTACCCGAAGCCGGACAACGTGCTGACCTTCGACCGGCTCAGCTCGGTGTTCCTGTCCTCGACCAACCACGAGGAAGACCAGCCAAGCCACCTGACGCTGAAGGACCCCACGGTGCCGGTGCGCATCAACCTGGCCGAGTACGCCGGCCCGGAAGCGCGCTACTGCCCGGCGGGCGTGTACGAATTCGTCGGCGAGGGCGCGGACACGCGCCTGCAGGTCAACGCGCAGAACTGCGTGCACTGCAAGACCTGCGACATCAAGGACCCGACCCAGAACATCGTGTGGGTGACCCCGCAGGGCGGCGGCGGACCCAACTACCCGGCGATGTGATGCGCCACGGCGGCCGGCCCCGGGGCATGGATTCCGTGGCGGCGACGCTGCGGCGCCTGTCGCTGGCGGCGGCGTGCCTGGTGCTCGGCGCCTGCGGCCAGCGCGATGCGTTCAACCACGCCGCCGACGCCACGCCGCATCAACGCGAGCTGGAGCGCGCCTTCGCCATCTGCGCGGGCTGCCACGATACCCGCGCCGACCTGGGCCACCGGGTCGGGCCCAACCTGCATGGCGTGATCGGCCGGCGGGCCGGCACCGCGCCGGGCTACGCCTACTCCGAGGCGATGCGCGCCAGCGGCATCGTCTGGGATGCGCGGACCCTGGATGCCTTCCTGGCCTCGCCGCAGAAGCAGGTGCCCGGCACCCGCATGCCCAACGCGACGTCCGACCCGCAACGCCGCAGGGCGGTGATCGAGTACCTGTCGCAACCACCGCGCTAGCCGGGCCGGTGCGACCACGCCGGAGGCGGATGGTCGCGGCCGCGGCCGCGCTCAGCTCCCGATGTGCTCGCGCAGGAACTCCTCCAGCGCGCGATAGAAGGCGATGCTGTTGTCGTCGTTGTAGAAACCGTGGCCCTCGCCCGCGACCGCCATCCAGCGCGGCGCGTTGCCCGCCGCGACCAGCGCCGCACGCATGGCGTTGGCCTGTGCGATCGGCGTGCGTTCATCGCGTTCGCCATGCACCAGCAGCACCGGCGCCTTGATGGCCGCCGCCAGGTTCGCCGGCGAGTTCGCCAGCAACTCGTCGTCGCTGCGGCCGATCACCCGCTCCAGGTAGTTGCGCCCATAGGCGCTGTCCTTGATGTCGCCCTTCCTGTACATCATCTTCAGGTCGTAGACGCCGGCCAGGCCCACCGCGCAACGGATCCGCCCGGGTGCGCGCGCGGCCAGCATCATCGCCGAGTAGGCGCCGAAGCTCGCGCCGTACGCGCAGACCCGCTGCGGATCGGCAAGCCCGGCGGCAACCGCATGGTCCAGCCCGTCCAGCAGGTCCTGCTGGATGCGCGTGCCCCATTGCAGGTAGCCCAGGCGCTCGAACGCACGCCCGCGCCCACCGCTGCCGCGGTAGTTGACCTGGACCACCAGGTAGCCGCGGTTGGCCAGGAACTGCGCGTCGGTATCGTAGAACCAGTCGTCGCTGACCCCGTGCGGGCCGCCATGCGGCAGCACCACGACGGGAAGGCGGCGACCGTCGCCGTTGCGCGGGATCGTGAGCATCGCCTCCAGTTCGACCCCGTCGCTGGCCTTGAAGCGCACCGGGCGCCGCTCGGCCATCAGTGCCGGGTCGATCCCGTCGCGCGACGCCAGCACCTTCTCCAGCTTGTTCGTGGAGCGCTTCAACACGTACCAGCTGCCGGGGTCGCGGTCGCTGGCGATGTGCACCAGCACCACCTGGCCATTGCGGCTGACATCGACGAAGGTCACGTGCTGCTGCGGCAGCAGTCCCGCCAGTGTCCTGTGCAACTCGGCCTCGGGGCGGCCCGGGTCGAAGTAGACCAGCCGCGGACGACCGCCCTGCGCCGCGGCGGCGAACGGTATCGATGGATGGCCGGTCCACTGCGTCAGGCCGACGCTCGAAAAGCCATCGCCAACGAGCACCTCCGCGTTGCCCCCATCCAGGTCGCTCAACACCAGCTGCGACGGCCCGTCGGTATGGCTGAGCGCGCCATACACCCTGGTGTTGTCCGCCGAGAACGACATGGGCGTCCAGATGCTTCCGGCCTGCGGCGGTGCCAGCGGCTGCCAGCGCCTGCCATCATCGGACCGGTACAGCAGATGGGTGTCGTCATCATCGCGCCCCCATGCATAGCGCGCGACGCCGTTGCGGTCGATCACGAACTCCAGCTGCGGCACGTTGATGTCGGCGATGAGCTTGAACGTCGGGCGCTGCGTATCGACCACGTAGAGCATGGACGAGGTCGGGTTGCGCTTGAGCTGGCGCATGTAGAAGCGGCCATCGTTGCTCTCGGCCACGCTCTCGATGTAGCCGAAGCCGCGATCCAGGCCGGCCGCGGCGTTCTGCTGCTCGTAGCCGTAGATGTAGCGCTGGTTCTGGCCATCGAAATCGCTGGCGATGATCTCGCCGGTGGGCAGCGGCTTCTCCAGCGAGCCGTACTTGCGGCCCTTGGCCACCACCAGGCGCCCGTCACCTACCCACACGATCTGGAACGGGCTTTCGTAGCGCGGCAGGCGCAGTACCGCCATCCGCTGCATGTCCGACAGGCGCAGCACCTGCACGGCGTGGTTGCCCTGGCCGAAATCGGTCGAGAGCGCCAGGTAGTCGCCGGTCGGCGACAGCCGCGGCATCGAGAACGGGCTGGCCTTGGCGAATGCCTCCACCGGCAATGCCTGGGCCTGTGCCGACGGCACCCCCGCCATGCCCGCCAACGTCCCTGCCAACAGCAACACGAGTCCGCACCATCCCCTTCCCATGACAACACTCCAGAAGCCACGTAGTGGGCGCAGCGTAGGCCATGGACCGGTCCCCGGGAAGGGCGCGGAGGGGCTCAGGACGGTGGCGCATCGCCGGCGCCACCGAGTGCCTGGCAACGGTCACAGAAGAATGTGCGGTGCCGTGTCCTGCCCATGTAGAGCTTGCTGATCGGCCCACCACAGGCCGGGCAGGTCCGGCGGGTATGTACCTGCCAGTGCTTCTTCAGCACGAACGCGCGCTTCCAGGCGAGGAACTCGAAACTGTACCGGCGTGCCTGCGCGATCAGCTGGCCCAGCCTGCGAGGCGACAGGTCGCCGACGCGGGTAGCCGGGTGCACGCGGATGCGGAACAGCACCTCGTTCTTGATGATGTTGCCCACGCCGGAGAATACCTGCTGGTCCAGCAACGCATCGCAGACCAGTGTGGCGGGCGAGGCCTCGAGCTTGCGGCGGGCCAGGGCCGGGTCCCAGCAATTGCTCATCACGTCCGCGCGCCAGTCGTACACCTGGTCCAGCGGCTGCTCGATGAACATCACCGAGCACGCATAGACGTTGAGCTCGCCGTTGTCGAAGCGCAGCGCCACCCGGGGGGCTGCCGGCTTGCGCTGGTCGACCAGCCAGCTGCCGAACATCATCAGGTGGATGCGCAGGCTGAAGTCGTCGAATTCCAGCAGGAAGTGCTTGCCCCAGCTGCGCACGGCCCGCACCCGGCAGCCGTGCATGCGCGCCAGCGGCTGGCGGGAGTTGCCGCCGACCTCGCGCACGGTGCAGCCGGTGAAGCGCCCGGCCGCCTCACGCAGCAGCACGATCGACGGCCCTTCAGGCATGGCGCCCACCGCACGTCCGGGCAGCGGGTCCGTACGCTGACGCCAAGCGCCTGCGACGGGAGAACGGCACCTGACGGAGAGGAATGGGTGGTGACATGGGCGCTCCTGATGCGGAGCGGCCACCGTCCCGTCGCGTTTGTCATGCGCCGGTGAACCGGCGTAGGTGCGGGCGTGAAGCCGGCAACTCCGACCACCGCCCGTGGCGCCTGGTGCGTGGGCAACGGATGCCGGCCGCGGCGCCACCGCGCGCCGCGCCGTGGGACTCAGCTGTGCTTGACCAGCCGGCGCCGGCCGGTGGCCGCCTGCGCCTTCGGGGTGAGCCTGGCCACGCCCGGGATAAGGAAGTCGGCCACGCTGCGACCGTGCTTCGTCTTCGCCGCAAGCCAGCGTGGCATCCGGCCACGGCCGGTCCAGGTGTTGCGGCGATTGTCGGGGTCGCGGTACTTCGGCTCGACCTTGCCGCGCTTGCGCCTGGCGCGCGCCTTGGGTTCCGGCGGCACCATGGCGGCGTCGGTCCCGAAGATTTCCTCGATCGTGTAACCGGCAGTGCGTGCCTGGGCCGCCAGCAGGCGCCTGACCCGGGCCGCGGGCGGGCGCTCGGTGAGGGTCGTGTGCCGCGCGCGGGCGTCACGGATCAGCGCGTCCAGTTCGCGGACGCTCAGTGGGGTCAGGTCGATAGGCATGGGGCTAGCCTCAGTTCGGGCCGCACGGGTGTCAAGAAATGATTGCACCTGCATGCAGGGCCCGCTTTGGCTCCCGCCCGGCAGGATCGGCCGCCGGGCCGGCACCGCGCCGGGCGAGGCCTGCTCCGGGGCGATGCGTGGTAGCGGCATCGCGTGGGACGCGCGGTCCCGCGGAAGCCTTCCTGGAAGCCCCATAGGTGGGGCCCGGCCCATTCATGCCCAACACGACGTCAGGCCCACGGCACCGCAGGGCGGTGCTCGACTACCTGCCATCGTTGCCGGGCGGACCCGCAGCGACAGCCGCGTGCCGCTTCAATCCAGGGTCTGCACGCCACCGCCGTTGACGAACAGGATCTGCCCGCTGACCCAGCTGGAAATCGGCGCGGCGAAATACAGCACCGCCCCGGCGATATCGCCCGGCTCGCCCAGGCGCCTGATCGGCGTGTGCGACAGCATCCGCTGCTCGATCTCCGGGGTCAGCACCGTCGCCAGCGCCGCGGTGCGCACCGCGCCGGGGCCCACCGCGTTGATGCGGATGTTGTCCGGGCCGTAGTCATGGGCCAGGTTGGCGGTCATGTGGTTGATCGCGGCCTTGGAGGCGGCATAGGCGCTGATGGCCGGGCTCTTGTTGATCGAGCTCATCGAGGACATGTTGATGATCGAGCCGTAGCCGCCCTTCTTCATGTGCGGGGCGCACAGCTGGGCCAGCCGCCACGCGCTGAACACGTTGATCTCGAACGGCCGCTCGAACTGCTGCACGGTGATCTCGAACGGGCTCTCGCGCCCGGCGCCACCGCCGCCGGCGTTGTTGACCAGGATGTGGATGCCGCCCAGCTCGGCGGCGGTGCGCTCCACGGTGCGCACCAGGTCCTCGTCCTTGAGTACGTTGCATTCCAGCGCCAGCGCCCGGCCACCGTTGGCGGTGATCTCGGCGGCCACGCTCTGGGCATCGGCCAGCTTCAGGTCGGCGATCGCCACCGCCGCACCATGGGCGGCCAGCATCAACGCACTGGCGCGGCCGATGCCGTTGCCACCGCCGGTGACGATGGCGGTTTTTCCAGTGAGATCGAACAACGGGTTCGGGTTCATGGGCGTCTCCTTCCGGGTGAGGGCGCGCGCCCGGTCAGGCCGGGCACGCCCCGATCCGGCCGAAGCGGTGCCCGGCCCGGTCCGGTTGCCGGGCGCGGAATCAGCACTGTGCCGGAGCGGGAGGAAATCCGGGGTGAAAGCGCCACCGGCAAGCGCCAGCGGGCCCGTTGCCGCTCACGCCGCGCAGGGCCCCGGCAGTGCCGGTGACGCTGTCCGGCAGCCCGGTTGGGGGATAGACGAGAAAGCAAAGTCGCTCTTCTCAGCCATGACTATGGCCGCAACGCCTCGAAAAGTTGAAATTTCCCCTTCTAAATCAATGGGTAAACCGGATAGTCTCTTGAGACGACTTTGGTTTCATGGTTGTAACGACTTTGGTGGGAGTTCTGCTTCGACATCTGCTGAGCACCCTCTTCCAAAGAGAAGAAAGATCTTGCTATCCACATGCTGTCGCATGCTACGCTGACCATATGCTCCCCAATCCCATCTACCTGATCTGCAGTCGAATACCGGTCTGATCGCAACGATCAGGGCCCCTGTAGCTCAATAGGTAGAGCAGCGGATTTATATCCCGTCAGCGCCAGATAAGCGGCTTGTGCCGGTTCGATCCCGGCCAGGGGCACCAAGAGGTGCATTGAACAGGTTCACCCGGTCTTGCCCGCTTGGCTGCATCGCAGGGCCTCCGCCACTACACGACGGCACCACTGCGGCGGAAGAGCATCAGTGGACCGGCCAGAGTTCCGTAGACACTCAGTCGCCGCTCTGCGCGTAGCGCCTCTCAAACTCTACCGGTGACAGTCCGCCAGCGGAACCATGTCGGCGGATGGGGTTGTAGAACATCTCGATGTAGTCGAACACGTCCGATGCAGCAGTGGCCCGTGTCGGATAGAT
>NZ_LDJO01000029.1 GCF_001431595.1 Stenotrophomonas acidaminiphila
CACCCGTCTGGAATAAGCGCCATGCCCGGGACGCCAGCCTCCCCCCTGCCGAACGTGGCGGTTTCCGCCATGCCTTCCGTCGAAATGAATACCCCCGAACTGATCCCCCTGCCCGGGCGCGGACGTGACGCCGCTGCCCGCTCGCCGGCGCGTGGCAAGCTCTATATCAAGACCCATGGTTGCCAGATGAACGAGTACGACTCGGCCAAGATGGCCGACGTGCTGGCCGAAGCCGAGGGCCTGGAGCTGACCGACAACCCCGAGGAGGCGGACGTGGTGCTGGTCAACACCTGCTCCATCCGCGAGAAGGCGCAGGAGAAGGTGTTCAGCCAGCTCGGCCGCTGGAAGGAGCTCAAGGCCGGCGGCCGCGACGTCATCATCGGCGTCGGCGGCTGCGTGGCGTCGCAGGAGGGCGAGGCCATCGTCAAGCGCGCGCCCTACGTGGACCTGGTGTTCGGGCCACAGACCCTGCACCGGCTGCCGGAACTGATCCGTGCCCGCCGCGAGCAGAACCGGCCGCAGGTGGACATCAGCTTCCCCGAGATCGAGAAGTTCGACCGCCTGCCCGAGCCGCGCGCCGAAGGCCCGTCCGCATTCGTGTCGATCATGGAAGGCTGTTCCAAGTACTGCTCGTTCTGCGTGGTGCCCTATACCCGCGGCACCGAGGTCAGCCGCCCGTTCGAGGACGTGGTGATCGAATGCGCGCAGCTGGCCGCGCAGGGCGTGCGCGAGATCAACCTGCTCGGGCAGAACGTCAACGCCTACCGCGGCCCGTATGGCGACGGGGAGCTGGCGGACCTGGGCCTGCTGATCCGCACCATCGCCGAGATCGACGGCATCGGCCGCATCCGTTTCACCACCTCGCACCCGCTGGAGTTCAGCGATTCGCTGGTGGACGCCTACCGCGACGTGCCCAAGCTGGCCAACTACCTGCACCTGCCGGTGCAGGCCGGCAGCGACCGCGTGCTCAGCGCCATGAAGCGCGGCTACACCGCCCTCGAGTTCAAGGCCAGGATCCGCAAGCTGCGCGCGGTGCGCCCGGACATCTCGATCAGCTCGGACTTCATCGTCGGCTTTCCCGGCGAGACCGAGGCCGATTTCGAGAAGACCATGAAGCTGATCGAGGACGTGGGCTTCGACCAGAGTTTTTCCTTCATCTACTCGCGCCGCCCCGGCACGCCGGCCGCCGACCTGGAGGACACCACGTCCGAGGCCGAGAAGCACGCGCGCCTGTCGC
Organism: Stenotrophomonas acidaminiphila; assembly: GCF_001431595.1. Classification (GTDB taxonomy): domain Bacteria; phylum Pseudomonadota; class Gammaproteobacteria; order Xanthomonadales; family Xanthomonadaceae; genus Stenotrophomonas; species Stenotrophomonas acidaminiphila. The sequence continues at coordinate 1,238 of NZ_LDJO01000029.1, forward strand.
GCCTGCAGGCGCACATCAACGCATATGCCGCCGGCATCTCCAGGAACATGGTCGGCAGCGTGCAGACCGTGCTGGTCGAGGGCACCTCGCGCAAGGACGACAACGAGCTGACCGGCAAGACCGAGAACATGCGCTCGGTGAACTTCCCGGGCCCGAAGCGGCTGATCGGCCAGTTCGTCGACGTGGTCATCACCGAGGCGCTGACCAATTCGCTGCGCGGGCGCATCGTCACCGCCGACTGAATCGTGCCCGATGGCCGGCGGGCACGCCCTGGCGTGAACTGCCGGCCACTTCCGGAGCAGCCGAGCAGGCCTTGCGTGTGGCGGGCGGCACCATGGTTTGCCGGCATGTTCGCGCAGGCATCATCCACACCCGCGGTGGACAACCGGCCGCGCCCTGGACAGATCTTCACCAGCACCCGCAATACCTTGCCACGCATGGCCTGCGCGCATCCATCCACAGCTTCGTCGTGCAGGCATCCACATGCGGTGTGGACAACCGCGCAGCGTGCCCTCAGTCCAGCCGCTTGCGGAAGCGCAGGATCGCGCCGGCCATCATCACCGCGCTGAAGACCAGCAGCGCCAGCGCATCGGGCCACAGCTCCCACAGGCTCGCGCCGCGCAGCATCATGCCGCGGATCAGGCGCAGGAAGTGGGTCAGCGGCAGCAGCTCCGCCAGCCACTGCACCGAGCGCGGCATGCCCGAGAACGGGAACATGAAGCCGGACAGCAGGATCGATGGCAGGAACAGGAAGAAGGTCATCTGCATCGCCTGGAACTGCGACTGCGCGCGGGTCGAGATCAACAGGCCCAGCGCCAGGTTGGCGACGATCAGCAGGCTGGCGGCGATGAACACGTGCCACAGGCTGCCCGCCATCGGCACGTGGAAGAACCATGCGCCCAGTGCCAGCACCATGCCGGTCTGCAGCAGGCCGACCGCCACGTAGGGAACGACCTTGCCGACCATCAGCTCGGCACTGGTCAGCGGCGTGGCGATCAACAGTTCCATGTTGCCGCGCTCGCGTTCGCGCACGATCGCCACCGCGGTGAACAGCACCATGGTCATGGTCAGGATCACCCCCACCAGCCCCGGCACGATGTTGGTCGCGGAACTGCGCTGCGGGTTGTAGAAGCTGACCACGCTGATCGCACCCGGCGCCAGCGGGTCGAAAGTCATGCCCTCCAGCGGCATGCGCGCCAGCTGCGCCGCCGCGCTCTGGACCGCGTTGTCGCTGCCGTCGACCAGGATCTGCAGCGCCTCGCGGCCTTCGGCGCGGCGGCGCTCGTAGTCCGTCGGGATGACGATGCCGATGCTGATCTCGCCGCGGCGCATGGCATCGAGCAGTTGCTGCGGCGTCGCCGCCTCCAGCACCGGCGAGACCACGCCGCTGGCCACGATGTCGCGCGCCAGCATCCGCGAGGCCGAGGTGCGCGCCTGGTCGGCGAAGCCGGCGGACAGGTCGCGCAGGTTGGTGTTGATCGCGTAGCCGAACAGCAGCAGCTGCATCACCGGGATGCCGATGATCATCGCCAGGGTGATGCGGTCGCGCCGCATCTGCCGCAGCTCCTTGGTCATCACCCCCAGCAGGCGGCGCAGCTTCATGCGTCGCCCCTGCCGGCCGCCGGGCGCTGCCGGGTCGCGGCGACGAACACGTCCTCCAGGCTGGCCGACTGCGGCAGCAGGCGCGCGGCGATGCCCGCCGTCTCCAGCGCCTGCGCCAGCGGCGCCTGCCCCGCGTCCTTGTCCAGCAGCACGCGCAGGCGGTTGCCGATCTGCGCCACGCTGGCCACGCCCGCGCAGGCCGACAGTACCCGTGCCGCCTGCCGTGGCTGGTCGGCATCGATCACCAGGGTGCGCCCGGCCAGCGCGGCGGTGAGTTCGGCCGGGGTACCGTCGGCCACCAGCACGCCGCGGTCAAGGATGGCGATGCGATGGCAGCGCTCGGCCTCGTCCATGTAGTGGGTGGAGACCAGCAGCGTGGTGCCGGCATCGGCCAGCTCGAACAGCTTTTCCCAGAAATCGCGGCGCGACTCCGGGTCCACCGCACTGGTGGGCTCGTCGAGGAACAGCAGTTCCGGCTGGTGGATCACCGCCGCCGCCAGCGCCAGGCGCTGCTTCTGGCCGCCGCTCATGGTGCCGGCCAGCTGCTTCTGCCGGTCCGGGAAATGGTATTGCTCGACCAGCGCGTCGATGCGCCGCCGCGCCTGCGCCCTGGGCAGGTCGTGCACGGCCGCGAGGAACTCCAGGTTCTCGCGCACGCTCAGGTCGTCGAACAGCGAGAACTTCTGCGTCATGTAACCGATGCGGCTGCGCAGTGCCTCGGCCTGCTCGGGAATGCGCAGGCCCAGCACCTCGATCTCGCCCGCACTGGGCGTGAGCAGGCCGCACAGCATGCGGATGGTGGTGGACTTGCCCGAGCCGTTCGGGCCGAGGAAGCCGTACACCTGCCGGCGCGGCACGTCCAGGTCGACGCCGTCCACCGCCAGCAGCGTGCCGAAGCGCCGCACCAGGCCGCGCGCACGGATGGCGACGCCCTCGCCCTCCATCACCGCGTCCCCGCCGCCGCGTCGGCCAGCACCTGCAGCGGCGCGCCCACCGGCAGCGCCGCAGCCTCCTTGCCCAGGCTGATTTCAGCCAGGTAGCTCAGGCGCTCGGTATCCTGCCCGGTCAATGCAAAGTAGGGAGTGAATACCGGGTCGCTGCGGATCATGCGCACGCGCCCTTCGAACACCTGCCCGGCCGGCTGTATCTGCACCCGCAGGCGGTCACCCACCGCCAGGCGGTTGCGCAGCGCCTGCGGCAGGTAGACACGCGCATACGGCGCCTCGCCCACCAGCAGTACCACCAGCGGCGCCCCCACCCCGGGCTGGTCGCCGAGCTTGTAGGGAAGGCTGTCGACGCGGCCGGCACGCGGCGCCACCAGCGTCAGCTTGTCCAGCAGCACCGATTGCGCCGTGGCCGTGGCCCGGGCCGACGCCAGTGCCGCCTCGCCCTGCAACAGCTGTTCGCTGCGGCTGCCGCGCAACCGTTCATCCAGTACCGCCGCGGCCAGCCGCACCTGTGCCTGAGCGCTGCGCGCGGCGGCAAGCGCGCGGTCCAGCTCCGCCGGCGCCACCAGCTGGCGCCGGGCCAGCGGCTGCAGCCGCGCGTGGTACGCCTGCGCCTCCCGCGCCTGCGCCTGCGCCGCGGCCAGCGCCGCGCGGGCCTGGTCGATGTCCTCGACGCGCGGACCGTGGCGCAGCTCCAGCAGCGCGGCGTCGCTTTGCTGCACCCGCGCCTGCAGCGCGTCCAGCTGCGACCGGGTCTGCGCCGGTTCCAGCTGCATCAGCGACGCACCGGCAGCGACCTGCTGGCCTTCGCGCACGTCCAGGCGCACGATGCGCTCGGACACCGGCGCCGGCACCGTCACCCGGTCCCATTCCAGCGTGCCCAGCGCCTGCGGCGCCGGCTGCGAGCAGCCGGCCAATGCCAACGCCAACAGCATTGCCACGGGGATGCCTTGGTCATTCATGTCCCGGCTCCAGAGCGTGCGTCAACATCGCCAATGCGTGCCGCTGTACCGCATCGGCGCCCAGTTCCCCGGCACCGAACACCTGCTGCCAGATCGGCGCACTGGCCAGCGGGAACATCGTCAGCCCGACCATCGACACCACCATCAGCCGCGGATCCAGCGCCGGGGCGAGTCGCCCGGCCTGTTGCGCGGCGCTCAACCGCTCCACCAGCAGGCGCGGCAGCAGCGGCCCGGCCTGTTCGATCATCATCCCGCGCAAGGCACCGCCTTCGCAGAGGATTTCCCGTACCCACAATGTCGGCAGCCACGGATTGGCGATCACCGCGCGGGTGATGCCGGTGACGAAGCCGCCCACCATCGCCGCCACGTCGTCCCCCGCCTCGGCCACGCCGGCATGGACCGTGGCCATGACCGGCAACAGCCGCTCGGCCACGACCGCCTGCCGCAGCTGCAGCTTGTCGCCGAAGTAGTAGTGGACCAGCGCCGGCGTCACTCCGGCGCGACGGGCGATGTCGCGCAGCGAAGTGGCGTTGATGCCGTGGGCGACGAAGCAGGCCAACGCCGCGTCCAGCAGCCGTTCGCGCAGGTCGACGGCATCGGCGCCGGGCCGCCGTCCCGGTGCGCGCTTGCGCGGCTTGTGCGCGACCGGCGCCGATTGCGCCGCGGCAGACTGCGGCAGGGCGGCACCGGCAGGGTCCGCGGCTGGCTTGGATCGGATGCGTTTCATGACCCTATTTAATTCAATGGATAATTAAATTTCAATGATGATCCGTAGCGGCCTGCACGGGGTGACGGCCCGCGGCGCCGTGGCGCCGGCCCTGCCGCCCTCTCGAGGCATCCGCGCGAAACTGAAGTGAGACAATGCGGCATCGGCGCAGCGGCATTGATACCGGGCGCATCGGCACCATTTCTGCATCCATGACCGCGACCATCCATCACGACTTCACCCTCGACCCGGCCGACAACGAGCGGCTGGCCAACCTTGCCGGCCCGTTCGACGAGAACCTGCGCCAGATCGAACTGCGCCTGGGCGTGCAGATCGCCAACCGCGGCAACGTGTTCCGCGTCACCGGGCCGGACAAGGCCGCCAGCGAGGCCGAACGCCTGCTCAAGGCGCTCTACGATGAAGCCGCCGGCACCACCCTGGACAGCCACGCCATCCACCTGCTGCTGAGCCGTGCCAATGTCGAGCAGGTGGCCGAGCGCGCCTACGAGGCCCAGGATGTGGCGATCAAGGTCAAGCGCGGCACCGTGCGTGGCCGCGGCCAGAACCAGTCGCGCTACCTGCACCAGATCGCCACCCACGACATCAACTTCGGCATCGGCCCGGCCGGCACCGGCAAGACCTTCCTGGCGGTGGCCATGGCGGTGGAAGCACTGAACGAATCGCGCGTGCAGCGGCTGATCCTGGTACGCCCGGCGGTGGAGGCCGGCGAGAAGCTGGGCTTCCTGCCCGGCGACCTCACCCAGAAGGTCGACCCCTACCTGCGCCCGCTGTACGACGCGCTGTACGAGATGCTGGGCGTGGAAAAGGTCGCCAAGCTACTGGAAAAGAACGTCATCGAGATCGCCCCGCTGGCGTACATGCGCGGGCGCACGCTCAACGACGCCTTCGTGATCCTGGACGAAGCCCAGAACACCACCATCGAGCAGATGAAGATGTTCCTGACCCGCCTGGGCTTCGGCTCGACCGCGGTGGTCACCGGCGACCTCACCCAGACCGACCTGCCCAAGCACGTCAAATCCGGGCTGCGCGACGCCATCGAGGTGCTGCGCGACGTCGAGGGCGTGAGCTTCACCTTCTTCGAATCGCGCGATGTGGTCCGCCACCCGCTGGTGGCGCGGATCGTCAGCGCCTACGACCGCCGCGACCTGCAGCGGGTCAACCCCGCGGCCGGGTAAGGGGGCACCGATCCGCGCGGGAGGTGGCATGACCGGAGACGGGCGACGCGCCGCCCGCCACCGCCATCGACGCGGCGGTGCTCGCGACCAAGGCCAAGGCCGGGCAACCGGCCGGGCACAAGCTGCACCTGAGCATGCGCCTGCCGCCGCAGGACTGGCCGCCGTATTCCAACGGCTCTCTGTCCTGCAGGCAGCGCTGCTACTTCAGGCTGCGCGCCCCGGCCGCGCAGGCGCGTATTCCGCAGGATGAACTCGACGTACTGACCGACCGGGCCGCACGCGTGCTGGCCCCTGCCCTGCAGGTGGCCGATGCCGGCGGCTGCGCAGGCCGCACCCTTCATGTATCCAACGACATGACGCCGGAAGCGTGGGCGGCGCAACCGGTCCGCCAGATCACCCTGCTGCTGGGCGACAACCGCCATGCGTCCGCCGAAGAAGCCGGCATCGCCGACCCGCGCGCCACCGCCAAGATCGTGGAAATCGCCTCGACGCGGACGCGTGGAAGTCGCAGTGAAACGGCTTGCGCGCGATACTGTGCACTTCCGCACTGCCTGATCGCTGGAACCTGCCATGACCAAGGGCCCCGTCCGTCTCGATGTCGCCGTCAGCTACGCCCTGCCCCGCGCCGGGCTGCCGGCCGCGGTGAGTTTCCGGCGCTGGGTCGCCGCGGCGCTGGAGGGGCGCATCCGCGAGGCCGACCTGGCCATCCGCCTGGTCGATGCCCGCGAAGGCCGCTCGCTGAACCGCCATTACCGCGGCAAGGATTACGCCACCAACGTGCTCAGCTTCCCGGCCGAGATTCCCGAAGGACTGCCCAAGGGCGTCAAGTTCCCGCTGCTCGGCGACCTGGTGATCTGCGCGCCGGTGGTCGCGCGCGAAGCCGGCGAGCAGCGCAAGGCACTCAACGCGCACTACGCGCACCTGACCGTGCACGGCGTACTGCACCTGCTCGGCTGGGACCACGAGGACGACAAGGAAGCCGAGGCGATGGAGCAGCTCGAGCGAGAGATCCTCGCCGAACTGGGCATCGCCGACCCCTACGCCGGCGAGCGCTGACCGCGCCGACCGCACACCGGTTGCAGCCGGCGTCCATTCATCATTCAATGGTGCCACTCAGCCGCCAACCGAGTCATTCAGGATGAACGACCACACCCTGGCCCCGGTTCCGTCCACTCCACACCATCGCATCAGGCGCGTCGTACGCATGGTGTTTGGCACGGTGTTCCTGGTGTCGTTCGCGGCCACCTGCTGTCTGTCGCTGATGGCGCCGCTCTTCGGCACGCGCACGTTTCCCGCGACGTGGGCGCTGGGGGTGGCAGGGCTGTCGCTGTTGACGGCGCCAATGGGCTGGCGCGCGATCGCCCGTCTGTTCGCCGGGCGTCCGGTCGCGGCGCTGCCGTTCTTCCGTGCATCGCCCCTGATGCTTGGCCTGGCGTTCGCGCTGGCGGCGGCGTACTTCGCCCTGGCTCCGCGGTTCGATGCGGCCCAGGCGGCATTCTCCCTGCATATCAACACGGCAATGGCCCTGCAGGCGATCGGCGCGGCGGCAACGCTGCTGTTGCTGTGCACACTGCTGGCCGTTCCGCTGATCCTGCTGCTGCGCCTGCTGGGATGGGGTGGCGACTGGCTGTGGCGGCGGATGAGCGCGCACTGATAACGTGGGCGTCCCTGCAACCGCCCCGCCCCTCGTGCCCACGATCCGCCCGATACCGCTGCTGCTCGCCGCCGCGCTGCCTGCCACCGCACTCGCCGACCCGGCGATCGACCTGCCCGCCCTGATCGAGTGCCGCCAGGGCGTGAGCGAGTTCGTCGCACTGGCGCCGATCGCCGCCGATCCGCTCAAGGCGGTGGCCCTGGGCTGGCGGCCGCTGCCGCAGGGCAACCTGTTCATGAACGAGTACATGCTGAACACGCCGGTGACCGTGTTCGGCCATACGTCCGACCATATCGCCATGGCCGGCTCCAGCATCATGGCAATCCTCGACCTGGCCGATCCACGGCCGCTGGCCAAGGCGCTGGAACTGGAAACCGGTTACGACGCCGACGGCAAGTTCATGGCCGGCCGCGAGCTTGTCAGCCGCGACGTCAACGATGCCAGGACCGGCGAAGCGCTGATCGAATCTGTGATCCTGAGCGTGTCCAACGTCAAATCCCACCCCGGCAAGACCCTGGCCGGCTGCACCTACAGCCTGGATCTGCCGGCCGAGAACGAGGTGCCGGCCCCCGCCGCGGGCGCCACGGCGGACACGCCGCCGGGCTGAGCAGGCGCCCGCGGACATCCTGCTAGACTTTCCGTACCGCCCGGTCCGCCGGGTGCCCTGAACGAAGAGATGTCCGAAGACGACAGTAGTACCCCCCCGGAGCTGGGCGAAAAGAAACGCGGCTGGCTTGAACGCCTCAGCGCGGCCTTCTCCGGCGAACCCCATACCCGCGACGAACTGGTGGCCGTGCTGCAGACGGCCGAACAGGACGGCCTGATCGCCGCCGATACCCTGCGCATGATGGAAGGCGCCATCTCGGTGGCCGAGCTGACCGTCGGCGACGTGATGATCCCGCGCTCGCAGATGGTGTCCCTTCCGGTCGAGCAGCCATTCCTGGAACTGATGAAGCAGGTGGTCGAATCCGGCCATTCGCGCTTCCCCGTGCACGGCGAGAACAAGGACGACGTGCTCGGCATCCTGCTGGCCAAGGACCTGCTGCGCGGCGTGGTCGCCGACAACAGCTACGCCGCCATCCGCGAACTGCTGCGCCCGGCGGTGCTGATCCCCGAGTCCAAGAAGCTCAACGTGCTGCTCAAGGAGTTCCGGCTCTCGCGCAACCACATGGCGATCGTGGTGGACGAGTACGGCGGCGTCGCCGGGCTGGTCACCATCGAGGACGTGCTGGAGCAGATCGTCGGCCAGATCGACGACGAGCACGACGAGGCCGAGGACCACACCGCGCAGATCGCCATCCAGGCCGACGGCCGCTACGTGGTCGACGCGCTGACCGCGATCGAGGACTTCAACGAACGCTTCGGCGCCGGGTTCTCCGACGACGACTACGACACCATCGGCGGACTGGTCACCGAGGCCATCGGCCACCTGCCCGAGATCGGCGACGAACTCACCCTGGACCGTTTCGTGTTCCGGGTGGCGCGCGCCAACGCGCGGCGGGTGCAGGCCTTCCACGTCACCGTGCTGCCGCCCGACCCGCAGGAAGACGCTTGACCGCCCCGCGCCTCTCCCGGCCGCTGCGCCGTGCGCTGCCGCTCGCACGCCTGCTGGCGTGCGCGCTGCTGTACCTGCTGGTGGCCGGCGTGGCATCGGCCGCGGCCACCCCCGCCGCCGATGCCGCAACCGGGGCACCGCGCATCGGCGTGGTGACGATGCAGCCCGGCGAGGTGTTCTTCGAACGTTTCGGCCACGACGCGCTGGTGGTGGCCGAGCCCGGCGGCGGCCCCGCCATTTCCTACAATTTCGGCTTCTTCGACCCGTCCGAGCCCGACTTCATCGGCAACTTCGTGCGCGGGCGGATGATGTACTACCTGGTCGCGCTGCCGCTGGACGAGGACCTGGCGCAGTACCGCGATGCCGGGCGCGGCGCATCCATCCAGTGGCTGGACCTGCCGCCACGGCAGGCGCAGGCGCTGGCCGACGACCTGGCCGAGCGCTCGCGGCCGGAGAATGCACGCTACCGCTACGACTACTTCACCGCCAACTGCTCGACGATGGTGCGCGACGCGCTCGACCGCGCCATGGGCGGCAGCCTGCAGTCGCAGCTGTCCGGGCGTTCGCGCGGCAACACCTACCGCAGCGAAGCGGTGCGGCTGGCCTCGCCGTCACCGTGGATGTGGCTGGGCTTCGACCTCGGCCTGGGCCCGTGGGCCGACCAGCCGCTGTCGCGCTGGCAGGAGGCGTTCGTGCCGATGCGGCTGGCCGACGGCCTGCGCGAGGCGCGCAACGGCGAGGGACGCCCACTGGTGCAGGCCGAACAGGAGCTGCTGCCGCAACGGCTGGCCCCCGAGCCGGGCGAGCATGACCGCACCTGGTGGCCCTGGCTGCTGACCGGCCTGGTCCTGGCCGGGCTGGTCTACGCCGCTCGCCGCCACCGGCGCATGCTCGGTGGCGTGGCGCTGCCGTTCTGGCTGTTCTGCGGCGTGGCCGGCGTGCTGCTGGCCTACCTGTGGGGTGCCAGCGAACACCGCGCCGCCTGGGGCAATCGCAACCTGCTGCTGCTCAATCCGCTGGCGCTGGCCCTGCTGCCGGGCGCCTGGCAACTGTTGCGCGGGCGTCTGCCGGGTCGCGCGTTCGGCTGGCTGCTGTGGACGCTGGCCGCCATCGCCGCGCTGTCGCTGCCGCTGCATTGGCTGTCGCTGCAGGCCCAGTTCAACATGCAGTGGATCGTGCTGCTGCTGCCGGTCCACCTGGCGCTGGCACTGGTGCTGGGCCGCCGCGGCTTGGCGCCTGCGCCGGGCTGAGGCACGATGCGGTCCATGGACCCCGGTATTTCTCCCGCGGTGGCGCCGGCCAACCCGCCCTGTGTCATCAACTGCACCTGGTATGGCGAGGACGGCACGCTGCGCAATCTGTCGCTGGATTCGATCAGCGACGTGCTCGAAGCCAGCAGCCGGGGCTTTGTCTGGGTCGGCCTGTACGAACCCGACGACGCCGTGCTGGACAAGGTCCAGGCCGAGTTCGGGCTGCATGACCTGGCCATCGAGGACACGCGCAAGGCGCACCAGCGGCCCAAGGTGGAGACCTACGGCGACTCGCTGTTCGTGGTGGTGCACACCGCGCAGGTTGTCGAGGAGCGCATCCGCTATGGCGAGACCCATGCCTTCCTCGGCCCGCGCTATCTGGTGACGGTGCGCCACGGCGCCTCGCTGTCGTACGCGCCGGTACGCGCGCGGCTGGAACGCGAGCACGACCTGGTGGCCCAGGGGCCGTCGTTCTGCCTGTATGCGGTGCTCGACGCGGTGGTGGACAACTACCTGCCGATCACCGACAGCTTCGGCGATACGCTGGATTCGCTGGAGAAGGACATCTTCGCCGAGAACTACCGGCGCCGCACCGTCATCCGCCTGTACGACCTCAAGCGCGAACTCAACAAGATGCGGCTGGCGGTCACCCCGCTGCAGGACGCGCTGGCGCAGCTGCAGCGCAACCCGGTGCAGCTGCTCAACGACGACGCACGGCTGTACCTGCGCGACGTGCAGGACCATGCCGCGCGGGTCAACGACGCCATCGACACCCTGCGCGAAATGCTCGGCACCGCGCTGAGCGTGAACCTGTCGCTGGTCACCCTGGCGCAGGGCGAGACGGTCAAGCAGCTCGGCGCGTGGGCGGCGCTGCTGGCCGCACCGACCCTGATCACCAGCTGGTACGGCATGAACTTCACCCACATGCCGGAGCTGGCCGGACGCTTCGCCTACCCCCTGCTGGTGCTGATCGTCGGCGCGGTCTGCGCGGTGCTGTACCGGCTGTTCAAGCGTTCCGGCTGGCTGTAGGCCCGCACCGCCCGCGGCCACTCCGACCCACATCACTGCCCTGCGGGGAACGCCATGCGCAACGATGCCCTCTTCGATCACCCCCGCCGGCATTTCCTGCGCGGCTCGCTGGCCGCCGGCGCCATGGCGCTGCCGGTGCTGGGCCAGCCGGGCAGCGCGCTGGCTGCCGAGGGCCGCGGCGACGCGCCGGCGCTGCCCGCGTCGATCCGCGCGCTGCAACCGGTCGCGCAGCGGGTGGTGCCGATCAGCGCCGGCGAACGCGTGCAGCGCCTGGCGCGCGCGCAGCAGCTGATGGAGCGGCACCGGATCGATGCGGTGTTCATCGGCGCGGGCACCTCGTTGACCTACTTCACCGGCATGCACTGGTGGAACAGCGAGCGCCTGACCGGGGTGATCCTGCCGCGCTCGGGCGAGCCGGTCTATGTCACCCCCGAGTTCGAACGCGGCCGCACGCTGGAACAGATCCGGCTCGGCAACGACGTGCGCGGCTGGCAGGAAGACGAGGATCCGTATGCGCTGGTCGCGCAGGTGCTGCGCGGCGTCGGCGCCGGCAATGGCACGATCGGCATCGAGGAGACCGTGCCGTTCTTCCGCAGCAAGGGCATCATGGGCGCCCTGCCCCACGCCACCTTCGTCGATGCCTGGCCGGTCACCGCCGGCTGCCGGCGCATCAAGAGCCCGGCGGAACTGGCGCTGTTGCGCCTGACCAACCAGACCACGCTGGCGGTGTACGAGGCAGTGTGGAAGGCGCTGGTACCGGGCATGAGCGAGGACGACATCGCCGGGCTGGTCGCCATGGCCTATGCCCGCACCGGCCTGCGCGGCAGTGCCGACGTCAACATCGGTCCATACACCGCCTCGCCACACGGCTCGGATGCGCCGCAACGGCTCACCGAGGGCATGCCGGTCATCTTCGACGGTGGCTGCAGGGCCGACGGCTACACCAGCGACATCACCCGCACCGTGGTGCTGGGCCAGGCCGGCGACGACATCCGCCGGGTCTTCGACATCGTGCTCGACGCGCAGACCAGCGCGCTGCGGGCGGCGCGCCCCGGCGTGGCGATGGAGGCGCTGGACGCCGCCGCGCGCAAGGTCATCGTCGATGCCGGCTACGGCCCGGACTACGCCTACTTCAGCCACCGCCTCGGCCACGGCATCGGCATGGACATGCACGAGTGGGATTACCTGGTCCGCGGCAACACCCGCCTGCTCGAACCGGGCATGACCTTCAGCGACGAACCCGGGATCTACATCCCCGGCAGGTTCGGCGTGCGCCTGGAGGACATCCTGCACATCACCGCCGACGGCGCCGAACTGCTGACCCCGCAGAGTCCGTCGATCGATCACCCGTTCGGCTGACGCACCGCGCGTGCCGGCACCGGCTCAGGCCACGTAGACGGTCTTGATGTTGGTGAATTCACGGATGCCGTGCTCGGCCAGTTCGCGGCCGAAGCCCGAGCGCTTGGTGCCGCCGAACGGCAGCCGCGCATCGCTCTTGACCACGGAATTGACGAACGCCGCGCCGCACTGCAGCTGCGCGGCGACCCGCTCGCCGCGCGCGGCGTCGCCGGTCCACACGCTGCCGCCGAGCCCGAACGGGGTGTCGTTGGCCACCCGCACCGCCTCGGCCTCGTCCTTCACCCGCACGATCGCCGCCACCGGGCCGAACAGTTCCTCCTCGTAGGCCGGCATGCCCGGCGCGACGTGGTCGAGGATCGACGCCGGGTAGCCCGCATGCGTACCGGCCAGCGGCTCGCAGCCCAGCAACGCCCTGGCGCCCTGGTCGATGCTCTGGCGCACCTGCCGGTGCAGGCCGTCGCGCAGGTCGGCGCGCGCCAGCGGCGCCAGCGTGGTGGACGGGTCCTGCGGATCGCCGTACACCCGCGCCTTGGCCGCCGCGACGAAGCGCTGCACGAAGGCGTCGGCAATGGCGTCGACCAGCACGAAGCGCTTGGCCGCGATGCAGGTCTGCCCGGCGTTGTCGAAGCGCGATTTCACCGCCGCGGCCACCGTCGCGTCCAGGTCGGCGTCGTCCAGCACCACGAAGGCGTCGCTGCCGCCCAGCTCCATCACGCACTTCTTCAGCTGGTCGCCGGCGTTGGCGGCGATGGCGCGGCCGGCGCGCTCGCTGCCGGTCAGGGTGACCGCCTTGACCCGGCGGTCGCGCAGCACCCCGGCCGCCTGTTCGTTGTCGATGTGCAGCACCGCGAACACCCCGGCCGGCATGCCGGCATCGGCCAGCACCGCGGCGATCAGGTCGGCGCAGCCGGGCACGTTGCTGGCGTGCTTGAGCAGCGCCACGTTGCCGGCCATCAGCGACGGCGCGAGGAAACGGAACACCTGCCATACCGGGAAATTCCACGGCATCACCGCCAGCACGCAGCCGATCGGCTGGTAGACCACGTAGCTGCGCTGCGCCTCGGTCGGGATCGGCTGCGGGCTGAGGTAACCGGCGGCATGGTCGGCGTAGTACTCGCAGGCCGCCGCGCTCTTCTCGATCTCGGCCAGCGCCTCGCCGCGCAGCTTGCCCATCTCCCGGGTCATCGTGCGCTGGATCTCGTCGCGGCGCGTGCGCAGCGCCGCGGCCACCTGGCGCAGCAGCACGCCGCGCTGCTCCAGCGGCAGGCCCGACCACGCCGGGAACGCCGCCTGCGCGGCGGCCAGCCGCTGCTCGACGGCGACGGCGCTCATCAGCTCGACCGTGCGCAGGTCACGGCCGTCGAAGGGGTTGAGGGTCGGGTAGGAAGCCATGGCGCTGCACCTGCATGAAACGGATGCGTCCATGGTAGCGCCGCCGGCGTTGCGCCCGCGTCAGCAGGCCAGGCGCCGGCCGCGCCCGGCCTGCGGCCGGATCAACCGTTGTCCTGCAGCGCCAGCTGCATGTCGCGCTGGCGCCGCCTGTCGGCGCGGGCGGAGATCCACCAGCCGAGGACCGCCACGGTCGATACCGCCAGCACCAGCAGCGTGGCCAGCGCGTTGATCTTGGGACTCACGCCCATGCGCACCGAGGCGAAGATCTTCATCGGCAGCGTGGTCGAGCTGGGCCCGGCCACGAAGCTGGCGATCACCACGTCGTCCAGCGACAGGGTGAAGGCCAGCAGCCAGCCGGACAGCAGCGCCGGGGCGATGATCGGCAGGGTGATCAGGAAGAACACCTTGAGCCGGTTGGCGCCCAGGTCCATGGCCGCTTCTTCCAGCGAGCGGTCCAGCTCCTGCAGGCGCGAGGACACCACCACGGTCACGAACGACAGGGTGAAGGTGACGTGCGCGATCCAGATCGCCACCACGCCCTTGGACGGCAGCCCGAACAGGCCGCCCATCGACACCAGCATCAGCAGGATCGACAGGCCGATGATCACCTCCGGCATCACCAGCGGCGCGGTCACCAGCGCGCCGAACACGGTCTTGCCGGGGAAGCGCCGGAAGCGGGTCATCGCCATCGCCGCCATGGTGCCGAGCACCATCGACGCGCTCGCGGTCCAGAACGCGACCTTGACGCTGACCCAGGCCGCGTCCAGCAGCTGCCGGTCGCGGAACAGCTCGCCGTACCACTGCGTGGAAAAGCCCGCCCACACCGTCGCCAGCCGCGAGGCATTGAACGAATACAGCATCAAGAGCAGGATCGGCAGGTACAGGAAGGCGTAGCCGAGCAGCAGCACGCCCCAGCCCAGCCAGCGTTGGCCGCGGACCATGCTCATGCCAGCTTCCCTTCCAGCGCGCGCTGCTGGGACCGGTTGAAGATGATGATCGGAACCAGCAGCAGGACCAGCATCACGATCGCCACCGCCGAGGCCAGCGGCCAGTCGCGGTTGTTGAAGAACTCGCCCCACAGTACGCGGCCGATCATCAGCGTGTCCGGCCCGCCCAGCATTTCCGGGATGACGAACTCGCCCACCGCCGGGATCATCACCAGCATGCAGCCGGCGACGATGCCGCTGCGCGACAGCGGCAGGGTGATGCGCACGAACGCCTGCCACGGCCTGGCGCCGAGGTCGTAGGCCGCCTCCAGCAGGCGATGGTCGAGCTTGACCAGGTTGGCGTACAGCGGCAGCACCATGAACGGCAGGTAGCAGTAGACAATGCCGATATAGGCCGCCAGCGGCGTGTACAGGATCTGCAGCGGCGCGTCGATCAGGCCCATCCCCAGCAGCGTGCGGTTGACCAGGCCGTTGCTGTCGAGGATGCCGATCCAGGCGTAGACGCGGATCAGGAACGAGGTCCACGACGGCAGCACCACCAGCATCATCGCGATGTTGCGCGCCGACGGCGACATGCGCGAGATCACGTAGGCCATCGGGTAGCCGATCAGCAGGGTGAGCACCGTGGCGATCACCGCGATCCTGATCGAGCTGAGGTAGGCGACCACGTACTGGCTGTCGGCGAACAGCTGGGTGTAATTGCCCAGGTTGAGGTTGACGGTGAAGGCGTTGTCCACGTACGCCACGATGGACGTGTACGGCGGCATCGCCACCGCCATCTTCGCGAACGAGATCTTCAGCACGATCAGGAACGGGATCGCGAAGAACAGCAGCAGCCACAGGTAGGGCACGCCGATCACGCCGGCGCGGGTGCCCGGCAGCCAGCGTCGCCAACCGCCAGGGTTCGGCTCGCGCGCGCTCATGAGGTCAGCACCACGCCGTCGTTGTCGTCCCAGCTCACCCAGACCTCGTCGTTCCAGGTGATGCCGTCGCTGTCCCAGCGCTTCATGTTGGCGAAGTTGGACAGGATCTTGGCGCCGCTGGGCAGGCGCACGTGGTAGACCGAGTGGCTGCCGAAGTAGGCGATGTCCTCGACCACCCCGAACGCCTTGTTGGTGTCGCCGGCAGGCTCGTCCTTGGCGATGTGCACCTTTTCCGGGCGCAGCGCGAATGCCACCGGCTGCCCTTCATAGCCGGTGATGCCGTGGCCGACGTAGATCGGTGCCGGGAAGTCGGCGGTGCGCACGGTGACGTACTCGGGCAGGTCCTCGTCGATCACGCCCTCGAACAGGTTCACCGAGCCGATGAAGCCGGCGACGAAGCGGTTGGCCGGCTGCTCGTAGATGTCGTCCGGCTTGCCGATCTGCTGGATCCAGCCCTGGTCCATCACCGCGATGCGGGTGGCCATGGTCATGGCCTCTTCCTGGTCGTGGGTGACCATCACGCAGGTCACGCCGAGCTGTTCGATGATGTTGACCAGTTCCAGCTGCATCTTCGAGCGCAGCTTCTTGTCCAGCGCGCCCATCGGCTCGTCCAGCAACAGCAGCTTGGGGCTCTTGGCCAGCGAGCGCGCCAGCGCCACGCGCTGCTGCTGGCCGCCGGAGAGCTGGTGCGGCTTGCGCTTGCCCAGCTTCTGCAACTGCACCAGTTCCAGCATCTCGCCGACGCGGCGGGCGATGGCGTCGCGGGCCATGCCGTCCTGCTTCAGGCCGAAGGCGATGTTCTGCTCCACGGTCATGTGCGGGAACAGCGCGTAGGACTGGAACATCATGTTGATCGGCCGCTCGTAGGGCGGCAGCGCATTGATTTCCTGGCCGTCGAGCAGGATCCGGCCGCGGGTCGGGGTCTCGAAGCCGGCCAGGCAGCGCAGCAGCGTGGACTTGCCGCTGCCCGAGCCGCCCAGCAGCGCGAAGATCTCGCCCTTGCGCACGTCCAGGTTGACGTCGTCGACGGCGACGAAGCCATCGAACTCCTTGCGCAGGTCGCGGATGGACAGGTAGCCGGGCTCGCTGTTCAGGGCGATGGCGTCGGGCCGGATGTCGGGCTTGGCATCAACGGGCATGAAGGGTTCCGGGAACGGGCGGGACGGACGGGCGCGCGTAGTGTAGTGCCGGCGTTTTGCCGGGGACACCACGCTTTTTCACGAAAGAACGTCCTGTTCGACGGCCCCCTGGGCTGGAAGCGCGCGGCAGCCGTGCCCGGCGCGGGCGAAGCCCCCCTGGAGTCCAAGGGGGCCGGCCAGAGGCACGGGCGACGCGCGGAAAGGGGGCCATGGCCCCGGGGTTGCCCTGCGGCTCCCGGGGAACCGTGCGAACGCGTGGTTCAGCGCCCGGTCTTGATCTCGGTCCAGAGCCGGGTATAGAGCTTGTCCACTTCCGGCGGGTTGATCGCGTAGGTGAACATCTTCGCCGCCACGTCCTGCGGCGGATAGATGGTGCGGTCCTCGCGGATCGCCGCGTCCACCAGCGGCGTGGCCGACTTCACCGGGTTGGCGTAGTGGGTGACGTTGGTGTTGTTGGCGGCCACCTGCGGCTCGAGCAGGTAGTTGATGAACGCATAGGCGTTCTCCGGGTGCTTGGCATCCTTCGGGATGGCCAGCATGTCGAACCACTGCGGCGCGCCTTCCTTCGGGATCGAATAGGCCACTTCCACGCCGTTGCCGGCCTCCTCGGCGCGGTCGCGGGCCTGGATGATGTCGCCCGACCAGCCCACCACCAGGCAGGTGCTGCCATTGGCCAGCGAACCGACGTACTGGCTGGAGTGAAAGTTCTGCACGTACGGGCGGATGCTCTTGAGCAGGTCCGCGGCCTTCTGGATGGTGGCCGGATCGGTGCTGTGCGGGTCCTGGCCCAGGTAGTGCAGCGCGATCGGAATCATGTCCGCCGGGGTGTCGAGGATGGTGACCCCGCAGTCCTTCATCCTGGCGATGTTCTCCGGCTTGAACACCAGGTCCCAGCTGCCGGCGATGTCGGTGCTGCCGCCGAAGCGCTCCTTGAGCTTGGCCACGTTGTAGCCGATGCCGGTGGTGCCCATCATGTACGGCACGCCGTATTTGTTCTCCGGGTCCTGGCCGGCGATGCGCGCCATCACCTCCGGGTCGAGGTTGGCCAGGTTCGGGATCTTGCTCTTGTCCAGCGGCAGGAACACCCCGGCCTGGATCTGGCGGCCGAAGAAGTTCAGCGTCGGCACCACGATGTCGTAGCCGCTGTCGCCGGTCAGCAGCTTGGTCTCGACCATCTCGTCGCTGTCGAACACATCGTAGGCGACCTTGATGCCGGTCGCCTTCTCGAAGTTCGGGATGGTGTCCTCGGCGATGTAATCCGAGTAGTTGTAGACGTTGAGGACCTTGGCCTCGCCACCGGCGTCGGCGGTCTGGGCGCCCTGCTCCTTGCCACCACAGGCGGCAAGCAGGGACAGGGCGACGCCAGCGGTCAGGATGCGCAGATTCATGGGTTCTCCAGTGTGATCCGGGAGGGGGCCGGCTGCACCGGCGGGACGGGCCATTGTCCCACGAAGCACCGGGCGGAGCGACGCCGCCCGTGCCGCCTTCACGCGGCCGCGGCGGCCGGAACGCGCGCCTGGCGGGCGTTCACACGTTGAGCAGCAGGAACTCGCGCTCCCAGGAACTGATGACCCGGAAAAAGGTCTCGTACTCCTTGCGCTTGACCGAGACATAGGCCCGGCAGAAGCGGCGACCGAGCAGTTCCTGCAGCGGCTCGCAGCCTTCCAGCCCGTCCAGCGCCTCGCCCAGCGAGCGCGGCAGCGCGTAACCGGGCGCCTTGGCGTTGCCGGCCACCGGCGCGGTCGGGGTGAGTTTCTCGCGGATGCCGAGCAGGCCGCAGGCCAGGGTCGCGGCCATCGCCAGGTAGGGGTTGGCGTCGGAGCCGGCGAAACGGCTTTCCACGCGGCTGTTCTCCAGGCTGTCGATCGGCACGCGCAGGCCGCAGGTGCGGTTGTCGAAGCCCCACTCCACGTTGCTCGGCGACACCTCGCCGAACACCAGCCGGCGGTAGGAATTCACGTTCGGGGCGAAGAACGCCATCGCCATAGGCACGTACTTCTGCAACCCGCCCAGGTACTGCATGAACAGCGCGCTGTACTCGCCCTCGCCGTCGCCTGCGAACACGTTGGCGCCGTCGCGGATGCGCAGCAGGCTCTGGTGGATGTGCATCGCGCTGCCCGGCTCGTTCTCCATCGGCTTGGCCAGGAAGGTGGCGTACACCCCGTGGCGCAGCGCCGCCTCGCGCATGGTGCGCTTGAACAGGAACACCTGGTCGGCCAGCGCCATGGCATCGGCGTGGGTGAAGTTCACCTCCAGCTGCGCCGCGCCGGATTCGTGGATCAGCGTGTCCACGTCCAGCTGCATCGCATCGCAGTAGTCGTACATCAGGTCGAGGATCGGGTCGAACTCGTTGACCGCGTCGATCGAATACGACTGGCGCGCGGTCTCCGGGCGCCCGGAACGGCCGGCCGGCGGCAGCAGCGGGAAGTCCGGGTCGGTGTTCTTCTGCACCAGGAAGAACTCCACCTCCGGCGCGACGATCGGCTTCAGCCCCAGTTCCTCGTAGGCGGCCAGCACCCGCCGCAGCACGTTGCGCGGCGCCAGTTCGTGCGGCTGCCCATTGCGGGTGTAGCAGTCATGGATGACCTGCGCGGTCGGGTCGGTCGCCCACGGCACCATGCGCACCGTGTCCGGGTCCGGGCGCAGCACCATGTCCGAATCGGCCGGCGCCACCAGTTCGTAGTAGTCATCGGGCGAGTCGCCGGTGACGGTGGTGGCGAAGATGCCCTCGGGCAGGCGCGTGCCGTAGTCGTGCGAGAACTTGTCCGCCGGGATGATCTTGCCGCGCGCGTTGCCGGTGATGTCCGGCACCAGGCACTCGACCTCGGTGATGTTGCGCTGCTTGAGCCAGCGCAGCAGGGTGCTGTCTTCCTGCACGACGGCGGGCTTGCGGGGGCGGGAACGGGGACGGGAGCTCATGACGGTTCGGCTTCGGTGGCATGACAGGCGCCCGCCACCGGTCTGTATGCCCTGCCCCGGTGGACAGGCCTGCTGGCACGCTACTGCCGCGCCGGCGTTTAGGCAACCGCATGCCGCCGTGCCCAGCGCTGCCGGGACACGTAGACTGCACTGCCCGCCCGCTTCGATGCGCCTGATGCCCGACGCCGCCGCCCGGCCCGACTATCCGCCCAGCTGGTATGCGGCCAGCCTGCCGCCGCTGGCGCCGCGCGCGCCGCTGCGCGGCCACGCGCGCGCCGACGTGGCGGTACTGGGCGCGGGCTATACCGGACTGACCGCCGCCCTGGCCCTGGCCGAAAAGGGCTACCGGGTGACCGTACTGGAGGCCGAACGGGTCGGCTGGGGCGCCTCCGGCCGCAATGGCGGGCAGGCACTGGTCGGCTATGGCTGCGACCTGCATACGCTGGAATCGCTGCTCGGCCATGACGATGCGCGGCTGCTGTTCGAATTCTCGCGCGAGGGCGTGCGCCGGCTCAGGCAACGCATCGCGCGGCACGGCATCGACTGCGACTGGCGCGATGGCCATGCCAGCGTGCCGATCCGCAGCCGCCAGGAGCGGGCGCTGCGCGCGGACATGGAAACCCTGGCGCGGCGCTACGACTACCCGCTGCAGTGGTGGGACCGCGCGCAGTTGCGCCAGGTACTGGCCAGCGACCGCTACCGCGGCGCGCTGTACGACCCGGGCAGCGGCCACCTGCACCCGTTGGCGTATGCGCAGGGGCTGGCGCGCGCGGCCGAGGCGGCCGGCGCCACCGTGCACGAGCATTCGCCGGTGCAGCGCCTGGAGCGTGGCGCGCGCCCGCTGCTGCATACCGCGCAGGGCAAGGTCGAGGCCGACTTCGTGGTGCTGGCCGGCAATGCCTGGCTGCAGGGCATCGCGCCGGAACTGGAAACCCGGATGATGCCGGTCGGCACCTATATCGGCGCGACCGCACCGCTCGGCGCCGAACGCGCGCGCGCACTGATCGGCAACGACATGGCCGTGGCCGACGTGAACTGGGCGCTGGACTATTTCCGCCTCAGCCGCGACCACCGGCTGCTGTTCGGTGGCCAGGCCAGCTATTCGGCGCTGCCGCCGCCGGGCCTGCGCGGGGCGATGACCCGGCGCATGCGCGCGGTGTTCCCGCAGCTGGCCGACGTGGAACTGGAATACGTCTGGGGCGGCTACATCGACATCACCCGCAACCGCGCCCCGCACTGGGGCCGGCTCACCCCCAACATCTACTTCGCGCAGGGCTTCTCCGGCCACGGCGTGGCCAGCACCGGCCTGGCCGGCGATGTCATCGCCGAGGCCATCGCCGGGCAGGCGCAGCGGCTGGACGTGTTCGAACGGATCGCGCACCACCGCTTTCCCGGCGGCACCGCGCTGCGCCGCCCGCTGCTGGTGGCGGCGATGTCCTGGTACAAGCTGCGCGACCTGCTGTGGTGAGCGGCCGGCCGCGCGGCCGGGCCGTGTCCGCTGCCCGGCGCCGCGCTCAGGCGTCGTTGTCCCCGGCGTCGTGCCACAGCTCGTGCGCGTCGACGCGGATGAGCAGGGCCGCCTCCAGCGCATTGGCACGGGCGTCGGATTCGGCCAGCGCGCTTTCCTGCTCTTGGCGCTGCGCGGCGATCAGCTCGGCGATCCCGGCCTCGCCCAGCGCATAGGCGCGACGGACCTTGGCGGTGCTGGCACGCACCGCCTCCAGCGCCTGGCGGCTGTCGCGCCACAACCGCCAGGCAGCATCGGCGTGGCGCACGGTCTGTTCGGCCTCGCGCTGGATCATGCGCCGCATGCTCTCGGCCATGGCACTGCCGGCCTCGGCACTGGCGCGTTGCGCGTCGGCAGTGGCCGAACGCGCCGCGCCGCCGAACGGAATGCTGACCACCACCCCGAGCGAGCGTTCCTCGCCACCGCGCTCGTCCAGCCAGCGCAGGCCCACACTGGGATCCGGCCGGCGCTCGGCGCGGGCGCGCAGGGCCGCACGGTCCAGCCGCTCGGCCTCGCGCTCGGCGGCGCCGATCTCGTGGCTGCGGCTGACGATATGGTCGATGTGCAGTTGCGCACCCGCATCATCGGCGACCGGTTCCGGCAGCGCCGGCGCGCGCCCGGGCAACGGGATCGAGGGAAACGTGGTGCGCAGGGCGATGCGCGCGGCCTCGCAGCGTGCCGCCGCCGCGGTCGCCTGTGCATGGGCCTGCGACAACGCGGCCTGCGCGCTGTCGAGGTCGCGCCGGGCGGCATCGCCGGCGGTGACGCGGCGGGCGATGGCGTCGCGGTCGCGCTGCACCAGCTCCAGCTGCGCCTGTGCCTGGGCCACCCCGCCTTCGGCCCGCAGCCACTCCATCCACTGCGCCAGCAGCAGGCGCGCGGCCTGGTGCTCGGCATCAGCCAGCTGCAGGCCGGCGACCTCGCGGCCCAGCCGCCCGAGCTCGCGATCCAGCCGCGCCTTGCCCGGCAGCCGCACGCCACGGGTGAGCTGCGCTTCGTACTCGCGGTAGTCCAGGCCGCCGTGCACGCGCCGCTGCTGCGACATCAGGCTCAGGGTCGGCTCGTGCGCACCGGCCGCCAGCCCGCGCGCCTCGGCCTCGGCACGGCGGGCGCCGGCCGCGGCGGCCTGCACCTGCGGATGCGCGGCGATGGCCTGCAGGACCAGCGTCTCCGGCGGCAGGTAGCCGGCATCGGTGGCGGCCGGTGCCACGCCGGGCAGGGCCAGGCACGCGGCCAGCGCCAGGGTCGAGCGCAGGCGTCTCATGCCAGCCTCCCGAAGCGTTCGACGATCTCGCTCCACCAGCGGATGTCGGCGCCGGGCAGGCGCTGGCGCAGTCCGTCCAGCACGTCGTCCACGCGCTCGGCCGGCAGCACCAGCCAGGCCATGTCGCGGGCGACGCGGCCGCGCACACGCTCGCGGCTGCTGGCCTTGTCGAAGCTGCTGCCATGGCCTTCGCCATGCAGCGTGGTGAAACCGGGCAGGTCGGGCATGTCGAGCAGCGCGGCGATCACCGCGTCCTCCAGTATGGGAGAGAAAACCAGGTTCAGGCGACGCAGTTCCATCAACGGGCTCCGAAGCGGCGGAACAGGACCGGCAGCAGCAACAGCGTCAGTGCGGTCGAACTGACCAGCCCGCCGATCACCACGATCGCCAGCGGGCGCTGGATCTCCGAGCCGGGGCCGCTGGCGAACAGCAGCGGCACCAGCCCCAGGCCGGTGATGCTGGCGGTCATCAGCACCGGGCGCAGGCGCCGCCGCGCGCCTTCGCGCACCACCGTCGCCATGGCCATGCCGGTGGCGGACAACTGGTTGAAATGCTCGACCAGCACCAGGCCGTTGAGCACCGCGATGCCGAGCAGGGCGATGAAGCCGATCGAGGCCGGCACCGACAGGTATTGCCCGGTCAGCCACAGCGCGAGCACGCCACCGACCATCGCGAACGGCACGTTGCCCAGTACCAGCAGCGCCTGCCGCATCGAACCGAAGGTGGAGAACAGGACCAGGAAGATCAGGCCGATGGCCACCGGCACGACCATGCCCAGGCGCGCGGCGGCACGCTGCTGGTTCTCGAACTGGCCGCCCCAGACGATGCGGTAGCCTTCGGGCAACGGCACCTCGCCGGCGACCCGGGTACGCGCCTCCTCGACGAAGCCGACCAGGTCGCGGCCGTCGACATTGGCCTGCACCAGGGCGAAGCGCGAGCCGTTCTCGCGGCGCACCGCCACCGGGCCGGTGCTGCGCTCGATCTGCGCCAGCGCCGACAGCGGCACCTCGCCGGCGCCATCGCCGCGCGCCAGCAGCAGCCGCTCGAAGCGCGCCGGGTCCTGCTGCACGCCGGCATCCCCGCGCACCAGCACCGGGATGCGCCGGTCCGGTGCGATCACGGTGCCAGCCGGCAGGCCCTCGATCTGCGCGCGCAGTTCGTCCTGCACGTCGGCCACGGCCAGGCCGGCGCGGCCGGCGGCCTGGGCATCGATCTGCAGGCGCAGGTATTCCACGCCCTCGGCGGTCTGCGCCAGCACGTCCTGCGCGCCGGCCACGTCCTGCAGCACCTGCGCGATGCGCGTGCCGAGCTGGTTGACGGTGGCCAGCTCCGGCCCGAACACCTTGACCGCGACGTCGCCACGGCTGCCGGTGAGCATCTCGCTGACCCGCATCTCGATCGGCTGGGTGAAGCCATAGCCGACGCCCGGGAAATCCTCCAGCACGGTGCGGATCTGGTCGGCCAGCCATTCCTTGTCCGGCTTGCGCCACTGCGCCTTGGGCTTGAGCTCCAGGAACACGTCGCTCTCGTTCAGGCCCATCGGGTCCAGGCCGAGTTCGTCCGACCCCACCCGCGCGATCACGTGCAGGATCTCCGGCACCCGCGCCTTAAGTGCCCGTTCCACCGCCAGGTCCTGTTCGACGCTGCTTTCGATGCCGATCGACGGCAGCTTGGCCAGCTGCACCAGCAGGTCGCCCTCGTCCATCGTCGGCAGGAATGTCTTGCCGACGCCGAACCACGCCGCCACGCCCAGCAGCAGCGCCGCGCCGGCACCGATCGCCACGCGGCGCGGCCGCGCCAGCGCGCCGTCGAGCAGCGGCATGTACAGGGCATCGAGCTTGCGCATCAGCCACGGCTCGCTGTGGGCGCGTTCGCGCAGCAGCAGCGAGGCCAGCACCGGGATCACCGTCAGCGACAGCAGCAGCGAGCCGGCCAGTGCGAACACGATGGTCAGCGCCACCGGGCCGAACAGCTTGCCCTCCAGCCCTTCCAGCGTCAGCAGCGGCAGGAACACCAGACAGATGATGAGGATGCCCGATGCCACCGGCGCGGCCACTTCGC
Organism: Stenotrophomonas acidaminiphila; assembly: GCF_001431595.1. Lineage (GTDB taxonomy): Bacteria > Pseudomonadota > Gammaproteobacteria > Xanthomonadales > Xanthomonadaceae > Stenotrophomonas > Stenotrophomonas acidaminiphila. The sequence continues at coordinate 25,650 of NZ_LDJO01000029.1, forward strand.
GCACCGCGGCGAACACCCGGTGCAGGCGCGGCAGGCCCGCGCCGGACGCATCGGGGTCGAGCCGGCTGACGGTGTTCTCCACCACCACCACCGCCGCATCGACCAGCATGCCGATGGCGATCGCCAGCCCGCCCAGGCTCATCAGGTTCGCGCTCATGCCGAACGCGCGCATCATCAGGAACGTGAGCAGTGCCGCGAACGGCAAGGTCAGCGCCACCACCAGCGCCGCGCGCAGCTCGCCCAGGAACAGCAGCAGCAGCACCACCACCAGCACGGTGGCCTCGAGCAGAGCCTTGGTGACGGTACCGACGGCGCGGTCGATCAGCGCGCTGCGGTCATAGAACGGCTCCACCCGCACCCCGGCCGGCAGTTGCGGCGCCAGTTCGGCCAGGCGCGCGCGCACCGCGCTGACCACCGCGCCGGCATCGGCGCCGCGCAGGCCGACCACGATGCCCTGCACCGCCTCGCCCTGGCCGTCGCGGGTGACCGCGCCATAGCGGGTCATCCCGGCCATGCGCACCTGGGCCACGTCGCCGACCCGCAGGGTGATGCCGTCCTGCACCTTCAATACGATCCGGCGCAGATCCTCCAGCCCGCGCACCGCGCCCTCGGCGCGGACCACCAGCGCTTCCTCGCCGTCGCCGAGGCGGCCGGAGCCGTCGTTGCGGTTGTTGCGCTCCAGCGCGTCGGCCAGGTCGCGGAAATGCAGGCCGGCGGCCGACAGCGCGGCGCGGTCGGGCACGACCACGTAGCTGCTCACCTCGCCGCCGAGCGCGTTCACGTCGGCCACGCCGGGGATGGTGCGCAGCGCCGGGCGGATCACCCAGTCCAGCAGCGCGCGGCGCTCGGCAAGCTCCAGGTCGCCGCCCTCGATGGTGAACATGAAAAGATCGGACAGCGGCGTGGCGATCGGTGCCAGCCCGCCGCCGACGCCGTCCGGCAGCACGACGTTGCCGAAGCGCTCGGCAACCTGCTGCCGCGCCCAGTAGATGTCGGTGCCTTCGGCGAAGTCCAGGGTGATGTCGGCGATGGCGTACTTGGCGGTGGAGCGCAGCATCGTGCCGTTGGGCAGGCCGAGCAGCTCCAGCTCCAGCGGCGCGACGACGCGGCTCTCCACTTCCTCCGGGGTCATCCCCGGCGCCTTCAGGATCAGCTTGACCTGGGTCGGCGCGATGTCCGGGTAGGCATCCACCGGCAGTTTCAGGAACGCCAGCGCGCCGGCCAGCGCCAGCCCCGCGGCGGCCACCAGCACCAGCACCCGCTGGGTCAGGGAGAATTCGACCAGGCGTCCGAGCATCGGCTTACTCCCCGGCCGCCAGCAGCGCCTTCAATGCGCTGGTACCGGCCACCGCCACCGCCGTACCGGCCGCGAGCGGCCCGCGCACCACCACCTGGGTCGCCGATTCGCCCAGCACCTCGACGGTCACCACCCGGTAGCCGCCAGCCGTGGCGGCGAACACCACGCTGTCGCGCCCAACCCGTGCCAACGCGCCGCGCGGCAGCGCCAGCGCTCCCTGCGGTGCCGGCAGTTCCAGCGTCACCGCCACCGGCTGGCCCGGCACGAGCACGCTGCTGGCCTCGAAGCGTGCGCGCACCGGCACGGTCTGGCTGGCGCCATCGACCGCGCTGCCCACGGCGGTGATCCGGCCACGCGCGTCGGTACCGTCGATGCGCGCCACCTGCCCGGCCGCCAGGCGCATGCGTGCTGCCGCCGGCGCGCGGATGGCCACGTCCAGCTGCGAGGTATCGGCCACCACGAACGCGGCGGCCATCGCCTCCAGCGCCTGCCCCGGCGCCACCTTGCGCTCGAGCACGCGCCCGGCCAGCGGTGCGCGCAGCTCGTATTCGCCCGGCAGCCCACCCCTGGCCGCCGGCGCCAGCGCCAGTGCCCGCGCGAACTGCGCCTGGGTGGCCCCGGTCTGCTCCTGCAACGCGCGGCTGCTCTCGGCACGCGCGGCCGGCACGATGCCCTCGGCCAGCAGGTCGGCATCGCGCCGCGCCTGCCGCGCCGCCAGGCGTGCTTCGCTGGCCGCGCGCCCGGCATCGGCCTCGAGCATCATCCGTTCGCGGCTTTGCACCCGCGCCAGCGGCGCACCGGCGGCGACCTGGCTGCCCTCGACCGCCAGCACCCGGGTCACCGTACCGGCGTACGGCGCGGTCACCACCGCGCTGCGTTCCAGCGCCGGTTCCACCGTCGCCGGCAGGTGTTCGAGCGGAATGCCGGTGGCTGCGACCGCCGCCGCGTTGCGCACGCCCAGTGCGCGCGCCTGCTCGGCCGGCATGCGGATCGCCGCAGGTGCGGCGGCAGCCACCGCGGTGCAACTGGCCAGCAGCAGCGCCAGGCCGAACGGCAGCGCCGGAAGGAAACGGGTACGGCAGGACATCGAACAACCTCGACGTGGGGTGCGGGGGTCCCGGGAGTCTGCGTGGCGCGGCTTTGGAAACGCTTAAGGCGCTCGAGTGCGAAGCAGTTGCGTTTGCGTCTCCACAACGGCGGCGATGGGGCCCGGTACGCACCGCGATACCGGCCAAGACGCTGCCTGCGGCGATGCCCGGTGCCCGCAGCCGGCAATGGCCGGTGACCGGGTGCGGCCGGTCCGGGAGATGGAATGCCGGTGTCGGCCCCGCGGCCTCAGGCTTCGGGCAGCGCCGGGAACGGGCCAAGGCGGGCGACGAGGTCGCCGGCGTCGAGCCGGAAGTGCAGCTGCAGCACCAGTACCCGCGCCAGGGTCCGTGCCAGGGCCAGGCCGAGCCCGCCGTGGGTATCGGGCGCCCGTTCCGGGCGCTTGCGCCAGAAACGTTCGCCCAGTTGCGGCAGGTCGCTGTCATGCAGGTCGGGCGCTGGATTGCGGACCTCGAGCCAGGCGCCCTCCGCCGTCACCTTCACCCCGGCGAGGATGCGGCTGCCGGCCGGCGCGTATTCGACGGCGTTCTGCAGCAGGTTGGCGACGATGCGCTCGAGCAGGGCGGCATCGCTCGACGTCCACCACTCCGCCGCGCCTTCGAGCTGGATGTGCGCACCGGCGGACGTGGCGCGGGCCAGCACCTGCCGCTGCTGTTCGAGCAGCGCGCGCAGGTCGAGCGGCTCGGGTTGCGGTTCGGCCTGCCCCGATTCGTAGCGCGACAGGGCCAACAGGCCGTCGACGCTGCGTTGCATGCGTTCCACCGCCGCCAGCGATATCGCCAGCGCCGCCGCCGCGCGGCCGGGGTCGCCACCGCGCAATGCCAGCTCGGCGCTGGTGCGGATCTCGGCCAGCGGCGTGCGCAGTTCGTGGGCGACGTCGCGCGCGAACCGGCGTTCGCGTTCCAGCGCGTCGTAGAGGCGGCCGAACGCGCTGTCCAGGGCCGCGGCCAGCGGCGCCAGCTCGGACGGCAGCGTCGCGTCGAGCAGCGGTACCTGCGCGGTTTCCGGCGACAGCGACCCCACCCGGCCGCCCAGCCGCAGCAGTGGCCGCAGGCCACGGTTGACCACCACGATCGCCAGCGTCGCCGCGCCCAGCGCCGCCAGCAGGCTGACCAGCAGCAACGACAGGTGGATGCGCCGCTCCAGCACGTCCACATCGGTGCGTTCGATGGCGACGGTGATCAGCGCCGCGCGGGTCGCCGGCCGGGCCCGGGGCCACCTGCTGCGCCACCGCGCGGCCACGGTGGCCGTCGGGAAGCACCAGGTCGTAATACAGCGGTTCGGCGGCCGGCATCCGCGGGGGGCGTGCCAGCGCCTGCGTGCCGCTGGAGGACGAGCGCGCCAGCACCGCGCCGGCCGTGTCCCAGATGGTGTAGAAATCGGTGTGCCCGTGCTCGCGGAACTCCGGCATCAGCGCATCCACCGGGGTGCCGCTGGCGAGCAGCGCGCCGACCGCGCGCGCGCGGTCGAGCAGCTGCGCGTCCAGCCGCGCGTACAGGTGGTGGTCGAGCATCTGGTCCAGCAGCAGGAACAGCACCACCAGCAGGCTGCCCAGTCCCCCGACCAGCGCCACGATCAGGCGCCGTCGGATCGACCTCAGCCAGCGCCGCTCAGACGACCACATAGCCGAACCCGCGGCGGGTCTCGATCAGGCCATCGACGCCGGCACGCGCGAGCTTGGCCCGCAGGGTGCTGACCAGCACCTCGATCACCTTGTCCGAGGCGGTGCTGCTGCCGGCATACAGCCGCTCGAACAACGCGTTGCGGGTATGCATGCGGCCGCGCTCGCGCAGCAGCAGCTCCAGCAGCGCGTACTCCTTGGGCGACAACGCGATCGCCCCGCCCGGGCCGGTCGCCAGGCAGGTGGCGGTATCCACGCTCAGCGCCCCGGCGGCCAGCCGCGGCGAGGCGTCGTCGAAGCGGCGCCGCGCCAGCGCCTTCAGCCGCGCCAGCAGTTCGTCGAAGGCGAAGGGCTTGACCAGGTAGTCGTCGGCGCCGCGGTTGAGCGCCTCGACCCGGTCGCTGACCTGGTCGCGCGCGGACAGCACCAGCACGCGCGTGGCGCGCCGCTGCGCGCGCAGCCCATCCAGCACCCCGAGTCCGTCGACGCCGGGCAGGGCCAGGTCCAGCACCATCAGGTCATAGTCGTAATGCGCCAGGAATCCCAGCGCCTGGGTACCGTCGGCGGCCGCGTCCACCGCATGGCCCTCCGCGGCCAGGGCAAGGGCCAGGCTCTCGCGCAGGGCGGTGGAATCCTCGACAAGCAACAACCGCATGGGGCAGACGGCATCAGCAGAGACGGCGGCATCATGCCCTGTCTGCCCGGCCAATGCACCGCGAGCCCGTCATCGCGGCGTCGCCGGGGCCGGGTTAAAGTCCGCCGCGCCGCGGCCGCTAACTGGATGCGACGACCCGCCACCGGATCCCACCCACCCATGACAGTGTCGCCGCCGGCCGGCTTCGACAGCCGACCGATCACCCCCCTGCCCCAGCGCATCCTGCTCGTCGAGAACTCGCGCACCTTCACCACGATGCTGCGCGAGGCCATCGAGCAGCGTCTGGAACTGCCGGTCAGCGTGGCCTCCTCGCTGGCCGAGGCCGGCGCCCTGCTCGACGCAGAGGACGACTGGTTCCTGGTGCTGACCGGGCTGGTGCTTTCCGACGGCGACCGCGACGGCGTGGTGGCCTATTTCGTCGAACGCGGGCTGCCGACCATCGTGGTCAGCAGCGTCTACGACGAGGACCTGCGCCGGCGCGTGCTGCAGCAGGACATCATCGACTACGTACTGAAGAACACGCCCGGCAGCCTGGACTACCTGGTGTGGCTGGTGCAGCGGCTGGAACGCAACCGCCGCATCTCGGCGCTGGTGGTGGACGACTCGCCCTCGGCGCGCGGCTATGCCGCCTCGCTGCTGGCCATGTACGGCTACCGGGTCGCCGAGGCCGGCGACGGCCAGGCCGCGCTGCAGGCGCTGGAAGCCGACCCGGCGATCCGCCTGGCCATCGTCGACCAGGAAATGCCGGGGATGGATGGCGTCGAACTGACCCGGCGCCTGCGCGCCCTGCGCGCGCGCGACCGGGTGGCGGTGATCGGCATCTCCGGCAACTCCGACCCCTCGCTGATCCCGCGCTTCCTCAAGAACGGCGCCAACGACTTCCTGCGCAAGCCATTCTCGCGCGAGGAGTTCTTCTGCCGGGTCTCGCAGAACGTCGACCAGCTGGAGCTGATCGGCACGCTGCAGGACCTGGCCACCCGCGACTTCCTCACCGGCCTGCCCAACCGCCGCAGCTTCCTGGAGCGCAGCCAGCGCCAGCTCGAGCGGCATGGCGCCGAGGCCGGCAGCGTCGCGGTGGCCATGGTCGACATCGACCATTTCAAGCACATCAACGACAGCCTCGGCCACGAGGCCGGGGACCAGGCGCTGCGCGCCGTGGCCGGGGTCCTGCACGCCCACACCCGGCCGCAGGACCTCAGTGCCCGCTTTGGCGGCGAGGAATTCTGCCTGCTGGTCACCGCCCCGGACGAGGACGCCTGCACCCGCCACTTCGAACAGTTGCGCGCGGCCGTGGCCGCCCTGGAACTGAGCCTGGGTGGCAGCACGCTGCGCATGACCGTCAGCATCGGCGTATGCCGCATGCCGGCGCGCAACTGCACCCTGCACGCGCTGATCGCCGAGGCCGACCGCCAGCTCTACCTGGCCAAGGCCGGCGGCCGCAACCGCGTCCATGGCGTGACCCTGAACTGACCGCCGGCGGGCTTTGATCCAGATCAACGCGCCGCGCCGCCGCCCTGCCTAGAGTGCGCCCGACAGCATCTACCTGGAGAAGCGGCGGTGGCACTTTTGGTCTGGCAGGACGATCTCAACACGGGCGTGGAGGTCATCGACCACCAGCACATGCGCATCGTGGAGATGCTCAACCACCTGCATGTGACCCAGAAGAGCATGGAGCGGGTCGCCGTGGGCGAGGTGATCGACGAGCTGATCGACTACACGCTGTCGCACTTCGCCTTCGAGGAAGAGCTCATGGAGGAGGCGGGCTACCCGTTCTGCGCCGCGCACAAGCGCGTGCACGAGGTCTTCATCAAGCGCGTCTCCGAGTACCGCATGCGCTTCGAGTCCGGCGAGGACATCACCGACGACCTGCGCAACATGCTCTCGCGCTGGCTGTTCAACCACATCCGCGGCGACGACAAGGCCTACGCCGAGCACGTCAAGCGCCACCTCAACAAGTTCGCCCGCGAACACGAGGAAGGCGGCTGGCTCGGACGCACCCTCAAGCGCCTGTTCCGCTGATCGCACCGGGAGCCTGCCGGCGCCGCGCGGCGCATGGCGGCAGGCCCTGCACCATGGAACCGCCGGGAACGATGCCCGGCACCCGGCCATCGACGGCCGATGGCCGCCAAGGATGGCGGCCCCTCTTGCCCGCCACGCGCGGGACGGATCAGGGCCGCGCCGCGGCGCGGCGCTGGATCGCCCACAACGCCAGCGCGGTGGCCAGCGCGGTGGCGCACAGGTAACCGCCGACCGCACCGACCCCGAACCTGCCCGCCAGCCATGTGGCCGCATACGGCGCCGGCGCGGCGCCGAGGATGCCGGCCAGGTTGAACGACAGCGATGCGCCGGTGTAACGCACCTGCACCGGATAGAGGCTGGCCAGCATGGTGCCGCAGGGGCCATAGGTCAGGCCCATCAGGAACAGGCCCAGCGACAGGAACCCCAGCACCTGCCACGGGTGCGCGGCCTGGAACAGCGGCTTGAACAGCAGGCCGAACACGAAGATCGCCAGCGTCGCCCACAGCATCGTGCGGATCGTGCCGTGGCGGTCGCCGTGCAGCGCCGCCAGCGGGATGCCGGCGGCGAAGAACAGGATGCCGACCATCTGCAGCAGCAGGAACTGTTCACGGCTGTAGCCCAGCACCGACGTGCCGTAGCCCAGGGTGAACACCGTCATCAGGTAGAACAGCACGAAGGTCGCGAACGCCGCCAGGGTCCCGGCCACCAGCGCGAAGCCATGGCCGGCGATCACCTCGCGCATCGGCAGGCGCACCCGCTGCCCGTGCGCTACCGCGCGGCGGAAATCCGGGGTCTCGTGGATGTTCAGGCGCACCCACAGGCCGACGATCACCAGCAGCGCGCTGGCCAGGAAGGGCACGCGCCAGCCCCAGGCCAGGAACGCGGCATCGTCCATCAGCCGGCCCAGCAGCAGGAAGATCCCGGCCGACATCAGGAAGCCCAGTGGCGCGCCCAGCTGCGGGAACATGCCGTACCAGGCGCGCTTGCCCGGCGGCGCGTTCTCGGTGGCCAGCAGTACTGCCCCGCCCCATTCGCCGCCCAGGCCCAGGCCCTGGCCGAACCGGCACAGCGCCAGCAGCGCCGGGGCCAGCAGGCCGATGCCGGCATAGGTGGGCAACAGGCCGATGGCAACCGTCGACAGGCCCATCGTCAGCAGCGCCGCCACCAGCGTGGCCTTGCGCCCGATGCGGTCGCCGTAGTGCCCGAACAGCGCCGAACCGACCGGCCGCGCAATGAACGCCACCGCGAACGTGGCCAGCGACTGCAGCAGCGCCGCATTGGGGCTGGATTCGGGAAAGAACAGCTTCGGGAACACCAGTACCGCCGCGGTGGCGTAGATGTAGAAGTCGAAGAACTCGATGGTGGTGCCGACCAGGCTGGCGGCGAGCACCCGGCGCGGTGAGTTAGCGGAAGTCGCGATGGAGGGCATGGGCGCCATGGCCGAGGGATACCCGCGCAGTCTGCCACGCGCCATGCGCCGCCAGCAGGCCGGTTGCGGACGACACCATCGTCCAGCCGCGGCCTGCCGCCTGTGCGCAGGCCGCAGGGCGATGCCCCGTCGGCCGCCACGGCCGCATGCCGCCATCCAGCCATCCAGCTTGGAGGCGTGCGCGTTGACGCCCTCGCCACACCCGCCGAACAGGAAGTGAACTTCTTTTTGCCGCGCCCTCCACGTCGGTTAACCGCAGCGCAGCGGCGTACCGCGCGCCGACGCCGGTTCACGGTGGCGTACAGGAAACCTCGGCTACGTTCCGCTCTACGCGCAGCAACGCGCCGATACGACAGGAGCAACCCATGAACAATCGACCGCTGCATACCGCCCTCTTCGCCGCCACGCTGGCCCTGGCCGGCACCGGCGCCGCCCAGGCCCAGGACGCGCTCACCGCGCCGCAGGTGCGCGCGCAGCTGGAGGCGCAGGGCTACACCAAGGTCGAGGACCTGGAGTTCAAGGACGGCATGTGGAAGGCCGATGCCACCAGTGCCAACGGCAAGCGGGTGGACGTGCGCCTGGACCCGCGTAGCGGCAACGTGTACCCGGACAAGCCGGTGCCGGCGCTGGGCGAGGCCGATATCCGCGCCCAGCTGTCCACCGCCGGCTACAGCGGCGTGCATGACGTCAAGCTCGACGACGGCCTGTGGAAGGCCAAGGGCACCACCGCCGCGGGCGAGAAAGTGAAGGTCCAGCTGGACCCGACGACGGGCGAAGTGATCGCGCTGGAAAAGGACTGAGCACTCTTGCGGTGCCGGCGGCATGAGCGCCGCCGTTCACCCGGTCCGGGCCGACCACTGCGGCCCGGGCCACGCTCAGCCCAGCAGGCCGGCCTCGCGCAGGGCTGCTTCCACTCTGGGCTGGTTTCCCGGCTCCAGTTCGGTCATCGGCAGTCGCAGCGTGCCGCCACACAGGCCCAGGCGCTGCATCGCCCACTTCACCGGGATCGGGTTGGCTTCGACGAACAGCTGCCTGTGCAGCGGCAGCAAGCGCTGCTGGATCGCCATGGCCGCCTGCACCTGGCCGGCCATCGCCGCCATGCACAGCGCGTGCATCAGCCGCGGCGCCACGTTGGCGGTGACGCTCACGTTGCCGTGGCCGCCGCAGAACATCAGCGCCACCGCGGTGGCATCGTCGCCCGAGTACACCGCGAACCCGTCCGGCACCTCGCGGATCAGCCATTGCGCGCGTTCCAGGTTGCCGGTGGCTTCCTTGATCCCGACCACGCCCGGCACCTGCGCCAGCCGCAGCACGGTGTCGTGCTGCAGGTCGGCCACGCTGCGCCCGGGCACGTTGTAGAGCACGATCGGCAGGTCGCCGGTGGCCTCGGCGATGGCACGGAAATGGCGGTACTGCCCTTCCTGGCCGGGCTTGTTGTAGTACGGCACCACCTGCAGCTGGCTGTCGGCGCCCACTTCCCGCGCGTACCGCGCCAGGGCGATGGCCTCGGCGGTGGAATTGCCGCCGCATCCGGCCATCACCGGCACCCGTCCGGCGGCCTGTTCCACCGCCACGCGGATGATCTCGCAATGCTCTTCCACGTCCACGGTGGGCGACTCGCCGGTGGTACCGACCACGCCGATGCAGTCCGTGCCCTCGGCCACGTGCCAGTCCACCAGCCTGCGCAGCGCCGCATAGTCCACGCTGCCGTCTTCGTGCATGGGCGTGACGAGCGCGACGATGCTGCCGCGGAGGAGGACGTGGGAGGATGTCATCGCGGTATCCGGAAGGCGTTCGGGGGAACCCGGATTCTAATCGCGAAGCGGCGCCCGCCGCCTTCCACGCCCGCAATGGTTTCAACCGGCAGCAAACCGGCGCGCTCAGGCTCCCGCGGCGGCGGGATGCAGCCGTGCCCACAGCACGATCATCGCCAGCGCCATGAGCACCCAGACCGCCGTGGCCACGCCCAGGGTCACCGCCAGCGGCCAGCGCACGCTGCCGAAATACACCGCCACCAGGTAGCCGGCATAGGGGAACAGCGACCACAGCCCGAACAGCGCGGTTTTCTGCAGGTCGGCGCCGGAGCGCTGGCTGCCGACGATGTAGTGGGCGATCAGCGCGAAAGTGGGAAACAGCGGCACCAGGCCGGCGATGAAGAAACTCTTCGACCTGGCCAGCAGCGCGATCAACAGCACCGCCAGGGCGCCCAGCAGCGATTTCAGGAACAGGGGAATCATCAGGTCGTCAAGGTGGCTGTGCGGGGAAAAGCGGGCGCCCTGCCCCGGCGCCGGCTAGCGGGCCGCCAGGACCAGCGCCAGCGCGATGGCGGCCGGCAGCGCCTGCACGAACAGGATCCTGCGGCTGGCGGTGGCGGCGCCGTAGAGGCCGGCCACGAGCACGCAGGCCAGGAAGAACATCCGCACGGGGTATCCGGCCGGGCCCAACAGCAGGGCGTAGACCAGGCCGGCGGCCAGGAAGCCGTTGTAGAGCCCCTGGTTCGCCGCCAGCACCCGGGTCTGCTCGGCGAACTCCCGGGTCAGGCCAAAGGCCCTGCGTCCTGCCGGCCGCGTCCACAGGAACATCTCCAGGACAAGGATCCAGGCATGGATCAGCGCGACCAGGGCGGTTGCGATATCGGCAATGAGGAGCATGACCGCCTCGTGCAGTCGCGGCAGGCGAGCATGATCGACTTCCCGCAGGCCGGCAAGCACCGCGGCCGTGCCGTCCCCCGGCCTCACTTACAATGCCGCCCCCTCGTTCCACCGGCATGCGCATGGACATCATCGTCAACGAAGAACTCAAGGCCTACATCGATCCGCTGACCCCGGACGAGCACGACGCGCTGGAGCGCAGCCTGCTGGCCGAGGGGTGCCGCGACGCACTGGTGCTGTGGGGCAACGTACTGGTCGACGGCCACAACCGCTACGGCATCTGCCGCAAGCACGGCATCCCGTTCCAGACGGTGCAGAACACCCGCTTCCAGTCGATGCAGGACGTGCACCTGTGGATGATCGAGCAGCACCTGGGCCGGCGCAGCGTGTCCGACTTCCAGCGCGGCGTGCTGGCCCTGCGCAAGCGCGCGATCGTCGAGGCCCGGCACCGCGCCGAGCAGGAACAGCTGCGCCGGGAGAGCGAGGGCGAGGCACCGCTGGCGGCCGCCGACGGTCCGGCCGATGCCGATCTGCCGCCATGGGAGCCGGCGCCGAGGCTGTCCAAGGCCGAAATCGCCCGCGAAGCCAAGCTCAGTGCCAGCCAGGTGACGCTGATCGAGAAGATCAGCGCGCAGGCCGCGCAGGAGGTGATCGAAGCGGTCAAGGCCGGCGAGATCTCGCTCAGTGCCGCGGCGGTGGTCGCCAGCCTGCCGGAAGCGGAACAGCGCGCGGCCGCCCAGGGGGGCAAGGACCAGCTGAAGGAAGCCGCCCGGCGCGTGCGCGAATCGCGTCGCAAGCCCAGGGCGGCGCCCGAGCCGGATACCGCACAGACGCCGCCGGCCATGCCCGCGCAGGCCGACGGCGATGCGGGCGAAGTGGACGCCCTGCGCCAGCGCGTGGCCTCGCTGACCGCGGAAAACCAGGCGTTGCGCATGGAGCTGGAAGCGCTGCGCGCGCGCCTGGCCAGCGCCGCCACGGCGGAAGCCACCGAGGCCTGAGCGCCCTGGCGGTGACACGCCGCGCGCCTCCGCCAGGGCACCGGCGGCATGCGCCGGCGCTGCCGGCAGCCGGCGGTGGAATTGCAAGACGGCGGGCGAGGCGGTCACCATGCGCGTGTCCCCACAGGAGTCGGCCATGGCCTCGGCATCCCCTGAACTGGAGCAGTTCGTCCGCGACGCGCTGATGCGCGGCCACGACCGCGAGCAGGTGCGCCAGGCCCTGCTCGCCGCCGGCTGGAGCGCCGAGCAGATACGCGGCGTGCTGGACGGCTGGGCCGAAGTGGGTTTCGCGCTGCCGGTGCCGCGCCCGCGCGCCTCGCTGTCGGCGCGCGAAGCCTTCCTCTACCTGGTGCTGTTCAGCACCCTGTACTTCTTCGCCTGGAACCTGGGCAGCCTGGTGTTCGCCCTGCTCGAGCACGCCCTGCCCGACCCGGCCGACGCGCAGTGGCAGGTGGCGCGGCTGACCGGTTCGATCCGCTGGTCGATCTCGGCGCTGGTCATCGCCTTCCCGGTGTTCGCCTTCCTCGCCCGCCACCTTGCCCACGACGTGGCGCGCAACCCGATCAAGCGCCTGTCGCCGGTTCGCCGCTGGCTGACCTACCTGACCCTGTTCGTCGCCGCCAGCGTGCTCATCGGCGACCTGACCACGCTGGTGTTCAACCTGCTCGGCGGCGAACTGAGCCTGCGCTTCGTGCTCAAGGTCGCGGTGGTGGCGGCGATCGCCGGCACCGTGTTCGGCCACTACCTGCGCGACCTGCGCCGCGAGGAAGTCGCCGACGGCGGCCACGCCGGTTCCGGTCGCGGTGTGCTGTGGGCGACCGGCGTCGCCACGGTGCTGGCGGTCGCTGCCGGCGTATGGACCATGGACTCGCCGATGCAGCAGCGGCAGCTGCGGCTGGACGAAGCCCGCATCGGCGACCTGCAGACCCTGGAGTCGGCCATTGCCGCATGGCGCGGCGAACACGACGCGCTGCCGCCCGACATGGACGCGCTGGCCGCGCAGCCGGGCGTCAACCTGCCGCGGCGCGATCCGGCCGGCGGCGCGGATTACCGCTACCGCCGCATCGATGACAGCCACTACGAACTGTGCGCGGACTTCGCCACCGACAGCGGCCAGCGCCGCGCGCGCTGGCGCCTGCCGCAGGCCGGACAATGGGCGCATCCGGCCGGATCGCACTGCTTCCGCCGCAGCGCGGGCGACAAGGATTGAGCGTGGCGCCGGCCGATCCGCGCCGCGCCCAGCTGCGCCGGCTCAAGCTGTACGCGCTGGCGATGCTGCTGGCGATGCTGGCCGGCTTCGTCCTCAGCCACTTCAATGGCGGGCACGGCGCCTGGGCGTGGGTCGGCGCGTTCTGCGAGGCGGCCATGGTCGGCGCATTGGCCGACTGGTTCGCGGTGGTGGCGCTGTTCCGCCGCCCGTTGAACCTGCCGATCCCGCATACCGCCATCATCCCGCGCAGCAAGGCGCGCATCGCCGACAGCCTGGCGCTGTTCGTGCGCGACCACTTCCTCGAGCCGGAGGCGTTGCTGGCCAAGCTGAAGGTATTCGACCCGGCCACGCGCCTGGGCCACTGGCTGGCGCAGCCGCAGCAGGCGCGGATGCTGGCCGGCATGGCACGCGGCTGGGCACTGCAGGCGCTGGACCTGCTGGACGAATCGGCCGTGCGCCGGGCCATCCAGGGTTTCGTGGTCGAACAGCTGCGGCAATGGAACGCCGCGGCCACCGCCGGCGACCTGCTCGGCCTGCTGACCGCCGACGACCGCCACCAGCGGGTGCTGGACGAGGGCCTGACCCGCATCGCCGGCTGGCTCGACAGCGACACCGTGCGCCAGCGCGCCTCGGCGCTGATCGTGCGCTACATCCGCAAGGAATGGCCGAAGCTGGCCAGCACCGTGGACTGGGTCAAACCGATCGACGAGATCGGCGATTCGCTCGCCGAGCGCATGGCCCGCGCCGGGCTGGACGAACTGCAGGCGATCCTGTCCGAACCCGGGCATCCGCTGCGCCAGGACTACGCACGCTGGCTGGGCGGCTACCTGCAGCGGTTGCGCGACGATCCCGCACTGGCCGCGCGGGTGGACGCGCTCAAGCAGCAGGTGATCGACCATCCGGCCGTGCAGGACTACGTGCAGGGCCTGTGGCAGCGCATCCACCAGCAGCTGCGCGACGACCTGTCGCGCGAGGATTCGGTGCTGGCCGCGCACCTTGAACGCAACCTCGGCAAGCTCGGCGCCACCATCGGCCGCGACCCGGCGCTGCGCGATGCGCTCAACCAGCACATGCTGGCCGGCGCCGAACGCCTCACCACGCGCCTGCGCAGCGGCGTGACCACGCACATCGCGCAGACGCTCAAGGCCTGGGACGAGCGCAAGCTGGTCGAGCAGCTGGAACTCAGCGTGGGCCGCGACCTGCAGTACATCCGCTTCAACGGCACCCTGGTCGGCGGCCTGATCGGCGTGCTGCTGCATGCACTGACCGTCTGGCTGCGCTTCTGATACCGGCCGGACCGCGATACGCCGGGCATGGCCGCACCGCGTGGCCTCCTGTTCGATCAATCGAGAATGGCGCGGGCTGGGCTGGGCGATGCTGGTCCTTGGCGCAGGCCCGTGCGCGCACGCGCAGGGCTGGGCAGCGGGGCCAGTAATGGGGCTTGGCGCGCTGACCGTTGCCGGACTGCTGCTGGCCCTCGCGCTCCATCCATGCCGGCCACGCCGGGTGGTGCCGCTGGCGTGGACGCCGCCGCCCGCCGGACTGCGGGTCGCGCGGGGTTGACGGCAGCGGCGCATGCGCGGCGATGCCGGGCGATGGGCGCTCCCCCGTTCCCGGATCGACAACCCGGGAACGGCACCGGCCACGCTTACGGCACGGCCGCGGTGACGACGATCTCGATCTTCCACGCCGGGTTGGCGAGCTTGGCCTGCACCGTGGCGCGCGCGGGCGTGGCGCCTTCCGGCACCCACTTGTCCCAGGCCTGGTTCATGCCCGCGAAATCGGCCATGTCGGCCAGGAAGATCTCCGCGCGCAGGATGTGGCGCTTGTCGGTCGGCGCCAGCCGCAGCAGGTCGTCGATGGCCTGCAGCACCTGCTCGGTCTGGCCGACGATGTCGGCGCTGGTGTCTTCGGGCACCTGCCCGGCCAGGTACGCCACGCCGTGGTAGATGGTCATTTCCGACATGCGCGGACCGGTATCGAAACGTTCGATCATGGGTTTTCCCGTGGGTGGATGTAGGCCCATTGTGCCCGCAACGGATGGTTTCAGCGGTGGCGGCGCGGTTGCCGCCACAACTGCAGGGCGGCCAGCGCCAGCCACCCGACCACCAGCGCGATCACCGCCTTCTGTCCCAGCCCGCGCGGCGTGTCGCGCCAGAGCACGTGCAGCCACAGCCCGGCGAACACCAGCCACGCCCACCACCACGCAAGCCGGTGGACGCCGCGCCAGCGGCGGTCGCGGCCGAAACACCAGGCCTGCAGCAGCATCGCCGTGGTGACGCAGAGGAATGCGGCCTGCGCAGCCAGCGCATGCACCAGCGGCGCCAGCGCCGGTGCGCGCTGCGGCAGCCAGCTGTCGCCCACGGCCACCGTGGCCAGGCCGATGCCGGCCACGCAGAACAGGGCCAGCGGCAGGCCGCGCCGTGCCGCGCCGTGCGCCTGCGCGTACAGCGCGGTGGCGAGCACCACGATCGCCACCGCCAGCACGCAGTAGGCGCCGCGCAGCCACAGCCCGTGCGGGCCGTGCAGGTACAGGCTGAGCGTGGCGCGCGTCCAGTCCAGGTCGGTGCGTGCGATCTGCAGCCAGGCCGCGGTAGCGGCGAACAGCAGCAGCGCGGCCAGCA
>NZ_LDJO01000003.1 GCF_001431595.1 Stenotrophomonas acidaminiphila
TCTGTGCCTGGCAGCGGGTTGGGATTTGTACTCGCGCCAGATCGTCGGCTGGGCCACGGCGCCGGCGATGAACAGTGACATGGTGTTGCGGGCGTTGGTGGCATCGGCGGGGCGCCGCAAGCCTGGGCCTGGGGTGATGGTCCACTTCGACCAGGGCTGCCAGTTCACAAGCAGCGATTGGCAGTCGTTCCTGAAGGCACACCGGATGGTGCCGAGCATGAGTCGTCGCGGGAACTGCCATGACAACGCAGTGGCCGAGAGCTTCTTCAGCGTATTGAAGAAGGAGCGGACCAAGCGAAGGATCTATCCGACACGGGCCACTGCTGCATCGGACGTGTTCGACTACATCGAGATGTTCTACAACCCCATCCGCCGACATGGTTCCGCTGGCGGACTGTCACCGGTAGAGTTTGAGAGGCGCTACGCGCAGAGCGGCGACTGAGTGTCTACGGAACTCTGGCCGGTCCAGAGGCGGCGACGATGGCGAAGCACACGTTGGACGATGAGCGGCCGGGCTACTACCTGCCCGAAGACAGCCAGCAGCGGCTGGTGCGGCTGAGCGACCACGTCAAGTTCCTGCTGCGGTTGATGCAGCCGCTGGCGGATGCGGCGGGCGAGCCGGCGCGCGAGGTGCGCCTGGCCGAGGTGGCGTTCTGCCTGGAGTTGCTGGGCGACCAGGTGGACCTGGTGCTGGACGAGGTGTCATGGCCCGCACGGCACGCGGCGCAGGCGGGCGCGCCCGCGCACTACCCGGCGGGCGAGGCGCAGGGCTACACCTTCGGCGTCACGCTGGCGCAGATGGACACGCTGGAAGGGTTGGTGCGCACGCTGGCCGTGCATGGCGACGTGGTGGCCACGGGCGATGCGGCCGGGTGGGCGGGCGGTACGTTGCCGGCGATGGGCAGTGCGGTGTTCGATGCGGCGGCCGCCGTACGCGGGGTGCTGGATGCGGTGGAAACGCAGCGGCTGGCAGCCGGCGCGGATGCGCGCTTGCGGGTGGAGGAGGCGCGGGCGGTGTATGCGGTGCCGCGTGCGTTGCCGGCAAGGGTGTCGCGGGACCCGGTGCGGGTGGAGGCGGAGCTGGCATACGGCGATTCCCTGCACTGAGGGAGCGCAGCACGCGCGGGACGCACGGCCAATGGCCCTGCGCCGGCGTGTGCTCAGGCCGCGGCCAGTTGCTGCAGGTGCGTTGCGAAGCCGCCTTCGTCGCTGGCGGCGTTGATGTGGTCGAAGTAGGTGTACCAGCCGCTGGCGTGGATGCCGGCGAGCAGGGCATCGCGCGCCTGCGTGTCGGGGAAACGCCAGATGCCAAGGAAGCGGTGCGCGCTGGCATTGTCGATGCCGGGGTCGGTGGGGCCCAGCGCCAGCACGTCGATGCCGTGGCTGGACAGGCCGCCCATGGCGGCGCCGATGGCGTCCAGGAACTGCTGGCGCTGTGCGGCGGGTAGGGCGGTCCAGGCGGCGTTGGGCGTATACAGTTCCACGAGGTAGTGGGGCATGCGGGGGCTCCTTTCAGGCGAGGTTGCGCAGGGCGCGTTGGCAGATGCGGGCGGTGGCGGCGCCGGGGGTGTCGCGTTGCCACTGGGCGCAGTGTTGGCGCACCCAGTCCGGCTGGTCTTTGGCGGCGTCGTTGAGCCAGTTGCCCACCGAGTCCTGCACGTAGGTGGAGGGGTCGGCGCGCAGCGGGGCGAGGATGGGCAGCATGCGCGCCGGTTCGCGCTTGAGCGCGGCGATATGCGCGCACCACACGCCGCGCGGGCGCAGGGCTTCGCAGGCGAAGCGGCGCAGGCGGTCGGACGGGCTGTCGGTCCACGCCGCCAGGTGTGCGATGGCCGTATCCAGGTCCGCGGCCAGGTGCGGGCGCACGGCCATCCATGCCCATTCGCGCACGCCGAAGTGGGGGTCGTCGGCCAGCGGGCGGATGGCCTGCAGCCGCGTGGGCAGGTCCAGCCCGGGCTGGCGGCCGATCATGAAACAGGCCCAGCCACGCACGGTATCGGCGGCGTGCAGGCGGCAGGTGGCGATGGCAGCGGCGCCGTGGTGGGCGAGCAGCACGCCGGCAATGGCGTCCATGCGCTTGAGGATGCCCAGGGTGCAGGCCGTGTCCGCGGCCGCCAGCGCCGCCGGGGGCAGGCCGGGGAACACGGTGCGCAGCAGGGTGGCCTGGTCCAGCGCGAGCGCTTCGGCGAGGGTGGCGCTGGGCAGTTCGCCGCGGGACAGTGCCTGCAGCACCGGTGCGGGAATGTCGGCGGCGCGGCTGGCACCTTTGCGTGCGGCAGTGGTCATGCGGCGGCGCCGTCGCCACCGCTGAGGTGTGTGGCGACCTTGCCGAGCAGCGCGCCCAGTTGCGTGCGCTCGCTCGCCGACAGCCCGCCGAACAGGCTGGCGATCCAGCGGCCGTGCTGCTCGAACACGGTTCTGGCCACGCGCCTGCCCTTGCGGGTGAGCGTGACCCGCAGGGCGCGGCGGTCGCTGGCGTCGGCCTGGCGCTCGGCCAGGCCTTCGCGCTCCAGCCCGTCGAGCAGGCCGGTAACGGTGGCGCGGGTGATGCCGGCCTGTTCGGCCAGCGCATTGGGCGCCAGGCCGTCCGGTGCGGCATCGAGCAGGAACAGCAGCACGAAGCGGCCTTCGGACAGGCCGTGCGGCGCCAGCAGCGCGGCGCAGTCGCGGTCGATCGCGGTGGCCAGCGACAGGGTGCGGAAGCACAGCTGGATGCCTTCCACGTCGGGCAGCTGCCGGCGCTGCGCTTCCTGCAGCAGGGCAAGGTATTTCTGTTCGAGCATAAAAGTAGCGCGGCTTATTGTAAGGCGGCTAACTATATCCGCATGGATAGGGGCGCGCCAGTGCGGTTTCGCCAGGGGCGGGTGTGCCACGCCAGCGGGTGCTGGCCCGTCGCTTCCCTCGGGTGGGGCAAATAGGCGATGCTGCGGCAGCAAAAGGGGGAGTGCATGACGCACGCAGGGCAGGACGACAAACAGGCGGCGCCGGCTGGCGCGCCGCCCGCCACGCCGATGAACTGGTCGCCGATTCCCGACGTGGGCACGGGCGATGAATCGTGGGTGCTGAACCTGTGGCGGCGCGGGTGCCGCGAGCCGGCGCTGATGTTTTCAGCGGCGTACGTGCTGGTGGGTTTCCTGGGGCTGTGGTCGAGCGCGTGGTTCTACCACGGCTTCGGCATCAGCATTGCCGATTACCTGCAGGCCAGCGATTACCTGGTGGCGGGCCTGCGCGACCCGGGCAGTGTGCTGATCTTCGCCATCGGCGTGCTGCTGGCGGTACTGGTGAGCTGGCCGGAGGCGCTGCGCCGCCGTTACCCGGACTACGTGGCCGACCTGCGCCGGCGACGCTGGTGGGCGCGCATGGCGTTTCCGAAGGCGCGGATCATGACCTGGGACGGCATTGGCATCCACCCCATCACCGGGGTGAGCCTGGTGGTGGCGTTGTTCATGCTGTTGGGCTCGGCGGTGTACATGCAGACCAAGGGCGAACTGGTGCGCGAGAAGGGCCGCGGCACGCCGGTGCGCGTGCACATGCTGGGCGATGCGGCGCCGCAGCCCGGCCAGGCGCGCTTGCTGGGTACCAGCAGCGCCTTTGTCTACCTGTGGTGGCCGGCGCAGCAGCGCGCCGAGGCCGTGCCCATCACCTCGGTGCGCCAGGTGCAGGCCGTACCCAGAAGAGTGCGCGGCGCCGCGGTGGCGGCACCGCCTGCGGCACCGGCGGCGACGCCCGCCGCGCGCTGAGCCGGGCCGGCACGCGCCGGCCGTTGCGTGCCTGCCGGGTGGGTGCTTGCGCCGCGCTGGCGCGCTCAGTGGCGGGTGGCGTGCGGTTTGCGCCCGCTGCCGGATTTCTTGCCACCGCCATCGTGCTTGTTGACCGTGGCCCAGGCGATGCGCTCGGCGGTTCGGGGGCTGGCACCGCGGGCTTTTTCGCTCTTTTCGATGTGCGCGGCCTGGCGCTTCTGCTTGTCGGTGTAGCTGGATTTGTCGCCCTGGGTCATGGCGGTACTCTCGTGGGTGTGGGCCTGCAGGTATAGGCCGGGCGATGCGGGTAGAAGGTGAAGCGACCGTTGCCGGTGCGTTATGCCGGCCCGTGCCCGGCGGCGGCGGAGGGCTTGGCTAGAATGCGGTTACTGCACCGCTGCCGGACCCCCGCTTGATGCGTATCGACCCCGCCGAGATCGAAGCCCTGTTCGACGCCATTCCCAGCGTGCTGTTCTTCGCCAAGGACGCGCAGGGCCGCTACACGCACGTCAACAAGACGATGATGCAGCGGCTGGGGGTGAAGTCGCGCGGCGAGGTCATCGGCAAGCGTGCCGACGAGCTGTACCCGGCGGGCATGAGCGAGGCCTACGTGGCCCAGGATGCGCGCGTGCTGGGCGGCGAGGTGATCGAGAACGTGATGGAGCTGCAGCTGTTCGCCAACCGCCAGCCGGGCTGGTGCCTGACCTGCAAGCGGCCCATCGTGGAGAACGGCAGGGTGGGGGGGCTGGTCGGCATCTCGCGCGACCTGGGCCAGCGCGGCGGGCTGGAATCGCAGTACGAGCCGCTGCGGCTGGCGCTGGATTACCTCAACACCCATTACGCCGAAAACGTGCGCATGCAGACCCTGCTGGACATCACCGGGTTTTCGCTGAGCAAGCTGGAGCGCAGTTTTCGCAAGGTGTTCCAGATGACGCCGCAGCAGGTGCTCACGCGCCTGCGCATCCAGATCGCCCTGCACCTGCTGCACGGGCAGGACAGCGTGGCCAGCATCGGCCAGGCCTGCGGCTTTACCGACCAGAGCGCGTTCACCCGCAAGTTCAAGGCCGAGGTGGGCATGGCCCCGCGCCAGTACCGGGCGATGATCGCGGCGCGGCAGCAGGAGACCGCCGCCCGGGAGTAAAGGGCGGCGGCGGGGCCGCGTGGCGCGGCTCAGCGGCGGTAGCCCGCGCGCGGTTCCTGTACGTGGCCGCCGGCATCGATGCGGATGCGCGGGCGCAGCCAGGCGGCGAACTCGGCTTCGCTGGTGGAGCCTTCGGCCAGGCCCAGGTACAGCGGATAGAGCGCGAGGTCTTCGGCATCAAGCTCGCCGCCATTGAGCATGATGAACACTTCGCAGGCGACGGCCGCCATCCGCTTGTTGCCATCGACGAACGGATGGTTGCGCGCCAGGCCGTAGGCCAGGCTGGCGGCAAGATCGGCCAGGTCCGGCGGTGGCTCGCCATAGGCGTGCAGTTGCTGCGGGCGCGCGAGCGCGGAGTCGAGCAGGCTGTCGTCACGCACCCCGCTGGCGCCGCCGTGCTCGGCCAGTTGCCGGTCGTGGACGGCCAGGGCGAGCGCGCGGCTGATCCAGACAATCATGGCCGCTCCCTATTGCGCGAGCTTGTGCAGCAGGGTGCGGCGCTTGCGCATCACCGCCTCGGCCACCTCCATCTGCGCGGCAAGCTCCGGGTCGAATACGGTCAGGCGGATGCCGTCGGGCGTTTCCAGCGCATGCAGCTCGTCGCCTTTTTCCAGGCGCAGGCGCGCAAGCAGTTCCTTGGGCAGGATGATGCCGGACGAGTTGCCGATGCTGGTGATCTTGAGCTTCATGGTAGGGGCTCGTTGTTTGTTATAACAGACGTTATCACCGGGTGGCCGGATGGACAAGCGGGCCACAGCAGGCGCCGGCCGTAGGCGTACGCCGCATGCTCGCGTCAGAAGTACGCACGCAAAGCGAACGGCCCGCTTGCGCGGGCCGTTGCTTTTTACCTTTTACGTGGCATCGCTGCCCGGTCAGGCTTCGACGTCTTCCTTGTAGGCATCCACCGGGATGCAGGCGCACATGATGTTCTTGTCGCCATAGACGTTGTCCACGCGCGCCACCGGCGGCCAGTACTTGGACTGCTTGAGCGAGGCCAGCGGGAACGCCGCCAGCTCGCGCGGGTAGGCGTGGGTCCACTGGCTGGCCGACACCGCGGTGGCGGTGTGCGGGGCGTGCTTGAGCGGGTTGTCCTCGCGGTCCAGGCGGCCGTCCTCGATCGCCTGGATCTCGGCGCGGATTTGGATCATCGCGTCGATGAAGCGGTCCAGTTCGTACTGCGACTCGCTCTCGGTCGGCTCGACCATCAGCGTGCCGGCCACCGGGAAGCTCAGGGTCGGGGCGTGGAAGCCGAAGTCGATCAGGCGCTTGGCCACGTCCTCGGCGCCGATGCCGGAGGTCTTCTCCAGCGGCCGCACGTCGAGGATGCACTCGTGCGCCACCAGGCCGTTGCGGCCGGTGTACAGGGTCTTGTAGTGCGGGGCCAGGCGCGTGGCGATGTAGTTGGCGTTGAGCAGCGCGACCTGGGTGGCCTTGCGCAGGCCGGCCGCGCCCATCAGCGCGATGTACATCCAGCTGATGGGCAGGATCGAGGCGCTGCCGAAGGTGGCGGCCGAGACCATGGCACCGTTGCCCACGCCCTGGGTGCGCAGGCCGTCGGCGACCAGCGCGCCCGGCAGGAACGGCGCCAGGTGCGACTTGACCGCGCACGGGCCCACGCCCGGGCCGCCGCCGCCGTGCGGGATGCAGAAGGTCTTGTGCAGGTTCAGGTGCGATACGTCCGAGCCCCACTTGCCGGGCTTGGCCACGCCGACCAGGGCGTTCATGTTGGCGCCGTCGGTGTACACCTGGCCGCCGTGCTTGTGGATGATCTGGCAGATCTCCACCACCTCTTCCTCGAACACGCCGTGCGTGGACGGGTAGGTCATCATGATCGCGGCCAGGCGGTCGCTGTACTTCTCGGCGTTGGCGCGGATGTCCTCGACGTCGACGTTGCCGTTGGCGTCGGTCTTGGTGACCACCACCTTCATGCCGCACATCTGCGCCGAGGCCGGGTTGGTGCCGTGCGCCGAATCCGGGATCAGGCAGATGTCGCGGTGGCTCTCGCCGCGCGAGGCGTGGTAGGCGCGGATCGCCAGCAGGCCGGCATATTCGCCCTGCGCGCCGGAGTTCGGCTGCAGGCTCACCGCGTCGTAGCCGGTGCATTCCACCAGCATCGCTTCCAGCCCGTCGATCAGTTCCTTGTAGCCCTGGGCCTGGTCGGCTGGGGCCAGCGGGTGGATGTTGGCGAACTCCGGCCAGGTCACCGGGATCATCTCGGCGGTGGCGTTGAGCTTCATGGTGCACGAGCCCAGCGGGATCATCGTGCGGTCCATCGCCAGGTCCTTGTCGGCCAGCGAGCGCAGGTAGCGCAGCAGTTCGTGCTCGCTGTGGTGGGTGTTGAACACCGGGTGGGTCAGGAACGCGGACTGGCGCACCAGGGCGGCCGGCAGCGCGTCGGCGGTGGTCGCGTCCAGCGCGTCCACGTCGACGCTGGCGCCGAACAGCGTGCCCAGCGCGACGATGTCCTCGCGGGTGGCGGTTTCGTCCAGGCTGATGCCCACCGCCTCGCTGTCGATCACGCGCAGGTTGATGCCCGCGGCCACGGCCCTGGCCTGCAGCGCGGCGGCGTCGACGTTGCGCACGTGCAGGGTGTCGAAGAAGTGCTCGCCCACGTCCACGCCGTTGCCGCGCAGCGCCGCGGCCAGGATGGCGGCCAGGCGGTGGGTGCGGCGGGCGATGCGGGTCAGGCCTTCCGGGCCGTGGTAGACGGCGTACATGGAGGCCATCACCGCCAGCAGCACCTGCGCGGTGCAGATGTTGGAGGTGGCCTTCTCGCGGCGGATGTGCTGCTCGCGGGTCTGCAGGGTCAGGCGGTAGGCCGGCTTGCCTTCGGCGTCGACCGACACGCCGATCAGGCGGCCCGGCATCGAGCGCTTGTAGGCGTCGCGGCAGGCCATGAACGCGGCGTGCGGGCCACCGAAGCCGAACGGCACGCCGAAGCGCTGGCTGTTGCCGACCACGATGTCCGCGCCCCATTCGCCGGGCGCGGTGATGAGGGTCAGCGCCAGCAGGTCGGTGGCCACCGCCACCAGGCCCTGGCGGGCATGCACGGCCTCGACCAGCGCCTTGTGGTCGCCGATGTGGCCGAAGGTGTCCGGGTACTGCAGCAGCACGCCGAAGCAATCGGCGTCCAGCGCCTCGGCCGGGGGGCCCACGCGCAGGGTGATGCCCATCGGCTCGGCGCGGGTGCGCAGCAGCTCCAGGGTCTGCGGGTGCACCGCGTCGTGCACGAAGAACACGTCGGACTTGGACTTGGCCGAACGCTTGGCCAGGGTCATGGCTTCGGCCGCGGCGGTGGCTTCGTCCAGCAGCGAGGCGTTGGCGATCTCCATGCCGGTCAGGTCGGCGACCATCTGCTGGAAGTTGATCAGCGCTTCCATGCGGCCCTGCGAGATTTCCGCCTGGTACGGGGTGTAGGCGGTGTACCAGGCCGGGTTCTCGAGGATGTTGCGCAGGATCACGTTCGGCGTATGGGTGCCGTAATAGCCCTGGCCGATGAAGCTGCGCAGCACCTTGTTCCTGCTGGCGATGGCGCGGATCCTGGCCAGTGCCTGCACTTCGGTCAGCGACTCGGGCAGGGCCAGCGGGGCGGGCGACTTGATCGCGGCGGGGACGATGGCGTCGGTCAGCGCGTCGAGCGAGTCATGGCCGACCACGCGCAGCATCTGCGCGATTTCGGCATCGTTGGGGCCGATATGGCGGTCGACGAAGGCGGAGGCGTGTTCGAGTTCGCGCAGCGAAGGCGTGTTCTGGGGCATGACGGACGTCCGGAGGGTGGCGTGCGGGGCTGGGTCGGCGAGCCCATGCCTTCCGGCGGCGGTTCCGCGCACGCGGCACCACGGCCGGCAAGCCGGTGGCTCGCCTCGTGCCCCTCTGTCCTTTTGCCTGAGAGTTTGGAAGGCACGACCTGCGGGTCGCGCGCCTCGTGCACCTTCGGCGCCGGATTGAACCGGTCTCTCCAGAGTTTTGACGCAGGTGGTATCGGGCCTGAGCGATTGCGGGCGTTTGCGCCTTCGGCAGCGATGAACCGCTTCTCCCACCGTGTAGCGCGCCGATTATAGCCGTTGCCCCGGGCCACCGGCGTGGCCGCCAGGCTGAACGGGCCGCGCTCCCGGGGCCGCCCGGGTGCCCGCCTGCATGGCGCCGCCGCCGCCACGGGCCTATCATGCACGGCTTCCCGTTTTTCCCAGGCGCCGCCCGCACAGGGCCGGCGCCCGTCGTGCGTCGCCGCGCACGCCCCGCCGGATACGCCATGACCACCGCTTCGCCGTCCACCCGCCACCTGGCCCTGCTGCTCGCCGGGTTGTCCATGTTCGGGCCGTTTTCCATCGACACCATCTTCCCGGCGTTCCCGCTGCTGGCGCGGGAGCTGGCGGTGGACGAGGTGGCGGTGCAGCAGACCATCAGCGTCTACCTGCTGTTCTACGGCCTGATGAGCCTGGCGCACGGCCCGCTGTCCGATGCGTGGGGGCGCAAGCGGGTGATCCTCGGCGGGCTGGTGCTGTTCGCCGCCGCTTCGGTCGGCTGCGCGCTGTCCACCCACCTGGGCACGCTGCTGGTGTTCCGCGCGCTGCAGGGCGTTTCCGCCGGCGTCGGCATGATCGTCGGCCGCGCGGTGATCCGCGACCTCTACCACGGCCCCGACGCGCAGCGGCTGATGAGCCAGGTGTCGATGATCTTCGGCATCGCCCCGGCCATCGCCCCCATCATCGGCGGCTGGATCCTGCTCGGCGGCGGCGACTGGCCGCTGATCTTCTGGTTCCTGGTGGTGTTCTCGCTGCTGCTGGTCGCCACCACCGCGCGCTGGCTGCCGGAAACGCACCCGCCGGCGGCACGCACCGCGCTGTCCCCGCGTGGCCTGCTGCGCGATTACCTGCGCATCGGCTTCAACCCGCGTTTCCTGCGCCTGGCCCTGGCCGGCAGCATCAACTTCGGCGGCATCTTCCTGTACATCTCCTCGGCACCGGTGTTCGTGATGCAGCACCTGCGCCTGGGCGAAGGCGGCTTTGCGTGGCTGTTCATTCCCACCATCGGCGGCATGACCACCGGCGCGTTCCTGTCCGGGCGCATGGCCGGGCGCACGCCGCCGGTGCGGCAGATCAGCATCGGCTTCGCCTGCTGTGCGCTGTCGGCGGTGTTGAACATCGCCTATGCGGCCTCGGTGGCGCAGTTGCAGCTGCCGTGGGCGGTGCTGCCCATCTTCCTCGGCGGGCTGGGCATGGCGCTGATCTTCCCGGTGCTGGCGCTGGCGGTGCTGGACATGTACCCGCAGCAGCGCGGCCTGGCCTCGTCGCTGCAGGCCTTCGTGCAGCTGATGATCAGCACCGTGGTGGCCGGCGTGGTGTCGCCGCTGCTCAGCGGCAAGCCGCTGCACCTGGCGCTGGGCATGGCCGGTTTCATGCTGCTGGGCTTCGCGTTCTGGTACTGGGAACACCGCCGCGAGCGCCACCTGGCCGGCCCGCACATGCACATCTAGGCCAGGCATCCCTTCCCGCATCACCCCGCCTGCGTCACTCTCCCCCTTACCGGCCAGCATGGCCGCCACCGGAAGCTGCAACCATGTCCATCCACTCCAAGGGCCGCCGCGAGGCGAAGAAGAAGCTGGCTGAGCGCGAGCGCAACCAGGCCGCGGCCAACCCGGCGCCGAAGCCCGCGGTGGAACCGCATGCCGAACTGCGCGACCAGCAGCGCACGCTGCTGGCCGGCATCGTGCGCCGCGATGGCGAGTGGGTGCTGGGCATGGACGGCAAGATCGCCGGCGAGACCCCCAGCGCCGCCCGCGTGCTGGCGCTGATCATGCAGGCCGCCGAGCTGCACGAGCGCAGCGGCACCCCGGTGCGGCTGATGTACTCCGATGCGCTGAAGGACGCCGCGCACGCCGAAGCGGCGGAGCAGGGCATCGACTTCGATACCTGGAAGCGCAACCTGGCCACGGAACTTGGCCTCGGCGCGAAGGACGCCGCGGCCACGCATTGAGTTCCTGATGCGTAGTGAACGGACAAGGGCGCCGCGTGGCGCCCTTGTTGTTTACATACGTGTGATGGATTGGGTGGGGCCTCGGCGCGCGCCGCACGATGGCATGCCGGGATCCGCGGTGCCCCACGCAGAGCGCGTTGTGGCCTGGGGAACGGGCGTTAGGCATTTGTGCTGGAGCGGCTGGATGCCGCAATTCCGACAGAAGTGGTACATGGGCGGTGAACGTGGGGGGGCATGCATTGGCCTCGTCGGCGTCGCACGACACGGACGATGCATCGAAAAGCATGCCGTCCATTCGCGCCGGCTCTTCGAACAGGGGACCCGCGCGCAGACCGCCATCATCTTCGGGAATGGGCTGCGCCCGGAGGACGCCGCTGACCGCTGCCAGGAAGTGCGATGGCGGAAGCGAGGGCTTCCGGTGCCGTGCGCACATGAGCCTGGACCTGTTCCGCCCGGATGCGGTAGCTGGTCGTACTGCCATCATCTGCGGTCGCCAGGCCGGAACGCCGGTACGCCGCAGGGCCGCAATCAGGCGGGGCCCGAAGGCACGCCAGCGCCGGCTGGTTGCGCACCGGGCCGGGACGCAACCAGCGCTGCCAGTGCCTTGCGGATCAGTCTCCAGTGGATCACCCACATGACCAGCGCCAGCAGGGCGAACAGGGAGCCGACGTCATTGGGAATCAAGGAGCCGATCTGTGCCGCGCACCAGCCGAACCCGGTGCGGGCACCAAACGATTTCATCTGCCCCAGCCCGCCGCGGCATTGCGCTTCGCGCCGCAATGACGTGGTGACGGCGTGGATGATGAAGAAGTCCTCGATGAAGTTGTAGGGAAGTACCAGCATCCACCAGACAGAGCGGGGCGTCGCCGTCCTGTTGCCGGCGGAAACACCCGCCAGCACCCGGCGTAGATCATTCGCGTACGCCGCCACCAACGCCAGGAAGACGAGGCCGAGGAACAGGGCGCCGTATACGCCAAGCACGGAAAGCTCTTTCGCCAGGCCGACGGGTTCGGGCTGGAGGAACGGGTATGCCAGTGCCCACGCCACAAGCGCCGATAGAAGCACCTTGAAGGCGATGAGCAGTGCCGGATGCAGGGGGCGAAGCATGGTTGCAGGCTCGGGTATCCGGGATGGGCAGGCCCACGGGTTGGGCGGCTGGGGTGAATTATCGGGCCCGAGTCACGAACTGGCGAATACCGCCATGTAGACCGCCGCTGCGCCGAGGGGCACGGTCGAGCGCATGTGGCGTGCATGGCGTGCGGCAGAGTGCGTGGTGAGCTGGCGGGCCCTGGAGCTGAAGGCGACCTTCAATACCTGGAACTGGACATTGGCCAGAAGGATGCGCGGGATGCCCGCATAAAACCGTGCCGATGGCTGCCCGACCGGGATCCACTCCGGCCTCTCGGCGGCAATGATCCGGTACAGGCGAAACGACGCATGCAGGAGCAGCAGCGTCGAGAAGACAGCGATCAATACCAGCAGATGCAGCATGCAGGGCCTGTCGTCTGAACTGGGCCGCGCCGCGAAGCGGTGCCGGTGTAAGTGAACTGCCAGGCTCGCCCCGCCGATTTGCCCGGGCGCCTGGCCCCCCGCGCAGTCTAGATCATCTGCGCCCTGGTCGATGAAATCCTGCCGGGAAGGCGCGGACGAACTCCGCCCGCGCTCAGGCCCGTGGCAGGACGACGCGTGGCCGGATCGCGGGCAAGGCGCCCGGATCGAGCGTTGCGGCAAGGCGGGATCGGCTCGAAATGCCCGGCCGGCAGCGTCCCTGTGCGGCTCAGGGGGCGCGCCGGTAGTGCACGGCCACCGCGCCGCAGCGCATGGGCTGCGCAGCGACCAGCTCCAGCCGCCGCGTGCCGGGCAACCCGCTGCCGTACAGGGCAGGGCCATGACCAACGATCCTGGGGTGGACCAGGAACCTGTATTCGTCGATCAGGTCCAGCCGGTCCAGCTCGGTCGCCAGCTTGCCGCTACCGAGCAGTACCCCAGCCGGCGTCGCGTCCTTGAGCCGCTGCACGCCCGCGCGCAGATCGCCGGCGATGAGGTGGCTGTTCGCCCAGGGAAACGCCTTACGCGTCGTCGACACCACGTACTTCGGCTTGGCGTCCAGTTTGACCGCCCATTCGCGCATCGACGCGGGCGCCTCCACGTCGCCACGGGCGACTGCCGGCCAGTGGCTTTCCATCATCTCGTAGGTGACACGGCCCCACAGCATCGCGCCGCTCTCGTCCATGAGGCGGGTGAAGAAGGCATGGGTTTCGTCGTCGACGACGCCCTCGCGGTGATCGATGCAGCCGTCCAGGGTGACGTTGATGCTGAAGGTCAGAAGTCCCATGGTGCCCTCCGTTGGAGATGCGCGATGCGTTGCTATCCACCCGGCTCCAGGGGGCGGACACGAGCGGTGATGCGCGCGCCCGCGTCGCCTTGTGCCTGGATCAGGCTGGGGTGCCCGGCTGCGCCGGCAGGTGTCTCACCATTTTCCGAAGAAGGATGTGACGTCGAAGTAGTAGGCCATGCGCTTGCCATCGGCCGTGGTGATCTCGATCAGGTCGTAGGCCCTTTTACCTTCCAGCAGGAGTGACTGGCTCTCCCGCTTGAAGCCGGGGTGCTTCCGGGCAATCCAGGCATACTCGGCGGCAACCCCCTCCGCGCTGTTCGTGGCTTTGATGGGGACGGCGGTCTGGATGGAGGTTCCCTCCTGGCCGATGGATGCATGTGACGAGGTGCGCTCGGGGCCGGTGGATGCGCACGATGAGCAGAGCAACGCCAGGACGATTAGTGAGTTGCGCATGATTTCCCCTGTGGAGCCTGATGTGTGAACCATGCCGGCGCGTTCCATGCGCGCCGGCGTGAATGAACGGCTTGGCCGCAGATCAGATCGGGCCAGGGCCCAGCTCCAATCGTCCGCCAAGATGCTGTCCGTTGAGGGCTGCTCCATTGGTGTCCGGCGCTTCATTGGCAGGGATCGCCTGAGCCGCAATGGCCTACGCCAGATTGAATGAGCAGCCCGTTGCAACGGCGATCAAGGCGCTGAAGAAGCCATGTAGGCGGGAGCGAGGGCGGAATGGCAGGAACACGATGGCGGGAAGCGCCAGTGGTGAGCCACGGAACGGAGATGGCGAACTTTTCCATATGAGCCCTGGCGTCTGGATTGGGCTGCGCCGCGGGGCAGCATCTGCTTCAACAAGTTGTCAGGTCTTCCCGGGGCTGATTCCTGGCATGAGTGCAAACACGCCCCAACCCAGATATTCGCGCGTGTAGGCGGCGTGGCGCCCAGGCTCTGTGCTGAGTTTGGAGCGGATCTCATCCGCCAACTCATCGTCGGGGTTTTTCTCCAGCCATCGGCGCATCGTAAGCCACTTGGCGGCCTCGTATCTGTCCCAGCCATCCTGATTGGCCAGAACCATCTCAACGACGTCGTAACCAAGCTTGCCGAAGGATGCGAGAAGCTCCGGAAGAATGAGGAAGTCGGAGATTGAGTTGGCAAGACATTTCCTGGCGATATCTTCCGTTGGCGGCAACTGCCGCCAGTATGGCTCGCCAATCAGGATGACTCCGCCGGTACGCAGGCTCCTGGCCAGAAGCTCGATGGTTCCAGCGACGCCTCCGCCAATCCAGGTGGCGCCGACACAAGCCGCAACGTCAGCTTTCTCGTCGGAGATGTAGCCGCTTGCATCGCCGTGGATGAAATTGACCTGATGGGCGACGCCGAGTTCTTCGGCGCGCTGTCTGGCGTGTGCGGTGAACAGCGAACTCATGTCGATGCCGGTGCCGACGATGCCGTGGTCGCGTGCCCAGGTGCATAGCATCTCGCCCGAACCGCTACCAAGATCAAGTACGCGGTCTCCGGACTTCAGGCGCAGTGCCTCGCCAAGCGTTGCGAACTTTTCTGGCGTGAACGGATTGTGGATTCGGTGCGCACTTTCCGTGATGTTGAAGAATCGCGGGATGTCCAAGTTGGAGACTTCCTGAAGATTGCGAAAAATCGGGTAAGAGGTGAGCGGCTTGAATCAAGCCGAGCCACGAGGCGGCTTCGGCCTGGATGGACTGCTAGCTTGCTCGTCGGACGCGCAACACCTTTGTCTTGCTGAGCGAGTCATGCCACCAGGTGTCGGCGAGTGTAAAAGATACGGGCTCAAGGGGTATCAGGCGGGAAAGTGTTCGAACAAGGACCGCAGATAACGACGGTGTGGTGCCGGATTCGGTCACCACCCTGGTGCCCAAGAGCACTTTTCCAAGTGTGC
Organism: Stenotrophomonas acidaminiphila; assembly: GCF_001431595.1. Classification (GTDB taxonomy): domain Bacteria; phylum Pseudomonadota; class Gammaproteobacteria; order Xanthomonadales; family Xanthomonadaceae; genus Stenotrophomonas; species Stenotrophomonas acidaminiphila. The sequence continues at coordinate 15,102 of NZ_LDJO01000003.1, forward strand.
GTCCGAAGATGGACTCCAATGCGAGGTAGTAGAGGACGTACAGAAGCACAAATGCCACAGATGACCAGGCCGAGCTGGTTGCTGCGTCGTATGCTTCCGGCCCATGGACGACCACGTAGGCGACTTCGCCGAAAAAAAAGGTTGAGCGGACGACGAGGAAGTCGACCATGAATGTCAGAAAACGGCGGCCAGCAGAGGCGGCTTCGCCGACGATGCGCTCGGTGCCAACGACTGATTCACCCGGCGCATAGGGATTGTTCTGTGATGACATGCAAGCTCCAAAAGCAAGCTGACACCTGAGTCAAGCCGCGCGAAGCGGCGTCGGCTTGAATGAACTGTCAGGTGCCTGGCCAGGATGCGCCAGCGCTATGCCGAGTGTCATTGGCGGCATGATGTGGCGGAAGACAGCGCCTGAACCGCTGCGGCCTCTAAAGACGATCTCACTCACAGCGTCCTCCCCAAGTGGGTCTGACTCCGTTAAAGACTGTATGGAAAAGGGGACGAAGGCTGCGGCGGCGGGAATGCGCTGCATGACGTAGGTCTTGCCACTAGGCGCCTGCCATTGGAGGGCAGTGGCATCGCACTCCATGGCCTCAAGGTCGAGCGATGGGTGCTTGCCCGAATCCAGCTCTGCCTCGCAGGGTGCGCCCCGTGCCGCGCGTCCATCGGAAAACTGCATTACGGCTATTGCCGTTGCCATTGGCGTCGTGAGCGCGTTTACCCATGCGGGGCGAACGGGACTGCAAGCGAAGGTGTGAATCGCTTCTATCGTTGTATCGGTGAGCGAGGAAATGTCCACAAGCACCTGACACCTGTTCGGCCGCCTGGGCGCGGCGTAGTGCGGATAATGGCCGACTTCACCACCACTCGCAATCTGTGGTTTTTCTTCTATTCCATACGCTTGGAAGGGCAAGGAAGGCGCAGGAAATGCCGTGCTGGGTTTATGCCGCAAGCATCACGCTGCAACGACTACGCCCCGCGGTCTGCAGGGGTAACGGCGGATGCGGAGCGTCAATGCGTGCTGTAGGGCGGGAGCATGGGATGCGGAATGCACGAAGGGCGCCATTGGCGCCCTTCGGTCTACTGCATGCCCTTCGATGCGGCGCTGCCGGTCTGGAGGAGTCCATATGCGGACGGTGTCTGGCCCAGGCTGCGCCAGGTGGCTCGGCACGTGCCTACAACGCCGACATCAGCTGGATCATCGGCAGGTAGGCTGAAACGAGAACCAGCGGTACGCCGGCGAACAGGGTGAGCAGTCCGAATACGCCCGCTGCGATCGCGCGGCTGGCCTTGCCCGGCCAGCACAGCCGGATCAGGAGCGCCAGCGCCGGAGCGAGCCAGATGGCGGGGTAGAAGCGCATGGCCAGCCGGGTCGGCAGCGGCAGATCGGTGCCGCGCAGGGTGAAGGCGGTGAAGGTGTCGGCGAACTGCGGGTAGAGCACCATGCCGATCACGGTGATGGCCACGGCGGCCAGCACGCTGGCGATCAGGCCGGTGAGCAGCCACACCGTGTCCCTGGACGGCCCGGGCGCGGGTTGGGCGCGGGGCAGGGCGGGTGGTCCGCTTGCGGGTAAGTCGGTCATGGGCGTCTGCGGGAGCGTCGCGTTGGCATGCGCTGCATGCATGGGGATGCGAACGAAGGGCGCCTTGCCGGCGCCCTTCGTGTTGATGCCTGAACCGGAACCGGGGTTACGGCGCGGCCGGCTTCACCGGCTGCGCGGGACCGGCCTGCCAGCCGCACATCTGGCCTTCGTTCTGCTGCTTGAGCCATTCCTGCAGCGGGGCGAAGTACTCCAGCATCGGTGCGGCATCGAGCTTGTCGGTGCCGGTCAGTTCCTTGAGCGTGGCCTGCCACGGCTGGCTGGCGCCCTTGCTGAGCATGGCCCAGTACTTCTGGCCGGCTTCCTTGTTGCCATAGAAGGTGCACTGGTTGAGCGGGCCGGTGTAACCGGCGGCGTCGCACAGGCCCTTGTAGAACTGGTACTGCAGGATGCGCGCCAGGAAGTAGCGCAGGTACGGGGTGTTGCCCGGCACGTGGTACTTGGCGCCGGCGTCGAAGAACTCCTCGCCGCGTGCGCCGGCCGGGGCCACGCCCTGGTACTGGGCCTTCAGTTCCCACCACTTCTGGTTGTACTGCTCTGGCTTGATCGAGCCGTCGAACACGCCCCAGCGCCAGCGGTCGATCATCAGCCCGAACGGCAGGAACGACACGCCGCTCAGGGCCATGCGCATCTGCGCGTTGATGGTGGCCTCGCGGCTTTCCTGCGGCTTGTCGACCAGGCCGATGGAGTTCAGGTACTGCGGGGTCATCGTCAGCACGATGGTGTCGCCGATGGCCTCGTGGAAGCCGTCGTTGGCGCCGCCCTGGAACAGCGGCGGCAGCGGGTTGTAGGCCAGGTCGTAATAGATGTGGCCCAGCTCGTGGTAGATGGTGGTGAAGTTCTCTTCGGTGGGCGTGATGCACATCTTGGTGCGCACATCCGCGCCGACGTCCTTGCCGTCGCCGCCCATGTTCATGTCCCAGGCGCTGGCGTGGCAGACCACGTTGCGGTCCAGCGGCTTGATGAACTGGGTGTTCTGCCAGTAGCTCGGCGGCAGCTTGGGCATGCCCAAGGACACGTAGAAGTCCTGCGCACGCTCGGTCATCTGCCTGGCGGTGGCCAGTTCGGCCTCGCGCTGGGCCTTGAAGCGGGCGGCGACGTCAGCATTGGCGCCGGCCTTGGCCAGGGCCGCGCTCAGGTTGCCCTGGTGCTGCTTCTCGAGCGCGGCGGTGATGTCCAGGCTGCCGGCGCCGGGGTAGGGCTGCAGCTGGTCCCACAGGTTGCTCCAGTCCTGCTGCCACATGTTGCCGGTCAGGTGCGCGGCGATCAGGCCGCCGCCGACTTCGGCCTTGTCCTTGCCGTATTCCTTGTCCAGCTTGGCGCGGGTGTAGCAGTGCAGCTGTTCGTACAGCGGCTTGACCTGCTCCCACAGGCGGTCGGTTTCCGGGCCGACCCGTTCGGCCGGCATGTCGTAGCCGCTGCGCCACATCTGCCCGGCATCGGCGTAGCCCAGCTCGCGCGCGCCTTCGTTGACCAGCTCGACGAAGCGCTGGTACGGCTTGCGCGAGGCCACGGCGGTGGAGTGCCAGCCCTGCCAGGCGTCGAGCTGCTTGTCGTAGTCGTGCGAGCGCGCCAGTACCTGTTCCAGTTCGCCGAGCTGGCGGCAGTTCTGCTGGTCGCCTTCACCGGTGCAGTAGGTGCCGGCGCCGTAGTCGCCCTCCAGCTTGGTGGCGATGGCGGCCAGCTCGGCCAGCTTGGCCGGGTCGCGCGGGGCCGGCATGGCGGTCATCAGCTTGAGCAGGTGCAGGGCACGCCTCGTGTCCTCGCTCATCGGCTGGCCTTCGTACTTGCCGGCCTGTTCGATCCAGCCATTGAGCGTGGTCAGCCAGCGCTCGTTGGCCTTGGCCGCCACGCGCGCGGAATCGTCGTTGATGTAGGTGGAGGACAGCCACTGCGCCGAGGTCATTTCCGGGTACATCGCCTTGAACTCGGCGTTGATCCGGGCGACGAACTGGTCGGCGCTCTCGGCCGGTGCGGCCTGTGCCGCCGGCGCGGCGGTGTCGGTGGCGGCTTCCTTCTTGCAGGCGGCCAGCGACAGCACGCTGGCGCTCACGGCAAGGGCCAACAGCAGATGACGTTGTTTCACGCGATTCCCCGATGGTGTTCGATCGGCGAAGGCTAGAGGGCCGCGGCGGTCGGGGCAAGGGGGTGGGTCAGCGCCTGAGCGCCATCAGCAGCACGCCGCCGCCGATCATCGCCACCCCCAGCCATTCGCGCCAGGCCAGGCGCTCGTGCAGGAAGGCGAAGGCGAACACCGCCACCAGCACCACGCTGAGCTTGTCCACGGGCGCCACCTGCGAGGCGGGGCCGCGTTGCAGGGCGCGGAAGTAGCACAGCCACGATGCGCCGGTGGCCAGCGCCGAGAGCAGCAGCCACAGCAGGGTCCTGCCCGGCAGCGCAAGCGGGTTGCTCCACTTGCCGGTGGCTGCCACGAACAGGCCCAGCACGGCGACGATGGCGATGGTACGCAGCAGCATCGCCAGGTCGGCATCGACCTGCTGCAGGCCGAGCTTGGCGAAGATCGCGGTCAGCGCGGCGAAGGCCGCCGACAGCAGGGCCCAGGGCAGCCATTGCGGAAAGGTGGCCATGGCGGGTTCTCGCAATGCCGGCTGGATGATCCGCGGCGCTTTGCCGCGGGAACGACGGGCGTCGCTCCCGCGGCGGGACCGGTTGCTAGCCTTCGCACCCGGCGAACACGTCGCGCTCGCGCTCGTATACCGAGGTGGTGACCTGCATCAGCCCCAGGACCGAGGGGAACAGGTTGTCATGGTCGGCGCGGCGGCGCGCACGTTCGCGCACGCACTGCAGGTCCAGTCCGCGGTTGGCCGCGAACTGCGGGGAGAACCACATCACCATCGGCACCCGGGTCTGTTCGTCCGGTGCGATGGCGTACGGCATGCCGTGCAGGTACAGGCCCTTTTCGCCCAGCGACTCGCCGTGGTCGGAGAGGTAGATCATGGCGCTGTCGTAGTCGTCCATGCCGCGCAGTGCGGCGATGGTCTGGGCCAGGAAGTGGTCGGTGTAGCGGATGGCGTTGTCGTAGCTGTTGACGATCTGCCCGCGGCGGCACTTGCCCAGGTCCGGGGTGTCGCAGGTCGGCACGAACTGGCGGAACTGCGCCGGATAGCGCTGGAAGTAGCTGGGGCCGTGGTTGCCCAGCTGGTGCAGGACGACCACGCGGTCGCCCGGCTTGGCGCGCACCTGGGCGGCAAGGTCGTCGAGCAGGATCTCGTCCATGCAGCGGCCATCGGCGCACAGGCCGGGCTTGGTGGCGTCGCCCAGGCGCTGGATCTCCAGGCCCTCGCACACGCCCTTGCAGCCGGACTGGTTGTCGCGCCACAGTGTGGGGATGCCGGCGTGTTCGAGCACGTGCAGCAGCGACTGGTGGGCACGGATCTTCTTGGCGTCGTAGTCGTGGCGGCCGAACGGCGAGAACATGCACGGCAGCGATACCTCGGTGCTGGTGCCGCAGGCATGCATGTCGGGGAAGTTGATCACCCCGACCTTGGCCAGCTCCGGCGTGGTCTGGCGGGCGTAACCGTTCAGGCCCCAGTTCTGCGCGCGCACGGTCTCGCCGACCACCAGCACCAGCAGGCGCGGCTTGCTGTCGGCCGCGCGCGGCGTGGCCTTGGCATCGGTGCCGAGCGGCAGCTTTGGCTTGTTCTTGATCGGGTTGGAGCTGATCAGGTTCTGCTTCAGTGCGATCAGGTAGTTGGCCGGCGTGGCCAGGTAACGGACTTCGCGATGGTTGCGCATCAGCGCCGACACGTTCTGGAACGAGGCCAGCGTACCGGCACCGGACACCACCACCACGCCCACCAGGAACAGCAGCCGCCACAGCAGGGCGCGACCCCAGCTGCGCCGGCGCAGGCGCAGGCGCCACAGCAGCACGCAGGGCACCAGCGCGTAGACCAGCAGCGGCAGGAGCAGGGCGGGCGTCATCAGCTCGCTCGATTCCTTGTGGTCGGTGGCCAGCACGTTGCGCAGCATGTCCGCGTCCAGGTAGACGTTGAAGCTGTTCATGTAGTGCGTGGCGAACGCGGTGGTGACGAACAGGACCGTCAGCAGCACCTTGGCGTTCCAGCGCCACACCAGCAGGCCGAGCAGCAGTGCATGCGCGCCCATCAGCAGCGCGAACAGCGACAGCGCGAACAGCACGCTGCCGGGGTTGGTGGCCATGGCGTTGCGCCAGAACAGGCCGTTGCAGACCAGGGCGAAGAACGCGCTGGCCAGCAGGATCAGTGCTTCGGTGGAGATTTCCGGGCGCCAGCGGCGCAGCCGTGCCGATGCGCTGGTCGATGCGGGCAGATGCGGGGAAGCGGTGCTCATGCGTGGGGTTCTTCCTTGAGCGTGGAGGCCGTGGCCGGTGGGAACATCAACAGGTAGAGCAGTACCGCCACGGTCCAGCTGACCGCCAGCGACCACACATCATGCGAGAGAAAGTGCGCGCCGCGCAGCTGCTGGGAAAAGCCGAACGCCAGCCCGGTGGCCACGGCCGTGGCCAGTGCCACCCAGCGCCAGCGTGGGCGCACCTGCAGGGCGAAGAAATACAGCGCCACCCAGCCGTAGCCGGCGCTGGCATGGCCGGCGGGGAAGCAGGCGGCGCGGCCGAGCAGCTCCGGGCGCGCTTCGAACAGGCCGATGAACGGGCGCAACCCGCCGTAGCGCTGCAGGTCCCAGGGGCAGTCCATCTGGGTCATGGACTTGAGCAGGGCGACCAGACCGGTGGACAGGCCCACCGCCAGCAGCAGGTACAGCAGCGGCCGGCGCAGCGCCTTCCAGCGGGCGTCCAGGCAGGCCCGCAGCAGCGCCAGCATCACCAGCACGCCGGCCAGGGTGCTCAGGTTCTTGCCGCCGCGATGGATGACATGGGTGGTCCACCAGGCGTCCTTGAAGGCCCAACGGCTGCCTTCCCAGCGGTAGATCTGGTCGGCCAGCCACTGGTCGCCGTTGCCGGCCATCAGCACCACGCTGGCGGCCACCGCGAGCAGCAGGGGAATCAGCAGGTGGCGGCCGAGGAAGCCGCGCCGGGTGGCTGCGAGCCCGGGGGCGGGCAGGGCGCAAGGAGGCGGCGAGGAGGGAGCGGCAGGCACGGGAGCTGTACGCCATCGACGATGAATGGCGGCATGGTGGTTGCCGCCATGTCGGAGACTGGTCGGAGGCGCGTTGGCGGGGCGTTAACGCCCCCGCCGGCTTCAGTCCTCGTTGTCCTCGTCCGGCGTGCCGGCGACCTGGCCGTGGGTGGTGGCCACGCAGGCCGTGTCCAGCGCGGTGCCCGGCAGCAGCTGCCACTGGTTGCGGTTGGCGCTGCCGATATCGATCACCCGTGCCGGGTCGGCGCAGGGGGTCATCGCCTGCTTGAGGACGAACAGCCAGCGTCGCTCCGGAGCGGCGGCCACCCATTGCCCGGCCATCTCCCACTGCTCGGGCCAGGGGCGCTTGAAGCCGAAATCCATCGCCTGCGGGTGGGTCTGCAGCAGGTTCTGCTCGCGCCAGGCGACCATGCCCAGTTCGCCGTCGCCGATGCGCTGGCGCACCTTGTCCATGACCCCCGAGGCCGAACTGTAGGGGTCCAGCGCCGGCATCAGCCCCAGCCCGTACATCGCCCACAGCAGCACCGTGGCCAGTACCGCCGCCAGTCCGGCGCGGCGCAGGCGCAGCGCCGCCACCAGCGCCAGCGCGGCGACACCGAAGCCCACCAGCCAGGCGCCGACCCGTGGTACCACCGAGGGATCGATCGCGCGCTTGGCCGCGCTGCGCTGTGCCCAGCCGTCGCCGTGCTGCAGTGCGTCGTAGCCGACCGCCAGCATCGCCACCGCCAGCAGCGCCACGTACAGCAGCAACGCCCAGCGCACGCCGGTGCGCCGCAACAGGCCGGCCAGCAGCGGCGCGGCCGCAACCGCCAGCGCCGGCAGCATCGGCAGGATGTAGACCTCGCGCTTGCCGGGGCTGGCGCTGAAGAACAGCAGCACCAGTACGGCCCAGCCCAGCAGCACGACGTAGCGCGGGTCGGCCCGGCGCAGGCGCCGCCACCAGGCCGGCACCAGCCACGGCAGCAGCAGGCTGCCCGGCAGCCACAGCGTGGCGATCACCTGCAGGTAGTACCAGGCCGGCTGGTGGTGGTGCCAGGCATTGGCGTAGCGGGTGCCGGTCTGCTTGAACAGTAGCTCCTGCGCATAGGACTGCAGGCCCGGGTCGGGGTTGCGCAGCAGGGCGATGCCCAGTGGCGCCAGCCACACGCAGGTGCCGGCGATGAACAGCGGCAGGACCAGCCACCAGCCCCAGCCGCGCCCGGCGCCGGCCGCACCCGGATGGCGCCAGCGCCAGATGGCCCAGGGCAGCAGCGCCAGCAGCGGCAGGAAGCCCACGCCCTTGGTCACCGTGCCCACCCCGGCGGCGAAGGCGCCCAGCGCCAGCAGTTTCCAGTTGGGCCCCAGCAGCATGTGCCGCAGCAGCGCCCACAGCGACAGCGTGGTCATGCCCACCAGCACCATGTCGATCTGCGCGCGCTTGGCCATCAGCCCGAACTGGATGCATACGAACAGCCCGAGCACCGCGTAGCGCGCCACGCGCCGGTTCCAGAGCCGCCGCGACAAATCCCAGGTCAGCCACAGGGTCAGCAGCGCGGCCAGCAGCGACGGCAGCAGGAAGGCGATGTTCCAGTTGCCCAGCACCTTGTAGGTGGCGGCCTGGATCCACATGAAGGTTGGCGGCTTCTCGGCGTACAGCTCGCTGCCGCGGTGCGGCAGCAGCCATTGCCCGGTCTCCACCATCTGCCGCGCGGCCAGCACGAAGCGCGGCTCGTCGGGCGGAGAGGGCTCGCGCATGCCGAGCCCGGCCATAAGGCTGGCCACGACCAGGGCCAGCAACAGCAACCAGGGGGCGGAGGATCGTAGGCGGGTCGGGCGCACGCTGGGCTCGTCTGGAGAGTGGATGGAGAGGATCGCGCGGCCGGCGTGGGAAGCGCGTCGTAGGGCGCATTGTGACCTGTTTCGACATCGCTCCGACCAGCGCTGGGGCTACGATGGGCGGGTACTGCCGTCCCGCCGGCGCCCATCGATGGGTCCGGCGCGTGTCCACCGGCGAAGCGTTCTTCCAAGGGTTCTGCACATGCGGCTGCTGGTCATCGAAGACAATCGCAACCTGATCGCCAATCTTTTCGACTATTTCGAGGCGCGTGGGCATGTGCTCGATGTCGCGCCCGATGGCATCACCGGGCTGCACCTGGCCGCCACCCAGGCCTACGACGCGATCCTGCTGGACTGGATGCTGCCGCGCATGGAGGGGCCGGAAGTGCTGCGGCGCCTGCGCGAGGAGCACCGTTCCGAGGTGCCGGTGATCATGCTCACCGCGCGCGACGAGCTGCCGGACAAGATCGCCGGCTTCCGCGCCGGCGCCGACGACTACCTGACCAAGCCCTTCGCTCTGCCCGAACTGGAAGTGCGGCTGGACGCGGTGCTGGCGCGCCTGCGCGGCCGCAACCCGCGCAAGGTGCTGGAGGTGCACGACCTGCGCCTGGACCTGGCCACGCTGGAAGTGCAGCGCGGCGGCCAGCTGCTGCACCTGTACCCGGCCTGCCGCAAGCTGCTGGAAGTGCTGATGCGCGCCAGCCCGGCGGCGGTGCCGCGCGACCAGCTGGAGTACGCGTTGTGGGGCGACGAGCCGCCCGACGGCGACATGCTCCGCTCGCATATCTACGAACTGCGCCGCAGCGTCGACGGGCCGTTCCAGGACAAGCTGCTGCATACCCTGCCGCGGGTCGGTTACCGCCTGTGCGCGCCGGATGCGTCGCCCCTGGCCGGTGCACCCGGGAACGGCGAGCGATGAAGCGGCGTACCCTGCGGCGCAAGCTGCTGGTCTGGCTGGCAAGCTACCTGGCGCTGTTGACCCTGGTGGTTTTCAGCGCCGCCAACTACGTGCACGAGCGCGCCGAACACTCGGTGTGGCGCGCGCTGCTCAACTCCGAGCTGGACAGCGTCATCGCCAGCAAGCGCACCGACCCGGACTACCGCTGGCAGGACTCCGACACCCTGCATTTCTTCAGCGACCACGATGCCCACGGCATCCCGGACATGCTGGCGCACCTGAAGCCGGGCCTGCACGACGGCGTCCGGCTGGAAGGCCACCGCAGCGCGGTGATGGTGCGCCACACCAGCGATTTCGGGCGCACGATGCTGGTGCTGGACATCACCGATTTCGCAGAGCTGGAGCATTTCATCACCCGCTGGGCGGTGCTGGCCGGCATCGCGATGGTGGTCGTCACCCTGTTGATGGCGTGGGTCGGCATGAACCGCCTGGTGCGGCCGCTGGCCGGGCTGGCCGCCGACATCGCCGGGCTGCAGCCCGAGCGCAGCGGCCAGCGGGTGCAGGTCACCGCCCGCGGCAGCGCCGAGATGGAGGTGATCGCCGACTCGGTGAACGACTACCTGGAGCGCAACGAGCGTTTCGTCGAGCGCGAACGGGCCTTCATCAGTACCGCCAGCCACGAACTGCGCACGCCGATCGCGGTGATCACCGGCGCGGCCGAGCTGGCGCTGGAGCAGCCCGGCCTGCCGCCGCGCGCGCGCCAGCAGTTGCTGCGGGTGTGCAGCACCGCGTCCAGCATGGAACAGTTGATCCAGCTGATGCTGGTGCTGGCGCGCGAGCCGGCGCGGCTGGCGGCGTTGAGCGAACCGCTGGCGCTGGAGCAGCTGTTGCCGGAGATCGTGGCCGACCATGCGTACCTGGCCAGCGGCAAGGAGTTGTCGGTCGAGGTGGTGGACGTGGCGCCGTGCACGATCGTGGCGCCGGTGGGCGTGGTGCAGGCCGCGGTCGGCAACCTGCTGCGCAACGCAATGGAAAACAGCGACCGCGGGGTGATCCGCCTGTGGCTGACGCCGCAGGCGGTGGTGACCATCGAGGACCCCGGGCATGGCATGAGCCCGGAGGAAGTGGCCGTGGCCTATGCCAAGACCGCGCGCGGCGAGCGCAACATGCGCACCGGCATCGGCCTGGACCTGATCGGTCGCCTGTGCGAGCACCTGGGCTGGAAACTGGACATCCATTCCGGCCCGCAGCGCGGCACCCGGGTCACCCTGGACATGGGCGCGTCGCTGCCGTAGCGCGTCGTGCCGGCGCCGGCATGCCTCTCTGCGGCCAGGCGTGCTCAGCGTGCCGTGAAGGCGTTCGGGCCGGGCGGCAGGCGCCGCCGGCTCATGCCGGCAGCAGGCCGCGCTCGGCCAGCCATCGCCTGGCGTCGTCGGCGTCGTGCTCGAACCAGGCGCGGGTGGAACCCAGCCGGTAGGTGTAGCCCCAGGCATCCATGTCGGCCATCAGCCGCGCGCTGCCGACCCCGGGCAGCTGCCCGGCGAGCACGATCTGCAGGTAGCAGGTGGCGTCTTCCTCGGGCACCGAATCGGTGGCGTCGGTATGCACCAGGGCGCGCCGCTCCGGTGGCAGTACGATCAGGTGGCAGGCTTCGTGCAGCATCGAGTGCACCGGGGTGTCGGCGCGCACGTAGACGTCGCTGGCGATGATGCCGGCTTCGGGTTCGCCCCAGTAGCTGCCGGGAATCTGCTGCCCGTCCCCGACCCGGTTCAGGCGCAGGCCGTGGCGCGCCAGCAGGGCGGCGCTGGCGTCCCAGGCGATATCGCCCACGCACAGGACGGCGGCGGGCGCGGTGGCGGGCGAAGTCGGCATCGCTATGGAAGGTGCCGGGGCCGTCGGCCGGCCCCGGTCGTCGCAGTCAGTCCTGCGGGCCTTCGGGCAGGGCCACGGAAATGTCGAGCACGTCGTGCTCGCCGTCCTTGACCAGGTCGACCTTGACCGCGTCGGCGTCGATGTTGACGTACTTCTTGATCACCTCGAGCAGTTCGCGCTGAAGCAGCGGCAGGTAGTCCGGGCCGCCGCGGGTGCTGCGTTCCTGGGCAATGATGATCTGCAGGCGGTTCTTGGCGGTTTCGGCCGTGCTCTTCTTTGCCTTGAAGATGTCGAAAAGTCCCATCGTCACCCTCCGAACAGCTTGCTGAAGAAGCCTTTCTTCTCCACGGAAATGAAGCGCATCGGGCGCTCCTCGCCGAGGATGCGGCCGACCGCGTCCTCATAGGCCTGGCCGGCCATGGATTCGGTGTCCAGGATCACCGGCTCGCCCTTGTTGGAGGCGTTGAGCACGTCGCCGGACTCGGGGATCACGCCGATGGCCTTGAGCCCCAGCACTTCCTCCACGTCGCCGATGCTGAGCATCTCGCCGCTTTCCACGCGCACCGGGCTGTAGCGGGTCAGCAGCAGGAACGCGGGCACGTTCTTGCCGGCCTCGGCGTTGGCGGTCTTGGAGTCGAGCAGGCCGATGATGCGGTCCGAGTCACGCACCGAGGACACTTCCGGGTTGACCACCACCACGGCGCGGTCGGCGAAGTACATCGCCAGGAACGCGCCCTTCTCGATGCCGGCCGGCGAGTCGCAGATGATGAAGTCGAAGCCGTCGGCGGCCAGGTCCTTGAGCACCTTCTCGACGCCTTCCTTGTTCAGCGCGTCCTTGTCGCGGGTCTGCGAGGCGGCCAGCACGTACAGGTTGTCGAAGCGCTTGTCCTTGATCAGGGCCTGCTTGAGCGTGGCCTCGCCGTGGACGACGTTGACGAAGTCGTACACCACCCGGCGCTCGCAGCCCATGATCAGGTCCAGGTTGCGCCGGCCGACGTCGAAGTCGATGACGGCGACCTTCTTGCCGCGCCGGGCCAGGCCGCACGCGATGCTGGCGCTGGAGGTGGTCTTGCCGACGCCGCCCTTGCCGGAGGTGACTACGATGATTTCAGCCAAAGGATTTCTCCTGAATGTTCCGTGGTGGGCTGCGCGTCAATCCAGCGCAGCGATCATGATCTGGTCCTGCTCCAGCCAGACCTGCACGGCCTTGCCGCGCAGGTTGTCGGGAATATCGTCCAGCACCTTGTATCGTCCCGCAATCGCGACCAGTTCAGCGTGGAAGTCGCGGCAGAAGATGCGGGCGCCGGTATTGCCCTGCGCGCCGGCCAGGGCGCGGCCACGCAGCGTACCGTAGATGTGGATGCTGCCGTCGGCGATCACCTCGGCACCCGCACCCACCGTTGAGAGTACGGTCAGGTCGCAGTTCTCGGCATACAGCTGCTGGCCCGAGCGCACCGCGCCCAATTGCATGCGTCCGGGTTGCGCGGCGGGTGCTGGTGCCGGTGCCGGTTCCGGCGCGCGGCGTGCGGGGGCGGGGGCCGGCGCCGGTGTCGGCGCGGGCGGCGGGGCGGCATCGGCGCGTTCGTACTGGGCGCGGAACTTGGCCAGCAGCGGCAGCCCGAGCTGGACCGAGAGCTGCTCGACTTCCGTGGTGCCATAGGCCAGCGCCACCGGCAGCACGCCGGCATCGCGCAGCCCGTCCAGCAGCGCCTGCGCGCTGGCACGGTCGGGGACGCGGCTGAGGCCGCCGAAATCGAGGATGACCGCCGCGCGCCCGAACAGCTTGGGCGCGCGCGCCACGCGCTCGCGCATTTCCTGTACCAGCCGCTCCACGTCGAGGGTGCGGATGCGCAGGTTGGCGATACCCACCTGCCCGATCTTCAGTTCGCCTGCCTGTTCGTAATCCGGATTCACTGCCATCTCAGGTTCCCGTCGGCCGCTGCTGCACGGGCCGGCGTGTGTGGCCCGCCCACGGAACGTCGGGCAGGTTGTCGCCATAGGTTTCCTTCACCCACTCGTAGCTGCACAGGTCCTTGAGCAGCATGCTGGCACGCACGTCCACGGCCGGCATGGTGTTCTGCCCGACCTCGCGGAAGCCGAAGCTGCCATGGAACAGCAGGGCGGCGTCGGCGCCGTGGTCCAGGAACACCTCGCATGCCATCTGCGGGTAGCGCAGCTCGGCGTAGCTCTGGGCGTCTGCGTAGAACGCACGGCCGACACCGCCACCGCGGCGGCGGCTGGCGACCACGATGCGGTCGATATAGAAGAAGCTGGGGTAACGCTGCTGGAACCAGGCGAAGTTGCTGCTGTCGTGCTCGGCGTTGCTGCCGTAGCCGACCAGGAAACCGGCCATGTTGCCGTCGCGTTCGGCGACGCGGAAATACTCGGCGGTCTCGTAGAAGCGGCGGATCTTGGCGGCATCCAGCGGCAGGATGGCCAGGCCGGCGTTGTTGTTCAGTGCCAGGACGGAATCGAGCTCGTGCTCGCGCACGTCGCGGATGACGATCGACATTGTGACTCCGTGGGTGAAGCGGTCGGCCCCGAGTGAGGGGTGGGGGCTGGCCGGCGATTATCGCATGGCCGGCCTGACCGGGCGAGCGCCATCCGGGCATGACTTCCGTGGGAGGGCGCAAAGCCGCCGCTCTCCTTACCATGCACCCATGTTGGGATATCTCAGCCATACCCGCGTCCTGCGCCTGGCCGGCCTCTTCACCTGGGGCCTGGTCAGTCTGCCGCTGCTCTACACCCAGTACGCGCCGGCCGAAGGCGAGCTGCCGCCGAGCCTGGGCGAAGCCACCTGGCTGCTGGCCGCCTACCTGGCGTTCGGCGTGTGCTACTTCTGGCTGACCCGCGGGCTGACGGCCGGTGGCCACACCAGCTGGTACGACCGCCTGGCGCTGCTGGTGCTTACCCTGTCGGGGCTGGCGGTGAGCTACCTGAGCGTCACCGGGCTGGGCAGCATCCTGCTGATGGTCGCGGCCGGGGTGATCCCGTGGCTGCTGAGCAAGCGGGTGGGGGTGGTCTGGCTGGTGCTCAGCCAGCTGGCGGTGCTGCCGGTCTACCACCTGATCATGGGGCTGCCGCTGTTCGAGGCGCTGCTGCAGTCGCTGTTGTATGCCGGGTTCTCGATGTTCATCTTCGTGACCAGCCTGGTGGCGCGGCAGCAGACCCAGGCCCGCGAGGAGCAGCGCAGGCTCAATGCCGAACTGCGCGCCACCCGCCTGCTGCTGGCCGAGAGTGCGCGGATCAACGAGCGCACCCGCATCTCGCGCGAACTGCACGACCTGCTCGGCCACCACCTGACCGCGCTGAGCCTGAACCTTGAAGTAGCCGGCCACATCACCGAGGGCCAGGCGCAGGAACACGTGCGCCAGGCGCATACCCTGGCCAAACTGCTGCTCACCGACGTGCGCGAAGCGGTCAGCCAGCTGCGCGAGAGCGGTGCGATCGACCTGGCTGCGGCGCTGCGGCCACTGGCCGAGCGGGTGCCTTCGCTCGAGATCCACCTGGACATGGACGACCCGCTGAGCGTGGAAGACCCGGAGCGCGCGCACGTATTGCTGCGCTGCACCCAGGAGGTGATCACCAACGCGGTGCGCCATGCCGGCGCCCGCAACCTGTGGATCCGGGTCGAGCGCGAGCACGGGCGGATCGTTATCGACGCCCGCGACGACGGGGTCGGCGGCGAGGTGGAGGACATCCTGCCCGGCAACGGGCTGCGCGGCATGCGCGAACGCCTGGCGCAGTATGGCGGCGTACTGGACGTGTCGGCACGGCGCGGCGAAGGCTTCCACCTTCGTGCCTCGCTGCCGGTGGCAACCCATATGATGCTGGCCTCCGGGCCGCAAGGAGTGAACTGATGATCCGCGTCTGTCTGGTCGATGACCAAACCCTGGTACGGCAGGGCATCCGTTCGCTGCTGGCGCTGGACGACGGCATCGAGGTGGTGGCCGAGGCCACCGACGGCCGCCAGGCCGTGGAGATGATTCCGCAGGTGGCGCCGGACGTGGTGCTGATGGACATGCGCATGCCGGTGATGTCCGGGCTGGAGGCGCTGCAGACCCTGTCGCGGCTGGGGCAGCTGCCGCCGGCGATCATCCTGACCACGTTCGACGACGACCAGCTGGTGCTGGCCGGGCTCAAGGCCGGCGCCAAGGGCTACCTGCTCAAGGACGTGACCCTGGAGCAGCTGGTCGGTGCGATCCGCACCGTGGCCGAAGGCGGCTCGCTGGTGCAGCCGGCGGTGACCCAGCGCCTGCTGTCCGGGCTGGAGCACATGCGCAATGAATTCGTCAGCCTCGACCGGCCCGATCCGCTGACCGACCGCGAGACCGAGATCCTGCGGCTGATGGCCAGCGGCTTTTCCAACAAGGAGATCGCCAATTCGCTGGGCGTGGCCGAGGGCACGATCAAGAACCACGTCTCCAACATATTGAGCAAGCTGGGCGTGCGCGACCGCACCCGCGCGGTGCTCAAGGCGTTCGAACTGCAGCTGGTGTGAGCGGGAAGCCTGCCGCGGGCCCGCGCCATACGGACGCGTCCGGTGGCCGGCGAGGCCGATATGGCGGAACCTGCTTTCGAGTGAATCTCACGGAACGACTGGTGCGGAGGCCGCCGGTGGAGGGAAAATAACCGGCGTCGCACCCCTCGCCAGCCTGGCCGTCGCATGGCATCGTGCATGGCATTGGCGGCAAGGCGGCAGCCTTTACGGCCTTCGGCGCGCATGCCTGCACCGGACACGGAAACCGGTGCGCCAAATCCGTCAACAACCTGCGCAAAGCCTGATAGGATGGGGGCTTCGCTTCAATCAACCCGGCCGTGGGATCGGCCCCGGAGACTCCTGAATGACCCGTATTATCGAGTTCCTGATCGCCTTGGGGATCGTGGCTGGCCTGTTCGTCATCATTGGCGTGTGCCTGCCGGGCGAGCGCCATATTTCCGAAAGCATCGAAACCAACCGCAAGATGACGATCGTGTACGACACGGTCAACCGCCTGCGCCGCTTCAAGGACTGGAACCCGCTGGTGCTGCGTGACAAGGGCATCGAGCTGAAGTACAGCGGTCCGGACGCAGGCGTGGGCGCCAGCATGGAGTACACCTCCAAGGAGCTGGGTTCGGGTAGCTGGAAGATCACCGACAGCGAGCAGAACAAGCGCGTCGTGATCGCCATCGAGGACCAGACCAAGGGCAAGGACAAGGTCACCACCTTCACCCTGGAGCCGACCGGCAAGAACGACCGCAACGTCAAGATCACCCAGGACTATTCGGTCAACTACGGCTTCGACCTGTTCGGCCGCTATGCCGGCCTGTACGTGAGCCGCCACATCGGCGACGACCTGAAGCTGGGCCTGTCGCGCATGGCCAACATGCTGGCCTCGGTGCCGAACGTCGACTACCGCGCCGCCGAAGCCCCGCTCACCGACCTGAAGCTGGTGGACGTTCCGGTCGAGGACCTGCTGGTGGTCAACGCCGGCAACATCGACCGCAGCAACGAGAGCATCCGCAAGTCGATCCTGGACAACCAGGAGTGGATCAAGCGCGCGATGGAAGCCAACGGCCTTGAGCCCGCCGGCCCGGTGCGCATCGTGACCACCGACTTCGGCGCCGAGAAGTACGCCTTCGACGTGGCCCAGCCGGTCCGCAAGAAGAGCGGCGCCGCCGCTGCCGGCGACAAGAAGGACGGCGAGGCCGACAAGGCCGAGGCCGCTCCGGTGGTCGCTGCCGCCGACGGCAAGCTCGACGTCAAGATCCCGTCCGGCAACCCGGTCAGCTATGTGCATGCGCCTGCCCGCCGCTCGGCGTTCGCCTCCTACACCGGCCACATGGCGGGCCTGGACGTGGCGCGCAACGCGCTGCGTGCGTGGGCGACCACCGCCGGCTACGAGGTCACCGACCGTCCGTACGAGTCGTGGAAGGGGGGCGTGGACAAGGCCTTCACCACCGACGGCACCTACGACGTGTACTGGTCGGTCAAGTAACCGGCCCGTCGCGGAAGAATGAAGTGATGCACAGAAAACGCGCCGCCCACAGCGGCGCGTTTTTTGTTGCCTGCTGCCTGGAGGCGACCGGACGCCGGCCCGGGCAGGCGATGCGATCGGCGTCCGCATGTTCATGGCCACGCCGTGGTGGCCGACCAACCGGGGGAAGATGATGCTGGGACTGGAACGGAGGGTGCGCAGACCCTCGGCGCTGGCGTTCTGCGGGGCGCTGCTGGCGGCACTGGCGGTGGGCCTGTCCGCCTATGCTTCGCATGCGGTGAGCGACCCGCTGGCGCAATCCCACCTGGAGACCGCCGCGCTGTATGCCTTCGGCCATGGTGCCGTGCTGGCGATACTCGGCCCGGCGTCGTTGAATGCCGCCGGGCGCACCGCGCTGTACGTGCTGCTGCTGGGTGTGCTGCTGTTCTCCGGCAGCGTTGCCGGCGGGGCGCTGGGCTGGTGGCCGACGCGCCTGGCCCCGGCCGGCGGTACCGCGCTGATGGCCGGCTGGGTGCTGCTGGCGTTCAGTGCGTTGAGGCGCTGAGCCCGATGCCGCTGCACCGGCGCGGCTTCGACGTGGAGCAGGCGCTGGCGCACCTGCAGCGCCATGACCGGCGCCTGGCCCGCTGGATCGACCGCGTCGGCCCGCTGGATGCGCCGCCGGGATGGCGGCGTCCGTTCGACCCGGTCGATGCGCTGGCGCGCGCCATCGTGTTCCAGCAGCTCAGCGGCAAGGCGGCCGCGACCATCGTCGGGCGGGTGGAGGCGGCGATCGACAGCAGGCGCCTGCATGCCGCGACGCTTGCCCGGATCGACGACGCCGGGCTGCGCGCCTGTGGCGTTTCCGGCAACAAGGCGCTGGCGCTGCGCGACCTGGCGCGGCGCGAGCTGGCCGGGGAAATCCCTTCCACGCGGCAGATGGCGTGGATGCACCACGACGCCATCGTCGAGGCGCTGGTGCCGGTGCGTGGCATCGGCCGCTGGACGGTGGAGATGATGCTGGTGTTCCGGCTCGGCCGGCCGGACATCCTGCCGGTGGACGACCTGGGCATCCGCAAGGGCGCGCAGCGGGTGGATGGCAGCCAGCGGCTGCCCACCCCGCGCGAGCTGCAGGCACGGGGCCAGTGCTGGGGGCCATACCGCACCTGGGCCAGCCTGTACCTGTGGCGCATCGCCGACCTGGCCGATGCCGGCGGCGCGACGACCCCGCGCTCGCAGACGTGAGCGGCCCCGGCGATCGCCGGGCTGGATCGAGGCATCAGCCCCAGGGCTCGCTGTGTGGTGCGGCCGGCGCGTGGCTCAGGCAGGCGTGCCGCCGAAGCGCCAGTGCCAGGGCTCGTAGACGATGCCGTGCGGGTTGCCGCGCGGGTAGCTCATGTGGAAGCCGAAACCGCCGGCATGCGCCTGCAGCCAGGCGAAGGCCGCGGTGCGTTCGAACGATTCTTCCGCCGGCGGCTCGCCGGGCGTGCCGATGTCCAGCGCATTGCCGCCATGGTGCTCGCTGTAGCCCGGCGCGGCATTGACGCTGAGGATCTCCGCCACGCGCTGGCCGCGTGCGAGTTTGCGTTCGAAGATGCCCAACTGGTAATCGTGGCTGCGATAGCCGGAAATCGCATCCAGCGCGATGCCATCGGCCGCGGCGGCGGCGCGCAGGTTGTGCCAGGCGCGAGCGGCGCCGCGGGTCAACCACAGCGCCCGGCGGTAGCGGTCCAGCCCGGCGAAATGCAGGCAGGCCGGTTCCGCGACGCGTGGCAGGCCGCTGTCCGCGGCATAGCGGTGGTCGAGCCCGAGGCGCTGCAGGCGTTCGTCGAGCCGGTCCAGCGGCAACTGCGTCTCCGCGGGTGGGCCGCAGCGGGGCAGTGCGGTTTCAAGGCGCTGCAGTGCCGCGTCGATGCCCGGCTCGCGGGCCAGGCGTTCGACCATGGGCATCAGCCCTTCCGGGAGCAGCGCGGCCAGGTAGCGCCCGTCGCGTTTGCGACGCAGCACCGTGCGTGCCCGCGAAAGCAGGCGCGCGTCGTGGTTGCTGCGCGCGCGCAGCAGGCCGCCCGGCCACAGTTCGATATCGGGGGTATTGAGCAACAGGCGTGGAGCGGTACGCATGGCGGTAGCTTGGGGCATCGCCGCGGGCCTGTCGATTGCCGGCCCGGTGCCGCGCGCCGGCGCGCGGCCGCCCAGGGCACGCGGTGCCATGCGCGGCGTGGAAGCCGGGTCTCTACGGCGCGGCGTCGCCGGCCGTCTGCTTCAGCGCATCGAGCAGGGCGCGCGGCTGCTCCGGCGACAGCAGCAGCTGCGAGCCGTCGCGCAGTGGCAGCACCAGCACGCGGCTGTGGTCGGTGATCAGGCAGAACGCCTTGCTGCCGTCGCCCATGCGGTAATGGCCCGAACGGAAACCGGGCAGGCCGTAGCCATTGGTCTTGATCGCCGGCTTTAACGCGCGGTGTTCGGCGAGGTCGACGATGCGCGCGCGCTCCAGTTGCAGCGAGCCGATGGCCACGGTCCGGGTATAGAAGGTGGAGCGGACCACCAGGTTGCCGGCATCGAGCGCGATGCGCTTGCGCAGGTAGCCCAGGCTGACCACCACGCCGGCCAGCGACAGCAGCGCCGGGCCCAGCCAGGCGCGCGGACTGGCCAGCTGCGCCAGGCCCTTGTCGCCGATCATGAAGGCCAGCGGCAGCACGGTCGCCGCCAGCAGGATGGCCCACAGGATCAGCAGCGGCATGCCGCTCTGCGGCGCGACGGGGTACTCCTTCGGCGGGTGTGTCGCGGTGACCATTGCCCGGGTTCCTCCTTGGGTGTTCATGGCGTGTTGGCGTGCATTACCGGTGCCGGCACACACGGCACGGCGGTGGTATCCGGATGTCGCGGATTCACCCCTGCGCATCCACCCAGCGGGCGATGTCCTCGATCAGCGCGGTGTCGACATGGCCCGGTTTGCCGTATTCGTCCAGCGTGCCCTTGCCTTCGCCGGCGATGCCCAGGTGGTTGAGCGCGGGGTAGATGTGGAAACGGTAGCGCGGCCCCTGCAGTCCCTGTTTCCAGCGCTGCCAGTCGGCATCGACCACCTGGAAGTCGCGGCCGCCCTGCAGCAACAGCACCGGGAGTTTGCTGTCGCGCGCATCGGCCACCGGGTCGATGCGTTCAAGCTGCTGCCAATAGTGGCCGGGCAGCTCCAGCAGCTTCGCCGCCGGATCGTGGCGGACCTTGGCGATGGCCGCGTCCAGGGCGTCCAGGTGCGCCT
>NZ_LDJO01000030.1 GCF_001431595.1 Stenotrophomonas acidaminiphila
GGAAACCGCCGGGAGCGGTTCCCAACAGCGCGCAGCGCTGGCCCGCAGGGCGCCCGTCATGGACGGCAGGGCGTAAAATACGCAGCTCAACCCCCGCCAGCCTCGAGCAAGCCGTGACATCGATCAAGCAGGAAGACCTCATCCAGTCCATCGCCGACGCGCTGCAGTACATCTCGTACTACCACCCGGTCGACTACATCAAGAACCTGGCCGCTGCCTATGAGCGCGAGGAGTCGCCGGCGGCCAAGGAGGCGATGGCGCAGATCCTGATCAACTCGCGCATGTGCGCCGAGGGCCACCGCCCGATCTGCCAGGACACCGGCATCGTCACCGTGTTCCTCGAGATCGGCATGAACGTGCGCTGGGACGACGCCACCATGGGCGTGGAGGACATGGCCAACGAGGGCATCCGCCGCGCCTACGCCTACCCGGACAACAAGCTGCGCGCCTCGGTGCTGGCCGACCCGGCCGGCAAGCGCACCAATACCCGCGACAACACCCCGGGCGTGGTCAACGTCAAGGTCGTGCCGGGCGATACCGTCGAGGTGATCGTCGCCGCCAAGGGCGGCGGTTCGGAGGCCAAGAGCAAGTTCGCCATGCTCAACCCGTCCGACTCCATCGTCGACTGGGTGCTCAAGACCGTGCCGACCATGGGCGCCGGCTGGTGTCCGCCGGGCATGCTCGGCATCGGCATCGGCGGCACCGCCGAGAAGGCGATGCTGCTGGCCAAGGAGGCGCTGATGGAGCCGATCGACATCAACGAGCTCAAGGCCCGCGGCCCGTCCAACCGCGCCGAGGAACTGCGCCTGGAGCTGTACGACAAGGTCAATGCGCTGGGCATCGGCGCGCAGGGCCTGGGCGGCCTGACCACGGTGCTGGACATCAAGGTCAAGGACTACCCGACCCATGCCGCCAACCTGCCGGTGGCGATGATCCCGAACTGCGCCGCGACCCGCCATGCGCACTTCACCCTGGACGGCAGTGGCCCGGTGATGCTGGATCCGCCGTCGCTGGAAGACTGGCCGCAGATCACCTACGACGCTTCCAAGGGCACCCGTGTCGACCTGGACACCGTCACCCCGGAGGAAGTGGCCAGCTGGAAGCCGGGCCAGACCCTGCTGCTCAACGGCAAGCTGCTGACCGGGCGCGACGCCGCGCACAAGCGCATGGTCGACATGCTCAACAAGGGCGAGCCGCTGCCGGTCGACCTGAAGGGCCGCTTCATCTATTACGTCGGCCCGGTCGATCCGGTGCGCGACGAGGTGGTGGGGCCGGCCGGTCCGACCACGGCGACCCGCATGGACAAGTTCACCCGCCAGATCCTGGAGCAGACCGGCCTGTTGGGCATGGTCGGCAAGGCCGAGCGCGGCCCGGCGGCGATCGAGGCGATCCGCGACAACAAGTCGGCCTACCTGATGGCGGTCGGCGGCTCGGCCTACCTGGTGTCCAAGGCGATCAATGCCTCGAAGGTGGTCGGGTTCGCCGACCTGGGCATGGAGGCGATCTACGAGTTCACCGTGCAGGACATGCCGGTGACGGTGGCGGTCGATTCCACCGGCGAGTCGGTGCACAGGACCGGCCCGCGCGAATGGCAGGCCCGCATCGGCAAGATCCCGGTGGTCGTGGAGTAAGGCGCGGCCGCCCCTGCGGTGTCTTTGAAGCGGCCCGGGCGTATGCTCGGGCCGTTTCTCATCGGGAGGTGCGGGCATGCGTGCTGGGTTTTGGGCGATGCGGGTGGGCATGACGTTGCTGGTGGCAGGCTGTTCCAGCGACGGGGGATGGCGCGATCCGCCGCGCGACGACCCGGCCGCCTGCGTGAACCATTGCCAGAACGCCTATCAGCGCTGCAACGCCAATCCCCGCGGCTACGGCGATTGCGGCCAGGCCAGCCGCGACAACCAGTGCGACACGATCACCAACCCCGAGCTGCGCGGCGCCTGCCAGACGTCGCAGGCGTTCTGCCAGAACCGCTCGGCGGCGGCGGTATGCGGCGAGCGCCTGAACAGCTGCATGGCCGGCTGCAACTGAGCGGCCCCGCCGCCGCGGGCCTGTCTGCGGCGGGGCTGTCCCGCCGTGACAGCGGGCGACGCTAAGATGGCGCACCACTGCCAGGGAGAGCCGCATGTCCGTCGTCCTGTATGGATCGCAAAGCACCGCATCGCTGGTGGTGCACTGGCTGTTGATCGAGCTGGGCATCGAACACGAGCTGCACCAGCTCGATTTCGAGCGGAACGAGCAGAAGTCGCCGGGTTACCTGGCGATCAATCCGGCCGGACGGGTGCCGACGCTGCTGATCGACGGCCAGGTGCTCACCGAATCGGCCGCCATTGCCATGCATCTGGCCGACCTGCACCCGCAGGCGGGCCTGGCGCCGGCGCCAGGCACCGCGGCACGCGGCGCGTACTACCGCTGGATGTGCTTCTGCGTCTACACCCTGATGCCGGCCTACCGGGCGTGGTTCTATCCGCATGAGCCCGCCGGCGAGGCCAATGCCGATGCGGTGAAGGGGCGTGCACGGGTGCAGCTGGAGGCCGCCTGGCAGCAGGTGGCCGATCACCTGCAGGACGAAGGGCCGTACATGCTCGGCGCGCAGGTTTCGGTTGTGGACTTCATGATGACCATGCTGATGCGCTGGTCGCGCAACATGCCATGCCCGAGCGACGCCTGGCCGGTGCTGGCCGCGCATGCGCGGCGGATGAAGGACCGCCCCGCGCTGGCCGAGGTCTACCGCCGCGAGGGCATCAGCGACTGGACCTGAGCCCGCGCCCCGGGCCCTTGCCTGCGTGGGCGGGCGCACTGCCGGGCACGGGCCGGCCGGGCATGGCTCAATCCACGTAGTCGTCGAATCTGCGGCCGCCCTGGAACGGCATCAGGTGCTGGCGCACGATGCCCTTGGGTACCGTCTCCAGTTTCATCACGCCGTACTCCTGCGGCCACTGCGCCGGGTCGCGCGGCAGCTTGAAGGTGCCCATCAGCATGTCCACCAGCGGCAGGTGGATGGCGTAGTTCACGTCCACGTATTCCTTCTGCCGGGCGTGGTGCCAGTGGTGGTAGCGCGGCAGCACCACCAGGTACTCCAGCCAGCCGAAGCGGAGCCCGAGGTTGGCGTGGGCCAGCACCGCCTGCAGCCCGACCAGGATCACGTAGGCATTGACCGCAGGGGTCGAGAAGCCCAGCACCAGCAGCGGCAGCAGCACCGCGCTGCGGGTCATCACGATCTCGATGAAATGGATGCGCGAGCCGGCCAGCCAGTCCATGTGCCGGCTGGAATGGTGCACGGCGTGGAAGCGCCACAGCCATGGGATGTTGTGGTAGGCGCGGTGCAGCAGCGCCTGCGCCATGTCGGCCACGAACACCGCGATCAGGAACTGCGCCCAGACCGGAAGCGACTGGATCGCGGCCTTCAGTGACGGGAACGCGGCCAGACCGGCGATGGTGGAGGTGGAGGCGGTGACCAGGATCAGGATGAACTGCACCAGCACGTGGCTCATGAAGAAGTAGGCCACGTCGGTGCGCCAGCCCGGGCGCAGCGGCGACAGCGTGCGCTTGCCGAGGTAGCGCTCCAGCGGCACGAACACCAGCGCCGAGAAGAACAGCGACAGCACGAACCAGTCCAGTCCCAGCGAATAGGGCGTCTGTCCGATCGCGTCGAACTGCACGTTGGTGCCGCCCAGCAGCACCGCGAGGGTCGCGCTGCCGACGCCGATCGTGGCGATGCGCTTGTTGCGGTCGCGCAGGATGGCCAGCGTACCCAGCACGAATGCGGCGGCCAGGCCGACCAGCAGCAGGTGGCGGGCGAACTGTTCGTTGTAGACGGCGCGGAATTCGCGGCTGGTCAGCAGTTCCGGGAAATGGAAACAGGCCACCGCCATCAGGCTCAACAGCCCCAGCAGCGCGGAGGCATGGGCGAAGAAGGAACGGTGCGGTCGGGCCATGCGCGGACTTCCTGTCGAGGGGCCGCCGGATTCTGCCTGTACCCGGTGAAGGGCGACAAGTCCGGCCCTGCCGGGGGGCAGGGGGCGCAGTGGCGGTGGCGGCCCGCGGCGGTGGCATTGCCCGCCGCCGCTCGGGCCTGCGCCGTTGCCGGCATCTACCCGTGCGGGTTACAGCAGGGTGCGCACCGTCTCCGGCGGGCGGCACAGCGCGGTGCCCTTGGGCGTGCGCACGATCGGCCGGTTGATCAGCGCCGGGTGCATCGCCATCGCCTCGACCAGGGCCGCCTCGTCGTCGAGCCGGTCGGCCAGCCCCAGTTCGACGTAGGCGGGCTCCTTGCTGCGCAGCAGGTCGCGCGCGGGGATGCCCATCTCGTCGAGCAGCTGGCGCAGGGTGGCCGGGTCGGGCGGCGTGGCCAGGTAGTCGATGACCTCGATGTCGGCGCCGGCCTGCTGCAGCAGGGCCAGGGCGCCGCGGGAGTTCGAACAGCGGTTGTTGTGCCAGATCGTTGCTTTCATTGCCTTCAGAACCATTCCAGCAGCGAGATGCCGACGCCGACATAGGTGGCGCGGTGGTTGTAGTCGATCATGCTTTCGCCATAACCGTCGAACACCTGGACGTGGCCGCGCAGCAGCCGGCTGAGCGGGAAACCATAGTCCAGCTGTACCGAGCCGTGCGAGCGGTCGCCGCCGCGCAGCGAATGCCGCGCGGTCACCGAGAACTCGTGGCCGTTGCGGTTGTAGACCACGGTCGCGTCGCCGCGGCCGATGTAGTCCTCGATGTCCGGGTTGTTGTCGTCGCGGCCGTTTTCCGGGATGCGATACCACGGCCGCAGCATGATCGCCCAGTTGTCGCGGTCCAGGCCGACATTCAGGATCACCCGGTTCCAGCTGCGCGACAGCGGGTCGCTGCGGCCATTGGACTGGTGGTTGAGGCTGATGCCGGTCATGCGCCCGTTCCAGCCGAACAGCGAATAGCCGTTGCGGAACACCAGCATGGCTTCGGGCTCGTAGTTGGTCTCGCGGAACGGGCGCGAGATCTCGCTGTTGTAGGCCTGCCAGCGCGAACTCTGGGTATAGCCGACCCAGATGTCGCCGTTGTCGCCGAACAGGTTCTCGGCGACCTTGGTCTTGAAGCTGAGCTGGAACTTCAGTTCGGTGGCGTCCAGGTCCTCGGCTTCGGTCGCGGTGTTGGCCGGGTTGGGCGAGTGCGGCAGCCGGTTCGGCTTGCTGCTCCAGAACGCGGGCAGCAGGTACACCGGCTTGTAGGCGCGCAGCTGGAACAGGCCGAGCTTGGAATCCTTGGCCAGCTCCCAGCGGCTGTCCAGCATCGAGCCGCGGCCGGCGTTGGCCACGGCCGAGGCGAGGTCGTCGTGGGCGAAGAGCTCATTGCGCGGCGACGACGGCTGCTCCGGCTCCTTGGCGCCGGCCCTGGCTTCCTTGAGCGTCTGCTGCGCGGCGCTGGCCGCCGCGTCCGCGGCGCGCGTGTCGGCCGGGGTGCGGCCGAGCGCACTGTCGTAGCAGCTCAGGCGGGCGGCGTCCGAATCCAGGGCGAAGCAGGCCTGCGGCGAGGCCGGCGTGGTGATCGACTCCTGTGCCAGGGCGGCGGCGGAACAGCCTGACAGGGCCAGCAGCAGGACAGGGCGGGCGCGGGATGTATGCATGCGGAAGCGGTCCATCGGTACAAGGGGGTGGCGCCCGGCGACGCAGGGCGTGATCCAGGGCAGCGATTGTCGGTCATTGCCCTGTGCAGCGGGAGTCATGGCCGATGTGGCCCGGGTTCAGACGAACCAGGCGATGGCGAACACGCCGAGCATCGCCACTGCCAGTCCGAGCTTGAGCGCCACGCCCAGCACGATGCCCAGCCAGGTGCCGAAGCCGACCCGGGTGGCCTGGCCCAGCCGGCGGCCGTGCAGGTATTCGCCAAGCAGGGCGCCCAGGAACGGGCCGACGAACAGGCCGATGGGCATGAAGAACAGCCCGACCACGGTTCCCAGCACCGACCCGGCCAGCGCCATCCGGCTGGCGCCGAGCCGTTGCGCGCCCAGTGTGGTTGCGAGCACGTCGACCACGATGGACAGCGCGGTCAACACCCCCAGGACCACCAGTGGCAGCCAGCCGACTCGGGTGAACCCATCTGCCCAGGCCGCCACCAGCAGGCCGGCGAAAACCAGCGGCAGGCCGGGCAGGGCGGGCAGGATGACGCCGGCGATGCCGACGATCACCAGCAGGGCCGCTAGCAGATACAGTATGAATGAATAGTCCATGCGGGTTCCGGGGCAGGACCAAAAGGGGTTGACAAGATTGTCTTTCCCCGATTGATTTTTGGTTATGGTCGGGTTAAGTTTCAGCCGCTGAGCTTGGCAAGGTCACCGTGAATCGTGGCCTGATGGGTAGATCGCATGATTTGCTGCATCGTTACACCTCGCTTCCTCCTTGCAGTCAGCCGCCTTCCGGGGCGTATCCATCAAACGTGAGAGCAACAGGGAGTCAGTCGAGATGTCCGATCGCGAAACCGGCATTGTCAAGTGGTTCAATGACGCCAAGGGCTTCGGCTTCATCAGCCGCGAGAATGGCGAAGACGTGTTTGTGCACTTCCGCGCCATCCAGACCCAGGGCTTCAAGAGCCTGAAGGAAGGCCAGAAGGTCACCTTCACCGTGGTCCAGGGGCAGAAGGGCCTGCAGGCTGACGCCGTGCAGCCGGTCTGATACAGCCCGCGGAACAGCACAAAGGAAAAGGCCCGCGAACGCGGGCCTTTTCCATGGGCGCAGCATCCAGGGTGGTCCTGCCTCAGCGCAGCACCACGCGGCCGTTGACCACGCGCACGTAGGTGTTCTCGCGGATGCCGCCCAGGTCCTTCTGGTTGACCACGATCACGCGGCCGTCATCCATCCGCACCTGGATGTCGTAGGAATCGCCGGTGACGTTCTGCTGGATCTTGTTGCCGGCCAGTGCGCCGGCAGCGGCGCCCGCAGCGGCGGCGACGTTCTGGTTGCCCTTGCTGCCGCCGGTGTGGCTGGAGATTTCATGGCCGGCCACGGCGCCGACGATGCCACCGAGGATGGCGCCGGTGGCCGACGGCGCGGTACGGCCGGAAGCCACCGTGTCGATACGGGTGACGATGCCGCAGTCGGCGCAACGGTTGTTGTTGTAGCCGCCGCTGTTGTAACCACCGTTGTTGTAGCCACCGCCGTAACTGCTGCCGCCGTAGCCGGGGGAGGTGGCACAGCCGGCCAGGGCCAGGCTGGCGATGGCGCCCGCAGCGATCAACTGGATCTTCATGGTGATTCTCCTTGCCAAATGGGTAGCGGGTATGACCATACCCGGCACGGTGAATCCTCCCGTTCCACGCGTGAATGGCGAGCCAACCACGCGTGAAACCCAGGTCGAATCACCGGAAATCCTGGTGGCACGCCTTGCAGTCGTTTCCAAGCTGTTCAGTGACGGCGGCCAGCGCGGTGCAGTCGGCCGGCGGCGAGGCCAGGGCATCGTTCAAGGTGGCGCGGAAGCGGCTGGCGTGCTGCTGGAAGCGGGTGTCGTCGCGCAGGCCGGGGAAGGCCAGGTCCATGTCGTTGCTCAGCAGGCGCAGCGTCTGCAGGCGCGGGGTCGAGTCGTTGATGCTGCAGCGGTTCTGCTTGCGGCTGTCGCCGAGCAGCTGGGACTGGCGCGCCATGACGTTCATCAGGCTGTTCGGGAACGGATCCTGCCGGGCCTGGATGGCCCGCATCGCCATCACGGTGGCGACGATGCCGACCAGCAGGCCGGCGATCAGCACGAACAGGTAGCGGGATGCGTTGGACTGGGTACGGCTGGGTTCGGTCATGGCCGGGCTCCTTGGGAATGCCCCGATGGTACGACGCACGGCACGTTTGCGGCCACGGCTAGAATGCGCGCATGAAAGCACAACTGCGCGAACGTTTTGCCGGCATCGACCGGTTGTATGGCGCCGGCTCGATCGAGCGGCTGTCGGCCTGCCGGGTGGCGGTGGTCGGCATGGGCGGCGTCGGGTCCTGGGTGGTCGAGGCGCTGGTGCGTTCGGCGGTGGGCCACCTGGTCCTGATCGATGCCGACGACATCTGCGTGTCCAATACCAACCGGCAGTTGCCGGCGATGGCGGGCCAGTACGGGCGCAACAAGGCCGTGGCGATGGCCGAGCGCTGCCGCGCGATCAATCCCGATGCCAGCATCGAGGCGGTGGAAGCGTTCCTGACCGCAGCCAACATGGCCGAGCTGCTGGATCGCGGATTCGACCTGGTCATCGACGCCTGTGACAGCTTCCGGGTGAAGGTGGAGGCCATCGCCTGGTGCCGCCGACGCAAGCTGCCGCTGATCACCGTCGGCGCGGCGGGAGGGCGCACCGATCCCACCCTGGTGCGGGTGCGCGACGTGTCACGGACCGAGCACGACGCGATGCTGGCGCTGATCCGCAAGAAGCTGCGCGGCGAATTCAATTTTCCCAAGAACCCGCAACGCTACTTCGGCGTGCCGGCGGTGTATTCGCTGGAGAACGTGAAGTACCCGCAGGCCGATGGCAGCGTCTGCGGGCTGCGGCCCAACATGGGCGCCGATGCGGCGCTGAAGCTCGATTGCGGTGCCGGCCTCGGCGCGGCCACCCACATCACCGGCGCATTCGCCTTCGCCGCGGTCGGCAAGGCCCTGGAGATGCTGCTCAAGCCCAAGGCGCGGTGAGCGCGGCGGCGCGGCGTGGGGATTGCCCGTCGCCGCGGTCGTTCACGCCAACGGCAGGTTGAACAGGCGCCGTGCGTTGTCGGTCGTGCGCGCGGCGATCTCCTCCACCGCCTGGCCGCGCAGCCCGGCGATGGTCGCGGCGATGCCGGGCAGGCGCGCCGGTTCGTTGCGCTGGCCGCGGATGGCCGCATCGGGCTGGTCGGGCGCGTCGGTTTCCAGCAGCAGGAACTCCAGCGGCATCGTTGCCGCCAGCGTACGCAGGCGGTTGGCGCGCGGGTAGGTGAGCGGCCCGCCCAGCCCGATCAGGAAACCCATGTCCCATAGTTGCCGGGCCTGTTCCGGGCTGCCGGAAAAGCTGTGGACCACCCCGCGCAGGCCGCCGGTGCGGCGCAGCGCCTGGATCACCTCCTCGGTGGCGCGGCGGGCATGCACGATCACCGGCAGCCCGGCCTCCCGCGCCAGCTGCAGCTGCGCGTGGAAGTAGTGGCGCTGGGTGCTGGCGTCCAGGCCTTCAACGAAGAAATCCAGCCCGCACTCGCCGATGGCGCAGGGCGCCTCGCGCTCCACCCAGGTGCGCAGCGCGTCCAGATGCTGCGGACGATGCTCGGCCAGGAACATCGGGTGCAGGCCATAGGCCGGGTGCAGTGCGGGGTCGGCGGCACAGGCCTGGCGCAATCCCGGCCAGCCCGCCGCGGTGATCGCAGGCACCACCATCGCCGCCACGCCGGCGGCCCGGGCGCGGGTCAGTACCGCGCCACGGTCGCCATCGAACGCCGGCGCGTCCAGGTGGCAGTGGCTGTCTACCAGGCGCACCGGTCAACGCTTGCGCGGGAGGGCGGGTGGCTCGGTGGCGGCAACCGGATCCTTGCGCCGCTTCCAGTTGGCCAGCAGCAGGGTGCCAAGGCCGAACAGGATCTCGTCGACGAAGGGAACCGGATCGGGCAGCAGCGCACTCAGCATGAACAGTGCGGCGGTGATCTTGAACAGCGTCGGGTAGCGCAGCTTGCGCGCCCATTCCATGAAGGGCAGCAGCATCGGGCTGGACATGGCGGAATCCTTGGAGAGGGAGGGGCGCAGGTGCAATATTGCGACAGCCGGCCGGCTTTTCATCCAGGGGCGGGCCCGGTGGATGCCTTCGTTCAGGTTTATCGTGCTGGAATTGCGCGCAGGTCAACAGGCGGGCGACCCGCTGGGAGCAGACGATGAAGAGCAACACGACTACTGTTCTGGTGGCTGCCGGTGCCTTGCTGGTGGGAGGTATCGCCACCGCCGCGTTCATGAGCAGCCGCGACAAGGCCGCGCCGCTGGCGCAGGGTGGAACGCCGGTGCTGGACAGCACACCGCTGGCCGATGACGCGGCGGCCGGCAATGCCCTCGCCCCGAGCCAGGGCACGCTGGAGTACGCCGACGTGCTCAAGGTCGAGCCGGTCACCCGCAGCGAACCGGCCTATGCCACCGTGATCGGCAGCGAGCCGGTCCGCGAGACATCCACCACCACGGTGCCGCGCGAGGTGTGCGAGGACGTGGTGGTGCAGGAGCGCCTGCCCGAGCGCGATGGCAACGTCGGCGGCACGGTTGCCGGTGCGGTCATCGGTGGCCTGCTGGGCAACCAGGTGGGCAAGGGCGACGGCCGCAAGGCGGCGACCGCGGCCGGTGCGGTCGCCGGCGGGGTGATCGGCAACCAGATCGACAAGCGCCATGTCGGCGGTCGCGTGGTGCAGCGTACCGAGCGCCAGTGCCATACCGAGCAGACCGCGTCGGAATCCTCGCGGGTCACCGGCTACAACGTCACCTACCGCAAGGCCGACGGCAGCACCGGCAGCATGCGCATGGACAAGCAGCCGGGCAGCCGCGTCGCCCTCGGCAATGCCAGCCGCACGGTCGGCTACGACGTCACCTACCGTTTCAACGGGCAGGAAAAGAAGGTCCGCATGGATGACAAGCCGGCCAGCGATCGCCTGCCGGTCATCGACGGCCAGGTGGTGACGCAGACGGCAGCGGTGGATGCGGCGTCCACCCGGCGTTGAGCCCGGTGGATGGCGCGGCCATCCCGAAGTTCGCAAGGAGACAACGCCCCCTCGCGGGGCGTTGTCTTTTCCGGAGTTCCCCGGGCCGGACAGGCGTGCCGGCCGGCGCCGCCGGGGGCGCATGAAACAAGGCCCCGGTTTCCCGGGGCCTGGTCTGGATCAGCGGGCCATCGCGCGTGCCTGGATCAGGACGCGGCCTTGCTCTTGGCCAGTCGCAGCCAGGTGTCGACCACGGTATCCGGGTTCAGCGACACCGACTCGATGCCTTCCTGCATCAGCCATTCGGCCAGATCCGGATGGTCGGACGGGCCCTGGCCGCAGATGCCGACGTACTTGCCCTTGGCACGGGCGGCCTTGATCGCCATCGACAGCAGCTTCTTGACCGCCGGATTCCGCTCGTCGAACAGGTGGGCGACGATGGAGGAGTCGCGGTCCAGGCCGAGCGTGAGCTGGGTCAGGTCGTTGGAGCCGATCGAGAAGCCATCGAAGATCTCCAGGAACTCGTCGGCGAGCAGCGCGTTGGACGGCACCTCGCACATCATGATGATCTTCAGGCCGTTCTCGCCCTGCTTGAGCCCATTCTGCGCCAGCACCTCGACCACCTTGCGGCCTTCCTCCAGGGTGCGCACGAACGGGATCATCACCCACAGGTTGTCCAGGCCCATCTCGTTGCGCACGCGCAGCACGGCCTGGCACTCCAGGGCGAACGCCGCCGAGAAGCTCGGGTCGACGTAACGGCTGGCGCCGCGGAAGCCGATCATCGGGTTCTCTTCATGCGGCTCGTAACTGCTGCCGCCGATCAGGTTGGCGTACTCGTTGGACTTGAAGTCCGACAGGCGCACGATCACCGGGTTCGGCGCGACCGAGGCGGTGAGGGTGGCGATGCCTTCGGCCAGGCGGTCCACGTAGAAGCTCACCGGGTCCTTGTAGCCGGCGATCTTCTCGTCGATCTTCTTCTTCGTGGCCGCATCCTGGCGGTCGTACTGCAGCAGCGCGTTCGGGTGCACGCCGATGTGGCTGGCGATGATCATTTCCAGGCGGGCCAGGCCGATGCCGGCGTTCGGCAGCTGGCCGAAATCGAAGGCGCGCTCGGGGTTGGCCACGTTCATCATGATCTTCAGCGGCGCCGGCGGCATGTTGCCCAGGTCGGTGGTCGCGCGCTCGAAGCCCAGCTTGCCTTCATAGATGAAGCCGGTATCGCCCTCGGCGCAGCTGACGGTGACCAGCTGGCCGTCCTCGATGACCTGGGTCGCGTTGCCCGAGCCGACCACGGCCGGCACGCCCAGCTCGCGGGCGATGATCGCCGCGTGGCAGGTACGGCCACCGCGGTTGGTGACGATGGCCGAGGCGCGCTTCATCACCGGCTCCCAGTCGGGGTCGGTCATGTCGGCGATCAGCACGTCGCCGGGCTGCACGCGGTTCATGTCGTCCAGGGTCTTGACCACGCGGGCCACGCCGGCACCGATCTTGGCGCCGACCGCACGGCCTTCGGCCAGTACCTTGCCGCCCTTTTCGGTCAGCGCGAAGCGCTCGATCTGGGTGGCATGGCTGCGCGACTTCACCGTTTCCGGGCGCGCCTGCACGATGAACAGCTTGCCGCTGACCCCGTCCTTGGCCCACTCGATGTCCATCGGGCGGCCGTAGTGCTTCTCGATCGTCAGCGCCTGCCGGGACAGCTCGTGCACGTCTTCGTCGCTGATCGAGAAGGTGTTGCGCAGTTCGGCCGGGGTGTCCTCGACCTTGACCCGCTCGCCGGGGACATCCGAATACACCATGCGGATCGCCTTGCTGCCGAGCGCGCGGCGCAGGATCGCCGGCTTGCCGGCCTGCAGGGTGGGCTTGTAGACGTAGAACTCGTCCGGGTTGACCGCACCCTGCACGACCATCTCGCCCAGGCCGAACGAGGAGGTGACGAACACCACGTCGCGGAAGCCCGATTCGGTGTCCAGGGTGAACAGCACGCCCGACGAGCCCACGCCCGAGCGCACCATCAGCTGCACGCCGGCGGACAGGAACACGTCCTCGTGCTTGAAGCCATGGTGCACGCGGTAGGCAATGGCGCGGTCGTTGTACAGCGAGGCGAACACTTCCTTGACCTTGCGCACGACGTCGTCGGCGCCGGTGACGTTGAGGAAGGTCTCCTGCTGGCCGGCGAAGGAGGCATCGGGCAGGTCCTCGGCGGTGGCCGAGGAACGCACCGCCACGGCCACTTCGCCGCCGCCGTTGTCGGCGCACAGGCGCGCGTAGGCGTCGCGGATGTCCTTGTCCAGCGCCGGCTGCAGCGGCGCGTCGATCACCCAGCCGCGGATCTCGCCGCCGGCCGCGGTCAGCGCGTTGACGTCTTCCACGTCCAGCGTGGCCAGGCGGTCGAAGATGCGCTTGGACAGGTCGTTGTGGGCGATGAAGTCCTTGAACGCTTCGGCGGTGGTGGCATAGCCGCCAGGTACCGAGACTCCCAGGCCGGCAAGGTTGCCGATCATCTCGCCGAGCGAGGAATTCTTGCCCCCCACGCGGGCCAGGTCGGCCAAGCGCAGTTCATGCAACCACAGGATGTTCTCGTTCAAGCGCGATGCTCCGTTGAGGCCATCGCCCGAGGCGGGCTGGTATGGCCACGTCCGTAGGAAGAAGCCAATATGATGCAGTGCACACCTAAGCGGCACAAGCTTGTGACATTACTTTGTCTTGTGCTTGTCTTTCCCGGGACAGCGGCGGGTCATCCGTCGCCCCCCGCGCCATTCCCCCTCCAAAGGAGTCCTGCATGACGGCGATCCGACCGGTGTTCTATGTCTCGGACGGTACCGGCATCACTGCCGAGACCGTGGGCCACAGCCTGTTGACCCAGTTCTCCGGCTTCAGTTTCGTGACCGATCGCATGTCGTTCGTGGACGATGCCAACAAGGCGCACGACGCCGCACGCCGCATCCGCGCCGCGGGCGAGCGCTACCAGGTCCGGCCGATCGTGGTCAGCTCCTGCGTCGACTCGGCGCTGGGGCGGATCCTGGAGGAGAGCGGGGCACTGGTTCTGGACGTGTTCGTGCCGTTCATCGGCCCGCTGGAACAGGAACTGGAGGCCACCCGCCACTCCAAGATCGGCCAGGCCCACGGCATGGTGGACTTCGACACCTACCACCGCCGCATCAACGCCATGAACTTCGCCCTGAGCCACGACGACGGCATCGCGGTGAACTACGACGAGGCCGACGTGGTGCTGGTGGCCGTGTCGCGCGCCGGCAAGACCCCGACCTGCATCTACCTGGCGCTGCACTACGGCATCCGCGCGGCCAACTATCCGTTGACCGAGGAGGACCTAGAGAGCGACCGCCTGCCGCCGCGGCTGCGCCCATACCGGCACAAGCTGTTCGGGCTGACCATCGACCCCGAGCGGCTGCAGCAGATCCGCCAGGAGCGGCGGCCCAATTCGCGCTACGCCAGCGCCGAGGTCTGCCGCCGCGAGGTGGCCGCGGCCGAAACCATGTTCAGGATGGAGCGCATCCCGACCCTGAGCACGACGCATACCTCGATCGAGGAGATCTCCAGCAAGGTGCTCGGCACGCTGGGGCTGCAGCGGGAGATGTTCTGAGGCCGCCGCAGCGCATGCCGCGGCCAGGGGGGCCGTGTACGATCACCCCATGAACCAGGCTCTTTCCCGCGTCGATCGCATTCCCCGGCTTGGCCGCCTAGGCTGGCTGATGGGGCTGTACGCGGAAAACTACCAGCACCTGATGCGGCTGTTCGCACCGGACCACCTGCACCAGGGGCGCTATGCCTCATCCATCGGCGATGGCCTGGACCTGTACCTGGACGTGATCGAGTGCCACCGCTACACGGTCGAACTGCGCATGACCTATGGCATCCTCGACCCGCTGACCGGCGAGCCCGATCCGTCGGCCTACGTGCGCCTGTACCGCGATGCGAAGCAGGTGGAGACCACCCACTGCTATGTCGGCCGGCGCTGGCAGGACGTGATCGGCATGTATCCC
Source organism: Stenotrophomonas acidaminiphila (assembly GCF_001431595.1). Lineage (GTDB taxonomy): Bacteria > Pseudomonadota > Gammaproteobacteria > Xanthomonadales > Xanthomonadaceae > Stenotrophomonas > Stenotrophomonas acidaminiphila. The sequence continues at coordinate 14,630 of NZ_LDJO01000030.1, forward strand.
CCGGCGGACGAACTGGTCAGCCATCGCCTGCGCATGAATACCTTCCTCGGCAAATGGCTGGAATACCTGGCCGAGCGCGGGCATGGCGTGGCCACCCTGCGCCGGCTCGACGAGGCCGGCGTGCCGATGTGAGCCCGGCGCACGCGCGGGCGATGTCCGGTGCCGGGCGCGCCGTTCCCGGCGCCGCATTCGCGTGGCGGGGCGATCGGTCATACTGCGTGTTTTCGCCGCACGCCCCGATTCCGATGCCCTATACCCCGATTCTCGCCACCCTGGGATACGTGATGTCCAGGGACGGCACCCAGGCCCTGATGATCCATCGCAACACCCGTCCCGGCGACATGCACCTGGGCAAGTACAACGGGTTGGGCGGCAAGATGGAGCCGGAGGAAGACGCGCTGGCATGCATGCACCGCGAGATCCGCGAGGAAGCCGGGATCGAATGCGGCACCACCCGCCTGCGCGGCACCCTGAGCTGGCCGGGCTTCGGCAAGCACGGCGAAGACTGGTTCGCCTTCGTGTTCGTGATCGACGACTGGACCGGCACGCCGCTGCAGTCCAACCCCGAGGGCACGCTGGAATGGGTGCCGGTGGACCGGCTCGAGTCGCTGCCGCTGTGGGAGGGCGACCGCCATTTCCTGCCACTGGTGTTCGATGCCGATCCGCGGCCGTTCCACGGGGTGATGCCGTACCGCGACGGCCGCATGCAGTCCTGGAGCTATAGCCGCCTGTAAGCGTCAGCCGCGCCGGGCCAGCAGCAGGTGGAACTGCTTGTCGACCCGGCGGCCGTCGTTGCTGGTGCCGGTTTCGGCATGGGTCCGGTGGATCCAGGCCGGGAAGCCGCTGGCGTGCAGCGCGTGCTCGACCCGGGCCCGTTCGTACAGGTGGAAGCCATGGGCGGTGAAGGGCAGGCTGCGCATGAACGCGGCATCGCCGAAGGCCAGGCACAGCCGGCCCCCGGGGCGCAGCGCCGTGGCCAGCCGCGCCAGGACGCCGGGCAGGTCCGGCCAGAAGTACAGGGTGTTCACGGCCAGTGCGGCGTCGAAGCGGGCGTTGCCCACGGCAAGCGCCTGCGCATCGCCGGCCTGCAGCTGCGCGCGCCCGGCGAGCCCGTTGCCGCGCAGGAGCGCGTTGCCGGCGCGGACCATCTCGCTGGACAGCTCGACGCCCAGGTAACGGCTGCCGGGCGCGGCGAGCAGCAGCGGGGCAAAGGCCGCGTTGCCGGGGCCGATTTCCAGAATGTGCTCGTTGGCCTGGACGGCCAGCAATGCGATCGCGGCGCGGTTCAGCGCGCCATTGCTGCGGTTCATCGACTCGGCCACGGCCACTGCGGCGTCGCCATGGGGGTGCCGCAACTGTGCGGCCAGGGTGGGAATGTCCAGCATCGTCGTCGTCCGTTCAGGGGTGGGCGGACGTGGCGGCGGCGGGTCCATGACCGATGATGGCGATCCCCGGTGTGCCGGCGCAAGGTGGGTGTCCGGTACCCGCGGTGCTGTCGCGGTCGTGGGCGCTCGCGGTAACCTGTCCGGGTACATGTCCGGCGAGTCCCCATGAAACGTCACTTCTCGATGCTGCGCGAGTTCCGTCTCGCGGACTGGTTCACGCTTGGCAACGCCTTCTGCGGCACCGGTGCGGTGTTTGCGGCGATGCGCTTCCTGCAGGACGGCCAGCGCGGCTTCCTGCTGTTCGGCATGGCGCTGATCCCGCTGGCGTTCGTGTTCGATGCGCTCGATGGCCGTATCGCCCGCTGGCGGCAGTCGTCCTCCACCCTGGGGCGCGAACTGGATTCGCTGGCCGACGTGATCTCCTTCGGCGTCGCCCCCGCCGCGCTGGCCTACGCCTGCGGCATGCAGGGCGGCTGGGACTGGCTGGTGCTGAGCTACTTCGTCTGCTGCGGCGTCAGCCGGCTGGCGCGCTACAACGTCACCGCCGAGGAAATCGCCGGCGACTCGGACAAGGTCCCGTACTTCGAGGGAACCCCGATCCCCACCAGCCTGGCGCTGGTGGTCGTGCTGGCGATGGCGGCCCATTTCGGCGCGATCGGCGCCAACCTGTGGGGCGGCGTCTGGCAACTGGGGCCGTGGCAGCTGCATCCGCTGGTGCTGCTGTTCGCGTTGTCCGGTTCGCTGATGATCAGCAAGACCCTGCATATTCCCAAGCCCTGACCGCTGCGGCGCGGCCGCGTTGCTATCATCGTCGCGACAACGGCGGAGCAGGGCAGCGGCAGTGGCCGAGGACAACGACAGCACGGGTTTCGACGCCGGCCTGAAGCGCGCCTGGGAGGCATGGCAGCAGGCCGTGGGCCAGGGCGCCGCAGGTGCGCCGGACGCCTTTCCCTGGCAGGAGGGCATCGCGCAGTGGACGCGGCTGGTCAGCACCGGCGCCGCGCCGCAGGTGCATGAGCTCGGCGCCCGCTTCCAGCAGCAGGCCGGTGACTGGCTGGGCACGATGCAGCAGGTCGCGGCCCGTTTCGCCGGCCGCGACAGCAGTGCCGCCGAAGTCGCCGGCGCCTGGCGCGACGCCGTGGAGGGGCAGGGCGACGCCATGGTGCGCTGGATGCTCGACGCGGCCCGCGGTGGCAACGCGCTGGGCGACCAGCCCTGGATTCGCGATTTCGTCCATGCGCTGCAGTCCGGCCATGGCGAGGGCGGCTGGCTGAACGCGCCGACCTTCGGCCCGGCCCGCGAGCACCAGGCGCGCTGGCAGTGCTTGCTGCGTGCGCAGCAGGAGCACCAGGCGCGCATGGAGGCCTATGTCGGCTCCATCCGCGGCATGCTGGATGATGCCTTCCATCGCTTCGAGGCCAAACTGGCCGAGCACGAGGCCCCCGGCAGCCAGCTCACCAGTGCCCGCGCGATGTTCGACCTGTGGATCGACGCCGCCGAAGAGGCCTATGCCACGGTGGCCATGTCCGAGGATTTCCAGCGCATCTACGCCGATCTGGCCAATACCCAGATGCGCCTGCGCGCCGCCACCCAGCACGAGCTCGAGCGCGCCTGCGAGCTGATGGGAGTGCCGACGCGCACCGAGATGGATGCCGCCCACCGCCGCATCGCCGAACTGGAGCGATGGATGCGGCGCATGGCCGCGACCGGCACCGCGCCCGCCCCGGCGCCAGCGGAGGCCAAGGCGAGGACGACGGCGAAGTCGACGGTGAAGTCGACGTCCGCGCACGGCGGCGCCGCCGCACCGAAGAACCGGCCCGCGGCGGCAACGAAGGCCGGCAAGCCGGCCGCACCCGCCAGCGTCCGCGCGGCCAGGACCGCGTCCCGCCCGGCCACGCCGCGGCGCGGAGGCAAGCCATGAAGGGGCCGCTCGGGTTCGGCATGGACGACCTGCTGCAGGAGACCCTGCAGCTGCAGCGCAAGCTGGCCGACGGGCTGAAGCTGCTGCCTGGCATGGAGGACGTCGACTATGGCGTCACCGAACGCCAGCCGGTGTGGAGCGACGGCAAGGTCACGCTGTACCGCTTCGTCGGTACCGGGGCGCCGTCCGGGCAGCCGCCGCTGCTGATCGTCTACGCGCTGGTCAACCGGCCGTACATGGTGGACCTGCAGGACGGCCGCTCGCTGGTGCAGAAGCTGCTCGCCGCCGGCCAGGATGTGTACGTGCTGGACTGGGGCTACCCGGATCGCTCCGAGCGTTTCCTGACCCTGGAGGACTACCTGCTGCGCTACCTCGACGGCGCCGTCGACCACCTGCATGCGCTGCATGGCGGGGCGCCCAACCTGCTGGGCATCTGCCAGGGCGGGGTGTTCTCGCTGTGCTACGCCGCGCTGCGCCCGCACAAGGTGCGCAACCTGGTGACCATGGTCACGCCGGTGGATTTCCACACCGCGGACAACATGCTCTCGCACTGGGCGCGGCACGTCGACGTGGACCTGTTCGTCGATACGCTGGGCAATGTCCCGGCCGACCTGATGAACGCCAGTTACCTGATGCTCAAGCCGTTCCGGCTCAATGTGCAGAAATACGTGGGACTGGTGGACATCCTCGACGACCGGCAGGCGCTGGAGGATTTCCTGCGCATGGAGAAGTGGATCTTCGACTCGCCCGACCTGGCCGGCGAGGCGTTCCGCGAGTTCGTCAAGCAGTTCTACCAGGCCAATGGGCTGATGCATGGCGGCATCCGCATCGGTGCCGAGGTGGTGGACCTGGAAAACCTGCGGATGCCGGTACTCAACATCTACGCCGAGCAGGACCACCTGGTGCCGCCGGCGGCGTCCAGGGCACTGCGCGGACGCACCGGCAGCGACGACTACACGGAGCTGGGTTTCCGCGGCGGCCATATCGGCATCTATGTCTCGGCACGTGCGCAGCGCGAGGTACCCAGCGCCATCCACGGCTGGCTGAGCGAACGCCCATGACGCGCGGCATCTTGCTGGCGATGCTCCTGGGTGTGGCGGTGGTTCCGTCCACGCTGCACGCCGCGCCCGGCGCCGCCGCCCGCGCCGAGATTGGTGGATTGATGCAGGCACTGGAGGATTCGGGCTGCCGCTTCCAGCGTAACGGCAGCTGGCACGATGCGGCCGAAGCGCGCAGCCACCTGCAGCGCAAGTACGACTACCTGCTCAAGCGCGGCCTGGCCGACAGCGCCGAACAGTTCATCGAACGTGCCGCCAGCCGCAGCAGCATCAGCGGCAAGCCCTACCGGGTGGCGTGCCCGGGCCGTGCCGAGCAGGATGCCGCGCCCTGGTTCCGCCAGCAGTTGCTGCGGCTGCGCGGCGGTTGACGGCTCGAATGCAGCGCCCCTCCACCGCAACCGCAGGCGCACGTGGCCGCGTTGCGGCATGGGGCCTGCGCCTGGCGCGCCTGCTGGGCGCGCTGTGGACGGCGCCCAACACCCTGCTCGGCCTGGCCGCGGGGCTGGCGGGCATGCCGGCGGGGGCCAGACCGCACTGGAACCGGCGCGACTGCGCGCTGGTGTTCCATCGTTGGCCGTGGGGGCCGGGCGGCGCAATCACCCTGGGCATGGTGATCCTGCACACCGGCGATACCCTCGACGTGCCGTGTACGACCTACGAACACCGTGCCGGCCGCTGCAGCCATCCGCAGGTCCGCCTCGGCGACCATGAGCGCGCGCACGTGTTCCAGTACATGGTGCTGGGGCCGTTGTTCCTGCCGGTCTACCTGGCCTGCGGTGGGGTCAGCGTCCGCAATCCCTTCGAGCGCGCGGCCGACCGCTATGCATTGCAGGGGCGCGGCTGGTGGCCGGGCGTTTCCTGAGCGGTCGCCGGCACCTGTCTTCGGCGCGCAACCGCCCGGTCATGGAGCCTCAACCTTTTTTGTACATCCTGGTAACGCCCGCCCACCTAGAGTGGTGCCGTTACAGACGCAACAGGAGTACGGGTCACCATGGCAGTCGTTCTTTATATCGGTGGCAGCAAGGATGGCGAGAAGGGCGTGGTGCCCTATGGCTTCAGCAAGACCCGCAGGGACACCGACGCTGGCCCTGAGATCTACGTGGAGCGGATGATGGACGTCAGCGGCAAGGGCAGGGTGCGGGTGATGGTGCTGGAGAGCCTGCGCGACGACATTGCCTTCCAGCGCCTGAACCGGCATCTGGGCTAAGCGCGCCGGCAGCTGCGCCGGTCGTCTGCCGACACCGGCACGAAGCAACCCCGGGCCGGGCTGTCAATGGCTTTCCCCTCCCGGGACGCGCTGCCAGAATGCGGGCTTCCCGAGTAGCGGTAGCCCCTGGAATCCATGCAAGACAGCAAGCTCGCGCAGCAGATCGCGCAGACCATCGCCGACGAGATCGGCGCCCAGCCCGCACAGGCCAAGGCCGCCATCGCGCTGCTCGATGAAGGCGCCAGCGTTCCGTTCATCGCCCGCTACCGCAAGGAAGTCACCGGCGGACTGGACGACACCCAGCTGCGCAACCTGGAAGTGCGCCTGACCTACCTGCGCGAACTGGAAGACCGCCGTGCCGCGGTGCTTGCCAGCATCGAGGAACAGGGCAAGCTGAGCGACGAGCTGCGCAACGAGATCCTGGCTGCCGACACCAAGTCGCGGCTGGAGGACCTCTACCTGCCGTACAAGCCCAAGCGCCGCACCCGCGCGCAGATCGCCCGCGAAGCCGGGCTGGAACCGCTGGCCGACGGCCTGCTCGCAGACCCGACCCGGGATCCGCAGGCCTTCGCCGCCGGTTTCGTCGATGCCGACAAGGGCGTGGCCGATGCCAAGGCCGCGCTGGAAGGCGCGCGCGCGATCCTGATGGAACGCTGGGGCGAGGACGCGGCGCTGGTCGGCGAGCTGCGCCAGTGGCTGGGTGAGGTCGGGGTGATCCGTGCCCGCGTCGCCGAAGGCAAGGAAACCGAAGGCGCCAAGTACCGCGATTACTTCGAGCATGCCGAGTCGCTGGCGAAGATTCCCTCGCACCGGCTGCTGGCACTGTTCCGCGCGCGCCGCGAGGAAATCCTGTTCCTCGAACTGGATCCGGGCAGCGATGCGGACGCAGGCCACCAGTACGCCGAAGGCCGGGTGGCGCGCAGCGCCGGCGTCGCCGACCAGGGCCGCGCCGCGGACCGCTGGCTGCTGGACGCCTGTCGCCTGACCTGGCGCGCGAAGCTGCACATGCACCTGCTGCTGGACCTGTTCAACCAGGCCCGCGAGAAGGCCGAGGCCGAAGCCATCGCGGTGTTCGGCGACAACCTCAAGGACCTGCTGCTGGCCGCGCCGGCCGGTCCCAGGACCGTGCTCGGGCTGGACCCGGGCATCCGCACCGGCTGCAAGGTCGCCGTGGTCGATGCCACCGGCAAGCTGCTGGCGACCGAGACGATCTATCCGCACGAACCCAGGCGCCAGTGGGAACAATCGCTGCAGACGCTCAGGCTGCTATGCGCCCGGCACAACGTCGAGCTGATCGCCATCGGCAACGGCACCGCCAGCCGCGAAACCGACAAGCTCGCCGGTGAGGTCATCAAGGCCTGCGACAATCCGAAGCTGCAGAAGGTCGTGGTCAGTGAGGCCGGCGCCTCGGTGTACTCGGCGTCCGAGCTCGCGGCCCGCGAGTTCCCCGGCCTCGACGTGTCGCTGCGCGGGGCCGTATCGATCGCGCGGCGCCTGCAGGATCCGCTGGCGGAACTGGTCAAGATCGAGCCCAAGGCGATCGGTGTCGGCCAGTACCAGCACGACGTGGACCAGTTCCGCCTGGCCAAGGCGCTGGACGCGCGCGTGGAGGATTGCGTCAACGCGGTGGGCGTGTTCGTCAACACCGCTTCGGCCGCGCTGTTGTCGCGGGTGTCGGGCCTGTCGTCGACGGTGGCCGAGAACATCGTCCGCCATCGCGACGAGAACGGCCCGTTCCGGCGCCGCCGCGACCTGCTCAAGGTGCCGCGCCTGGGCGACAAGACCTTCGAACAATGCGCCGGCTTCCTGCGCATCGCCGATGGCGACGAGCCGCTGGATGCCTCGGCCGTGCACCCGGAGGCCTATCCGGTGGTCGAGCGCATCGTCGCCGCGGCGCAGCGGCCGATCAAGACACTGCTGGGCGACGGCAGCTTCCTGCGTGGGCTCAAGGCCGAGCAGTTCACCGACGAGACCTTCGGCGTGCCGACCGTGCGCGACATCCTGAAGGAACTGGAAAAGCCCGGCCGCGATCCGCGTCCCGAGTTCAAGGCGGCGCGTTTCGCCGATGGCGTGGAAGACATCAAGGACCTGCGCGAGGGCATGGTGCTGGAAGGGGTGGTCAGCAACGTGGCCGCCTTCGGCGCGTTCGTCGACATCGGCGTGCACCAGGACGGCCTGATCCACATCTCCGCGCTGTCGGACACTTTCGTCAAGGATCCGCGCGACGTGGTCAAGGCCGGCGATATCGTCAAGGTGAAGGTGCTGGAGGTCGATGTCGCGCGCAAGCGCATCGCGTTGACCCGGCGCCTGGACGACAGCCCGGCACCGGCCAGGCGCGCCGACAAGGGCGCGGAGCAGGGTGCGGGGCGGGGTACGGCGGGGCGCCGTGATAGTGGGCGTGGCGAACCGTCGCGGGGCACGCGCCCGGGCAGTTCGGCACCACCGGCCAACAATGCGCTGGCCGAGGCGTTCGCACGCGCACGCCGCAACTGATCCGGCGCTGACCTCCGTGGAGATCGCGGCGAGGAAGGCCCCGTTGCCTGGGGCCTTCCTGCGACGCTCGTCCAGCGGGAATGACGTACGAACGCAAAAAGGCCAGGCATCGCTGCCTGGCCTTTGCTGTGCTGGTGCCGAAGGTGGGACTCGAACCCACACGCTTTTAAGGGCGGCGGATTTTGAGTCCGCTGCGTCTACCGATTCCGCCACTTCGGCTGGCAGGGGCGCAAGTATAACGGAGGGCTTGGGGGTTGGGCAGGCCTTGGCGGCGGTTTTCGCAAAGTAACCCGGGGCCCGGATGGCTATACTTCCGTCATCCGTGAGCAAGGGATGGCGATGGATTCGCTGCACTCCATGCGTGTGATGATCGTGGAGAACGACGACTTGAACGCGACGCTGCTGCAGTTGCAGCTCGAGCGCGAGGGATTGCACGTCGTGGGCGTGGCCGAAACCGTGCGGTCCGCGCTGGACATGATCGATGTGCTGCACCCGCAACTGGCGTTGCTCGATTTTTGCCTGGCCGACGACGAAGACAGTACGCCGGTTGCCGAGGTACTCGCCGGGCGCGGGATCCCGTTCCTGGTCGCGACCGGGATGGATGCATCGCGGCTGCCCGGGATATTCGATGCCGGCGTGACGCTGGCCAAGCCCTATACCGGGAGCGACCTGCGCCGGGCCCTGGCCAAGGCCCTGCGGCCGCAATGAGTGGGGCTGCAGGCCGGATCAGGGCGAGCGCCTCTTCTTGCGGGCAACAAAAAAGCCCTGCCTGGGCAGAGCTTCCTTGAATTGGCGTCCCCACGGGGATTCGAACCCCGGTCGCCACCGTGAAAGGGTGATGTCCTAGGCCTCTAGACGATGGGGACGCGTATGCTTCGTTGTCAATCAATCCGAACGGCCTAATGTCCGGATTTGGTGGAGCCAAGCGGGATCGAACCGCTGACCTCCTGCATGCCATGCAGGCGCTCTCCCAGCTGAGCTATGGCCCCGTATCCAAATTTTCGAGCGCGGAATATTACCGGACTCTTTGTCGGAGTGGAAGCTTTTTCTCTTCCTCATTGCCTGTTGGGCAGGGCAATGTCTCCAACAAAAAAGACCCTTGTGAAACCGGGGTCTTTGTTTTCGATGAATGGCGTCCCCACGGGGATTCGAACCCCGGTCGCCACCGTGAAAGGGTGATGTCCTAGGCCTCTAGACGATGGGGACGCGTAAACTTCATCAAGTTTTTTCGGCTTTCCAGACGGCCTAATGTCCGGATTTGGTGGAGCCAAGCGGGATCGAACCGCTGACCTCCTGCATGCCATGCAGGCGCTCTCCCAGCTGAGCTATGGCCCCGTTGTTGCGTTGTTGCCGAGAAAGAAATGATAGCCCGGCTTTTCGGGCCGAGCAAGCCATTTGTGAAAAAAAAACTCCATGCGCGCATGGCCGGTTGTCCGACCTCGAACAGGGCAGCGTGACGACCCCGGCAGGGATGTGCCGCTGATGTTTCCCGCCCATGCCCGACGCGATGATGGGGTCCGGACAGCCTGAACGGAACCGGTGATGGCGAAAGTTGGATTCCTGTTACTGCTGGTGGCGGCCAGCGCGCCGCACGTGGTGCCGCTGCAGGTGTTCAAGTGCCTCGATGGCGGCCAGGTGGCCTATCAGTCCCAGCCATGCGCCGGGCCGCCGGTGAAGGTCTGGACCGTGCAGCGGCGGCTGCAGACGGCGGGTCCGCCCGCAGTGCCTCGGCCGGCCACGCGCGCCGCACCGCGGTCCCGGCGCACCGCCCCTGCGCGGCGCAATGCGCGCCCCGCGGAAAATGCCTGTGCGAGCGCGCGGAAAGGGCGCGATGCGGCGTTCCGCAAAGCAGGGCTGAAGCGGGGCTTCGCGCTTTCCAGCCATTGGGACAACCGGGTCCACGAAGCCTGCTGGTAAGAGCAGCCTTGAGCGGCAACTGCCAACCGGCAAGGCGGACCCGTCATGCGGATGCCGGTATCCCCGGCATGGGCTGTTCCCTGCAGCGGGACGCCCGCCAAGGGCAGTCCGGGACGCCGCGTCCACCACTGCCGTCGGACGCGCACCTGGCCGCCCATCATCAGCTGGTGGGGGGGATGGGCGCTCGTGCGCGTTGCGGATCTCCTGCCTGGGCACGTGCCCCCGGCCGATGCCGGGACGCGGTAGGAGCAGTCACCGCCCCGTGCGCGCATGCAGGTAGTCGGTGCTCAGTAGCCAGGGTGTTACCGGTGGCATGCCGGTGATTCCTGCGGCGTGATCGCGGCAGGCCATTGAAGCGCCGTGTTCACGACATCTGCACCGATCTTCCCGCGCCGGTCACGCAGCGGGCGTTATGACTGTAGCCCGGCCGTATCGCAGGAGAAGGGTGATGAGGCGGTTGCTCTCCCGGAGTCTGTCAGCCGTTGTCTACATGTCGCTGGGGGCGCTTGCGGCGGTCACGGCGCAGTCGCTCTGGTCCAGCGCGTCGGCCCTGTACTGAGTGTCTGCGCACGGTGCCTGCGACGGAGTGCCGGAGAGGATGCCTGTAGGTCCTGCCGCGCGTTCCATTCCGGTTCCGGGCATGGGTCATCGGTATTGCCGCGCGCAAGGGAAGCGGTGGTGTGCCCGGTATCCACACGGGACCGCATGCGGCGCGGCGGCCGTGGATCGATTGTTGCTTGCGAGGTGATGTCCGGATGAAACGTGGTCATTGGATGGTGCTCATAGGCGCCGTGGTGCTGCTGCTGGTACTCGTGATGGTCATTCCGCCCTGGTGAGCGGCGTGCTGGATCGCCATGCGGCCATGCCTGCGCGATGGGTTTCCATGATCGGGCCAGGCCATGGGTGAGAGCCGCCTGCGCCACGTCCATGACCGGCAACCGGGCATCGTGAGGCTGCGCGCCGGAAAGGGATTCCGCTACGTTGACGCCGATGGTGCGACGGTGCGCGACCGCCAGACCCTGCAGCGGATCCGCCAGCTGGCAATCCCGCCGGCCTATAGGGACGTCTGGATCTGCGCCAGCGCCGACGGGCACCTGCAGGCGACCGGTCGCGACGCGCGCGGGCGCAAGCAGTACCGCTACCACCCGGACTGGGTGCGGCGGCGTGGTACGGATAAGTTCGATCGCATCCTGGCGTTCGGGAAGGCACTGCCGGCGCTGCGCAGGCAGGTGCGTCGGCACCTGGCATTGAGCGGGCTTCCACGCGAGAAGGTCCTGGCCCTGGTCGTATCGGTGATGGGCCGGACGTATGCGCGGGTCGGCAATGCGGCCTATGCGCGCAGCAATCGCTCCTACGGCCTGACCACGCTGCGCACCCGCCACGTGCGCCTGCCGGCAAAGCGCGTCGCGCAGATACGGTTCGCCGGCAAGTCAGGCCGCGTGCACGTGCTGCACATCGACGACGCCCGGCTGGTGGGATTGATCCGGCGTTGCCATGACCTGCCCGGCAAGATGCTGTTCCAGTACCTGGACGACGACGGCCAGGTGCGGCCGGTCGATTCCGGCGATATCAACGCTTACCTGCGGCAGGCGACCGGCGCTGCGTTCAGCGCCAAGGACTTCCGCACATGGGGAGCAACCCTGACCGCCCTGATGGAACTGGCGCGGTTGCCACTGCCTGCGGATGCCAGTGCGACGCACTGCACCGCGATGCAGAACCAGGTGGTCGCATCGGTGGCGGCCACTCTCGGCAACACTCCGGCGGTGTGTCGCGCGTCCTACATAGATCCCTGCGTATTCGATGCCTGGCGCGCCGGCCGGCTTGAACCCCTGCGCGCACTTCGTGGCATACGCCAGCTGGAGACGGCCGCGTTGCGCCTGCTGCGCGCATGCCACCGCTGACGGCCCCCTCATGCACATGGCGTCCACGTCCTTTCACGGCCGGGCAGCGGCGGCGCTGCGGACAATCAGCACTCCATCTGCATCGAGGACATGGCCATGGCGACCTGCGACGTCTGTGGAAATGAATATGCCAACAGTTTCACGGTGACCCAAGGGGCCGTCACCGGCACCTTCGATTCGTTTGAATGCGCGATCCATGCCATGGCGCCGCGCTGCGCGCATTGCCGATGCGCGGTGATCGGCCATGGCATCGAGTCCGCCGGCGTGGTCCATTGTTGCGAACACTGCGCCCGCCACGCGGCCGCATGAATGCCTGATAGCCCTCCATACCCGTACAAGGAGCATGATCCATGGCTACTGGCAGGAAGACATCCGGCAGCAGGAAATCCCCGGCCTCGGTGCAACCCGGCAAGGGCCGCGCGAAGACCGCCGGGGCAGGCGCGGATACCACCGCCGCGCGGCAGCGCGCACTGCAGACACAGGCCCGCAGGCAGGGCGCGGGCAAGCCCGCATCCTCCGATGGAGGCGTCCAGGCCGGCGTCCGCCGGCAACCGGCGAAGATGCCGGCACAGCACCTGGACAAGCCGGGCAACGAGCATGAACTGCAGCTGCCGCCACGCTACCAGGCACCCGCTTACCGCGGCAGCGGCAAACTGCAGGGCATGCGCGCACTGGTCACCGGGGGCGATTCGGGCATCGGCCGGGCAGTGGCCGTCCTGTTCGCGCGCGAAGGTGCCGACGTGGCGATCCTGTACCTGGACGAGCACGAGGATGCGCGGGCCACGTGCGCCGCGGTCGAGAAAGAGGGCCGGCGCTGCATCGCCATCAGCGGTGACGTGCGTGACCCTGCATTCTGCGACCAGGCCGCGCGGCAGGCGGACCGGGCGCTGGGCGGCATCGACATCCTGGTCAACAATGCGGCCTTCCAGCTGCATTGCCACCGGCTCGAGGATCTGGGCGATCTGCACCTGCAGGAGACCCTGCAGACCAACATCGCCGGCTATATCCACATGGCGCGCGCGGTGCTGCCTTACCTGGGCCAGGGTGGCAGCATCATCAACACCGGTTCGGAGACCGCGCTGTTCGGCAGTCCGTCGCTGATCGACTATTCGGCGACCAAGGGCGCGATCCATGCCCTTACCCTGTCCCTGGCGGCGCAACTGCTGCCCCGTGGCATCCGCGTCAACTGCGTCGCGCCGGGCCCGGTGTGGACGCCGCTGAACCCGGCGGACAAGGATGCCGGCGATGTCGCCCGGTTTGGCGGCGACAGCGACATGGGGCGGCCGGCGCAGCCCGAGGAGGTGTCGCCGGCTTACGTGTTCCTGGCTTCGCCGGTGACCGCCAGCTACATAAGCGGCGTGGTCCTGCCGGTCATGGGCGGCCCGCGCGGCTGAGTGCGGCAGGGCGAGCATGGCGACCGGCAAGGCCAACGCAACCGCGCTGATCATCCTGGACATGGTCAACCTGTTCGACTTCGAAGGCGGCGACGCGCTCGGCGCACGCGCCGTCGCGATCTGCCGGCCGATCGCCGACCTGCGCCGGCGGTTCGATGCGGCATCGCAGCCGGTGATCCATGTCAACGACAACTTCGCCCGCTGGCAGGGACAGTTCGGCGACCTGGTCGAAGCCTGCGCCAAAGCCGGTGGCCATGCCGCAGCCACGGTGGAGCGGCTGTCGCCACGGCCGGGTGATTACCACGTGCTCAAGCCCAAGCACTCGGCATTCCATGCCACGCCGCTGGCGATCCTGCTGCGCAAGCTGGGCGTCCGCCGGCTGGTGCTGACCGGGATTGCCGCCGATTCGTGCGTGCTTGTGACCGCGCAGGATGCCAAGATGCATGAATTCGGGCTGTGGGTGCCGGCCGACTGCGTGGCCGCGATCAGCGTACGGCGCAAGCGCGATGCACTGGCGGTGGTGGCGCATTCGCTGCTGGCGCCGGTGGCCCGCTCGCGTGAAGTCCGCGGGATATTCCCGGTACGGGCGTGAACGTGCCGGGGCGGTTCTTCACGCCTGCTTTAGCCGGTATTGGCCAGCGTTGTCGCCAGTTCACAACGGTATGCACGCCATGGCGCGTCCGATCTGGACGGGAACCCTGTCTTTCGGCCTGTTGAACGTCCCGGTGTCGCTGATGAGCGGCGAGCGCCGGGTGGACATCAGCTTCCGCATGCTCGACTCGCGTGACCGCAAGCCGATCCGCTTCGAACGGGTCAATGCCGAAACCGGCGAGGAAGTGCCATGGAAGGATATCGTCAAGGCATTCGAGTACGACAAGGGCAGCTATGTCGTGGTGGAAAAGGAGGACATCGCCTCGGCTGCGCCGCAGACCCACGACTCCATCGACGTGGAAGCGTTCGTCGAGCGCGACGAGATCAGCGTGCGCTTCTATGAAAAGCCGTATGTGATCGTTCCCGGCAAGAAGGCGGAGGAGGGCTACGTGCTGCTGCGCGAGACGCTGCGCGACACCGGCAGGGCCGGCATCGCGCGCGTTGTCATCCGCACCCGCGAGTACCTGTGCGCGGTGGTGCCCGAGGGCGAGGCGCTGCTGTTGATGATGCTGCGTTATCCGCAGGAACTGGTGGACCCGGCCGAGTACAGGCTGCCCGGGGGCAAGCCTGCCGACTACCGTATCTCCAGGCGCGAGACGGAGGTGGCTGCGAGCCTGATCGAATCGATGTCGGTGCCGTGGCGTGCGGACGATTACCAGGACGAGTTCCGTGGCCGGCTCGAGGCGATCATCCGCAAGCGCCTGAAGGCCAAGGGCGCCACCACCCGGATCATCGACGAACACACCGAGCCGGAGGATGCCACCACCAACGTCGTCGATTTCATGGCGCTGCTGCAGAAAAGCCTGGAAGAGAACAAGCGCACGCCTGCCGGCAAGCGGAAACCGGCGAAGAAGGCGGCACCCCGCAGGTCCGCCGCGAAGAAGGCAGGCACGTCCACGCGCCGGAAGGCGGCGCCCTGAGCATGGGCGGCGGCCGTCGCTTGATTCCAGTCGGCAGCATCGGCCGGCGGGTCTATGGCACGACTTTCCTTTACGTGCTGCCCTGCGCGAATGAGGACCACGCCAAGCTGAGCATCGCCGGTGATCCGCTGGTGCGAATGCAGGCGTTCTCTTCACGCTACTACGAATTCTTCGACCTGGATGCCGGCTGGCTGCTGGAGGCCGCCACCGTGGCCGAGGCGCGGACATGGGAAACCACGCTCAAGCGCCAGCTGCGGGCGCATGCCGCGCCGGCGCCGCTGCTGGTCCCCGCGCGCGCGGGCGGCCGCACCGAGTGGGCCCGCGGCGCGCTGTCGGCACTGGCCGGCTGGCGCGATGCGCAGGTCGCGCAGGGCTTCGTGGCGCACGCCCCGCTGCGCGGCTGGGTACGCCAGCGCCTGTTGCAGGCAGGGGCAGACCTGCAGCACCACGTGCAGGCAATGGTCGAGCGGTTCGGCGCGGTCGCGTACTGGCCGCCGGCGGTGCCTGGCACGCCGCTGGGCGTGCTGCGCGATGTACTGGACGCCTGCGTGCTGCTGGAGACCATGCCCGATGACCTGGGCCAGGCTGAGCTGGATGCATGGCATCGGCGCAACAGCGGGGTGCCGTTGCCTGCCATGTCACCAACGCCGGGCCTGGAGCGGCGATGAGTCTGTACGACTATCGACGCAAGCGCCGGTTCGACCGGACCCCCGAGCCGTCGGTGGACCGCCGTCGCGCGCGCGGCATGCACCCCGTTTTCGTGGTGCAGCTGCACCACGCCAGCCATCGCCATTACGACTTCCGCCTGCAGGTGGGCGGCACCCTGCGCAGCTGGGCCGTACCGAAGGGGCCGAGCCTGGACCCGTCCGTAAAGCGGCTGGCGGCCCAGGTGGAAGACCATCCGCTGGACTACGCGGATTTCGAAGGGGATATCCCCGCAGGCCAGTATGGCGCCGGCCATGTCGCGATCTTCGACCACGGCACCTGGGCTACCGACGGCGATGCGGAGGAGCAATTGGCCAGCGGGCACCTGCGCTTCCAGCTGTTCGGCGGCAAGCTCAGGGGCGGATGGCACCTGGTGCGTTCGGGTGCACGTGGGCGGCAGCCGGAATGGTTGTTGTTCAAGGCGCGCGACGCATACGCGGCCCCACTGGAGGCGGACGACCTGCTGGACGCTGCCCCGCCCGGGCGGGGGCCGGCCGCGGGCAAGCGACCACGCCCCGTGCCGGCGCGGGGCCGGCGCCTGTTGGCAGCCGCGGCCAAACTGCCCGGTGCCCGCCGCACCCGCGCAGAACCTGCATTCCACGCGCCGCAGCTGGCCACCCTGGTGGAGGCGGTGCCGGACGGGGACGGCTGGCTGCACGAAGCCAAATGGGATGGCTATCGGCTGATCGCGCAGCTGGCCCGCGACCGGGTGCGGCTGTGGTCGCGCAACGCGCTGGAATGGACGCAGCGGCTGCCCGCGATCGTGCAGGCCCTGCAGGCGCTCGATGTCGTGGCGGTGCTGGACGGCGAGCTGGTGGCCGGGGCCGGACGCCAGCAGGATTTCGGCCTGCTGCAGGCCAGCTTGTCGGGTGAGCGCGCCGCGCCCCTGTCCTATGTGCTGTTCGACATCCTGCAACTGGGCGATGTCGATGTCCGTGGCTGCCGCCAGGACGACCGCAAGGCGTTGCTGGCCACGCTGCTGGAATCGGCATCGCAGCCGCTGGTGTACAGCTCGCACGTGGCCGATGGCCAGCGCGCCCTGGCCATGGCGGTGGAACGCGGCCTGGAGGGCATCATCTCCAAGCGTGCCGCGGCGGCTTACCGCAGCGGTCGCGGCGACCACTGGCGCAAGGTCAAGCACCGCATGTCCGACGAGTTCGTGGTGGTTGGGTTCACCGCACCCAAGGGCAGCCGCAGTGGGCTGGGGGCGCTGCTGCTGGCCACGCCCGTGGGCCGCAGGGGCTGGCGCTATGCCGGCCGGGTGGGAAGCGGCTTCAACCAGCACACGCTCGACGCACTGGTGCGGCGGCTGTCGCCGCTTGCCCGCGACACACCGTTACCGGCCATCACCGCCGGGGCCGTCGGGCCGGGCAGGGTCCAATGGGTGAAGCCGGTCATGGTGGTGGAAGTGTTCCATCATGGCACCGGCAATCAGGGCCTGCTGCGGCAGGCGTCGTTCAAGACCATCCGCGCCGACCGGAACGTGGCCGAGCTGCGCGCCGCGGTGCCGGTTCCAGTACCGGAGGAACACAGCATGCCTGACCATATGCCCGGGTCGTCAGCTGCCGCCACCGATGTGGCGCTGACCAGCCACAGCCGCGTGGTGTATCCAGACGCCGGCATCCGCAAGCAGGAAGTGTTCGCCTACTACCGCGACATGCTGCCGTGGCTGCTGCCGGAGATCGTCGACAGGCCGGTGTCGGTGGTGCGCTGTCCGCAGGGCACCCAGCGACCGTGTTTCTTCCAGAAACACCTGCCGCCCGGCACCGGGCATGTCGGCACGGTGCCGATCGAGGAGGAGGGCGGCACCCGCGCGGACTACATCGTGGTGCGCGATGCGGCCGGGCTGCTCGAGCTGGTGCAGTTCAATGCGCTGGAGTTCCATCCGTGGGGCGCGCGGGCCGATGCGCCGGACCTGGCTGACCGCATCGTGTTCGATCTCGATCCTGGCCCGGGGGTGGCCTGGGCCCGGGTGGTGGCAGCGGCCCGGCAGGTGCGCGATCACCTGCGCGAACTGGGCCTGGAATCCTTCGTGCGCATCTCCGGCGGCAAGGGCCTGCACGTGGTGGTGCCGCTGCGGCCGGCCTGCGAGTGGTCGCAGGTGAAGGCCTTCGCGCGTGCTTTCGCCGAAGCCATGGCGACTGCCGATCGGCTGGCCTACGTGGCCACGGCCAGCAAGCGCCAGCGCAAGGGGCGCATCTTCATCGACTACCTGCGTAACGGCCGGGGTGCCACCAGCGTGGCGTCGTTCTCGTTGCGGGCCCGGCCGGGCGCGCCGGTGGCCATGCCATTGCGCTGGGAGGAGCTGGGCAGGGTCCGGCGCGCAGACGCCTACGACATCGCCTCGGAACCACGCCGGATGAAGCGGATGAAGCAGCATCCCTGGGGCGACATCGACCGGATCCGGCAGGACCTGGCGCCCATTGCCGCGCGCCTGTCCGGGCGCAACCCACGCAGACCAGATGCATGAGTGCGCTGCACCGGCGCAGTCATCCGTGCGGCGGCGCCGCGTCCGCCAGCCGCGCCGGCCGCCCGCCACGCGCATGACGATGTGCAGGCGTGCCAAGCACGCGCCCCTGTCGCGTATGCCCCCGCGCTGCGGGCACCGGCATGACCGGCCAGCGGTGGCAACCACGCCGCAGCATGCGAAGCGCGGCGTGGCGCCGATGCAGATGCACGGGCGGCCGTCGGCCAGGGCCCACGCGCCGCCCGGCTAAGTCACTTGCCGGCGCGTACCACCAGCCGGTTGTCCACGCGGCTGACGCCCTTGATGCCCTTGGCGACGGCGACAGCCTTGTCGGCTTCGACCTTGCTGTCCACCTCGCCGCTCAACGATACGACGCCATTGACGGTCTCGACCTTGATCGCCATGCCGGGGATGTCCTTGGTGGCGAGAAGATCGGCCTTGACCTTGGTGGTGATCCAGGTGTCGCTGCCGGGTTGCGCCGATTCGTGTTCCTGCGTGCCATGCGCCTGGGGGGCGGCATGGCCCGTGGTGATGGCACCCGCGCTGGCGGCCGCGACGATGCCCATGAGCAGGAAGTGCTTCATCTTGCTGGTGTCCATGTCGATTCTCCACGCGGAGCGGAAGTGCTCCGAGGCCATGATGGCTGGCGTGCGATTAAGACCATGCAGCAGATCGGTGATGGCCATGTGCACGCGCAGCGGGTGCCGCGTGCGTGCCCGGCGCGAACTGCATGGCGGACGCAGCGCATGCGTTGGCACGGATCATGGGCAACGGAGCCACGGGGCACCGGTTCGTGACCGGTTTCAGGGTTTCACGCCACGACCGCGCCACGCACGCAATGGCTTCACTTCGCGCAGGCTAAATGGTGCATGCCGGGGCGGGAACAACCATGAGGAAATCTTGCTGTGAAAGGTGTTCAACTCTATCTGGTGGGACCGGGACAAGAGCGCCGCCCGGTCAGGCGCATCGCCACGGAGCTGGCCGACATCAAGACCATGGGCATTCCCGCCAGGAGCGCGCCCGTGGCGGCCAACACGCTGATCGAGATCAGCACCCTGGCCGATGACCAGGGCAACCTGGCAAGGCAGATCGACTGCGAGGGATTCCGCTACAAGTTCAAGGGCTCGGAAATTCCCTGGTCGCTGGTGGTCGGGTGAAGGAATGGGCGGGCCTGTCGCGCGACGAGGGCCCGCCCCCGTTGCAACGCATGCATGTCCGCATGCGGCCACGCCGGCTTCACGCCCGATCACGGCCTCCTTGCAGTTGCCTGTCTATACCGGGCGTTCCTCAGCCCAGGAGAACATCCATGACTTCCAAGATCCATGCGGCGCAGGTCCGCGAACTGCTGCTGCAGGCCCTGGAAACCGAACGTGGTGGCATCGAGGTGTACACCGCGGCCATCCGTGCGGCACGCAACAAGGACCTGCAGCAGGAGTGGGAGGGCTACCTCGAGGAAACCCGCAACCACGAACGGATCCTGATGCGCGTGTTCGAGGAGATGGGCCTGGACCCGGAAACCCCCAGTCCGGGACGCGACGTCGTCGCCCACCAGGGGGCGTCGCTGGTCGCGGCGATCGAAATGGCGCTGGCCAATGCCAAGCCCGCCGACGCGGAGCTGGTCGCGGCCGAATGCGTCGTGCTGGCCGAGACCAAGGATCACATGAACTGGGAGTTGATCGGCCAGGTCGCCGAACAGGGCGGGCCGCGCGCCGAGCTGCTCGCGCAGGCCCATGCCGCGGTGGAGACGCAGGAGGACCATCACCTCTATCACACGCGCGGATGGGCACGTGAACTGTGGATCCGCAGCCTGGGCATGCCCGCGGTACTGCCGCCGCCGGAAGAGCAGAAGGACGTGCAGACCGCCATCGGTGCGGCGCGCGCGGAGAAGGCGCGGCAGGATTACCTGTAGTCATGCAGGCGGCCGGCGGCAATGGTGATGCGGCCGAGGCGGCCGGAGCGGCGCGCGCCGGCTTCTTCTGCAGGCTGTTCGACGCGCGCGGACACGCGCAGGCGATCAGCCAGTGCTCGCTGGCCGCCTGCCAGCCGGCGCGCGATACGCTGGCATGGGTCGACCTGTGCGATCCCTCGGATGAGCAGATCGATGCGGTGTGGGCGGCATGGAGGCTGCCGCAGGCCGCCCGCCCGTTCCTGGACGGCGGCAGCGTGCCCGAGGTCGGGCAGAACGAGGCCTTCTTCTGGGTGCGCGCGGTGGTTGCCGGCGGCGGCGACAACAAGGACCGGGTCAACGGAGTCGTACTGGTCTGCGTGGCCGGTGCCGACCGCGTGGTCACCTTCCGCCGGGAGCCGGTTGCGTTCCTGGAGGAGATGCGCACGCAGCAGCCGGGCAGGGTGGGCGTGCTCGGCGCGGAGAGCTTCGTGGCCACCGTGCTCGACCGCCTGCTGGGCAGCTATTTCAAGGCCATCGACGAGCACGAACTGGCGATCGAACGGCTGGAGGTCAGCATCCTCGGCAAGGGCGCATGTGACGCGCTCAAGGAACTGCAGCGCCTGCGTCGCTGGGCGTCGCGCCTGCGGCGCATGCTGGCACCGCACCGGGTGGTGTTCGGTGCGATGTCACGCCCGGAATTCCGGCCTGACGAAGGGCGCGAGGCGGACCGTCACTTCAACGCCTTGAACATGCGTTTCGAACGTGCGCTGGACATGGTCGAGAACGCGCGCGACCAGGTTCTGGGCAGCTTCGAGCTGTTCAGCAACCAGACCGCATTGCGCACCAACCAGGCCATGCGGGTGCTTACCTTCGTCACCGTGGTGACCGGGTTGATGGCGACCATCGTCGGCGCACTGGGCATGAACTTCGGTGCCGGGCTCTTCGACAGTGGCGATGCCGGCTTCTATGCAGCGCTTGCAGGGCTGGTGGCGATGGGGCTGGGTGCGTTCGTGCTGGGCCGCCGCCAGCACTGGTTCTAGCGGTTCTCGCGGTCCCTGGCGCGTGCCTGCGGGGTGCGGGCGGCGCGCGGCCGCCCGTGGCTTCGGGTCGTGGCCTATTCCGGCGTCTTTGCCGGCACGAACGGCGAGACGGGGTCGCTCGCCGGGAAGGTTTCCTCCAGTGCCTCGTCGTGGTTACGGCTTTCGTGATGCTTGCGCTCGCGGCGCTGCTGCGGGGTTTCACTGACATCGCGTTCGGCATCGGTAGCGGGCGGGTCTTTGCGGTCTCGATTCATGACGGTGTCCTCGCTGGGGGAGACCGGATTGTTGGCAGCACGGGCGGTGGCCGGCGTGAAGCAACTGCATGCGCCGTGCATGCCGATGGCGCTTCGTTCATCGATGTGACCTGTCGGGAAGACGGATGCCACGGTCCTTGACGCGGGCTTTCGTGGACGCTGGTCAAGGTCTGCCGCGAACCGGAGGAAGCCCATGAACAAGCACAGTGCGTCGTTCATCCACCGCAACGGGCTGTCGCTGGCCTTGCTTGCGCTGTTTGCCGTCTCGCTGGCTGGACAGATCTGGACCGGGCTGCGCACATTCAACGCGGAGTTGGCGCAAAGCGGTGCAGCGGCACTCACGTTGGGCCAGTACCTGCATAGCGGCCATTTCGTCTCGGCCACATTCGAGAACTGGGAAAGTGAATTCCTGCAGATGGGCATGTACGTACTGCTGACGGTGGTGCTGCGCCAGCGTGGTTCGGCCGAGTCGCGCAAGCTGGAGCCGGATGCGGAGGTGGACGAGATAGAGCCCGGAACGCCCCCGTGGCCGGTGCGCCGGGGCGGGGTGTGGAAGGTCCTGTACGCCAATTCGCTGTCGCTGGCCTACCTGGTGCTGTTCGCGCTGGCGTTCGCCGGGCATTGCTACGGAAGCTGGCGACATGAGAACCAGCAGCGCGCACTGGAGGGACAAGCGGGCATCGGGCTCGACGACCACCTTGGCAGTGCGCGGTTCTGGTTCGAATCGATGCAGAACTGGCAGAGCGAGTTCCTGGCGGTGCTGTCGATCGTGCTGTTGAGCATCTACCTGCGGCAGAAGGACTCGCCCGAATCCAAGCCGGTGGAGGCACCGCATTCGCAGACCGGGACATGAGCGCGATCAAGGTGCCGTGAGGGGATGCCGGCGCCGGGTCACGCATGTTTTACCGCAGGCAAATAGGGTGGAGGCCCGTTTCACATCAGGTGCTCCCATGGCCAGCAAGAAAGGCATTTCTTCCCATCCTCCACACGGCAAGGCCGCGGCGCGTTCGGACAGCGGCCCGGCCGACAGCGGGTCACGGCGGCCGCTGCGGCCCGAGGACGAGGTGCCGGGCCTGGTTGATGGGTGGGCTGGCCAGCGTACCCACAACGCCGACAAGTCCGCCGAGTACGGCAGTGCCGCGGGCATGCCCCCGCAGGGCGAACACTTTCCGGAACCCGCCACGGCGGCAGGTGCCAGTACGACGAGCGAAGCGAACGCCGGCGCAAAGGTCGGCACCGCCGCGGCCGCAGGCCAGGACGCCAATGCCGCGCCGCTGCAGCGGGCGCGCAACGACGGCTCGGGCAGGCACATGACCACCAACCAGGCGGTGGCGGTCGCGGACAACCAGAACAGTCTCAAGGCCGGTCTGCGCGGACCGGCATTGCTGAAGGATTTCATCCTGCGCGAGAAGCTCACCCATTTCGACCATGAACGCATCCCCGAGCGCGTGGTGCATGCGCGCGGTTCCGGCGCGCATGGCTACTTCGAGGCCTACGAGGATCTTTCCGCACTCACCCGCGCCGCGCCGTTCCAGCAGGCGGGCAAGATCACCCCGGTGTTCGTGCGCTTCTCCACGGTGGCCGGTGAGCGTGGCTCCAAGGACACCGCGCGCGACGTGCGCGGCTTCGCGGTGAAGTTCTATACCGACCAGGGCAACTGGGACCTGGTGGGCAACAACATGCCGGTGTTCTTCATCCAGGACGCGATGAAGTTCCCGGACCTGGTGCACGCGGTCAAGCCCGAGCCGCACCATGGCATGCCCCAGGCGGCGTCGGCGCACGACACTTTCTGGGACTTCGTGTCGCTGATGCCCGAGTCCGCCCACATGCTGATGTGGCAGATGTCCGACCGCGCGATTCCGCGCAGCTACCGGATGATGCAGGGGTTCGGCGTGCATACCTTCCGGCTGGTCAATGCGCACGGCGAATCGGTGTTCTGCAAATTCCACTGGACGCCAAGGCTGGGCACGCACTCGCTGGTGTGGGACGAGGCGGTGAAGATCTCCGGCGCGGACCCGGACTACCATCGCCGCGACCTGTGGGAGGCGATCGAGGCCGGCGACCATCCCGAGTACGAGCTGGGCATCCAGGTGTTCAGCGAGGAACAGGCCGAGGGCTTCAGCTTCGACGTGCTCGACGCCACGAAGATCGTGCCCGAGGAGCTGGTGCCGATCCTGCCGGTGGGACGCATGGTGCTCGACCGCAACCCGGACAACTTCTTCGCTGAAACCGAGCAGGTGGCGTTCTGCGCGGCGCACGTCATCCCCGGTATCGACTTCAGCAACGACCCGCTGCTGGCCGGACGCATCCACTCCTACGTGGACACGCAGATCAGCCGGTTGGGTGGCCCCAACTTCCACGAACTGCCGATCAACGCCCCGGTGGCGCCGGCACACAACAACCAGCGCGACGGCATGCATCGCCAGGCCGTCCATCGCGGCCGGGTGTCCTACGAGCCCAACTCCCTGGCCGGTGGCTGCCCGTTCCAGGCCGGAGCCGCCGGCTTCGTATCCTTCGCCGAGCCGCCGCAGGGCGACGAGGTGCGCGGCAAGCCGGAGAAGTTCGCCGAGCACTATGCGCAGGCGACGCTGTTCTACGACAGCCAGAGTCCGGCCGAGCGCCGCCACATCGCCGATGCATTCCGTTTCGAGCTGAGCAAGGTGACGGTTCCGGCGGTGCGCCGGCGCGTGGTATCGATGCTGCGCAACGTCTCCGGGGAACTGGCCGCCGAGGTCGCGCGCGGACTGGGCATGGCGCTGCCGCCGGCAATGCCGCGCGTGCGCACCACCCCGGTGACCCCGGAAGTGGCGTTGTCGCCTGCGCTGTCGCTGCTGTCGCGACCCGGTGAGGACGGGATTCGAACCCGCCGCATCGCGGTGCTGGTGGCCGATGGCAGCCGCGCGATGGACGTGACGACGCTGCATGAGGGGTTGACCGCGCAGGGCGCGGTGGTGCGCCTGCTCGGGCCGCACGTGGGCCGCCTGCAGGATGCGGACGGCGCCGCGTTCGATGCCGACGCATCGCTGGAGAACGAGCCGGGCGTGTTGTTCGACGCGCTGGCGGTCGTGGGCGGCGCGGCGGCCGCGGCGGTACTGGCCGCCGACGTACGGGCACTGGAGCACCTCCGCGACGGCTACCGCCATGGCAAACCGCTGCTGTTCGTCGGCGAGGGGCGCCAGGTGTGGGATGCGACCGGGGTGACGCCGCTGGACAACGATCCGTTGCTGCTGTTCGCCGGAGCGGATGCGGACGATACCGTGGAGCGCTTCGCGGCTGCCATCGCCCGGCACCGCTATCCGGAGCGTGAACCGGCGATGCTCTGAGACCGGGCGCGGCAGACGATGGCCCTGGCGGTTGCTGGCGGTGTCGCCCCGCGCCCGCGCAGGGCTGTGCCGCGGAGTCCTGCCCGGACGGCGATGGGCGTGGTTGGGAGGGGGAGGGGTGGCGTAGCCGTCGCCCGGGAGTGCGGACGTCCGCCAGGGCGACGGCATCTTCCGCCGCATCCACGACCCGCCCGCGGGCGGTGCATGCACGGCGTCAGCGCGTACTGGCCAGGAGGTGGCTGCCGTGCCGCGTGCTCATCCGCCCGCGCGCAACGCCTCCACCACCAGGGCGAATGCCGGCGAGTGCTGCTTCCGGCTCGGGTAGTACAGGTGGTAGCCGGAGAACGGCGGGCACCAGTCCTGCAGCACGCGTACAAGCCGACCGTCCTCGATGTGCGGGGCGAACTCACCCTCCGGCAGGAACGCCACGCCCAGGCCATCGAGCGCGGCCTGCACGATCGGCGGCGTCGCGTTGAAGATCGCCTGTCCCTCCACGCGCACGTTCACCTGCCTGCCACGACGCTCGAATTCCCACACGTACAGGCCGCCGGCGGTGGGGAAGCGGATGTTGATGCAGTTGTGCCCGGTCAGGTCCTCGGGGACCCGGGGTGGCGGGTGGCCACTGAAATAGGCCGGCGAGGCGACCGCCGCCATGCGCAGCTTCGGGCCGATCGGCAGGGCCACCATGTCGCGATCGATGCTCTCGCCCAGGCGCACGCCGGCATCGAACCGGTCGGCGACGATGTCGCGCAGGCCATAGCTGACATCGAACTCGATGCCGATGTCCGGGTAGCGTTGCATCAGCGGCAGCAGCCGCGGCCACAGCACGGTGCGCAGCACATGTTCGCCACAGGTGATCCGTACCCGCCCGGCCGGGGTGTCGCGCAGTTCGCTCAGTGCCTCCAGTTCGGCCTCGATCTCGTCGAAGCGGTTGCCGATCGCCCCCAGCAGCCGCTCGCCGGCCGGGGTGGGGGAGACACTGCGCGTGGTGCGGGTCAGGAGGCGGATCCGCAGGCGTTCCTCCAGCGCCTTGATGGCCTGGCTGAGCGCGGACTGGGACACGCCCAGGGTGGCGCCCGCGCGGGTGAAGCTGCCCTCGCGGGCGACGGTGACGAAAGCCAGCAGGTCGTTGAGATTGCGTCGTGCCATGGCCCCAGTGTGGCACGCCTGATTGATTAGAATGACTAATAGAGCCTAAAAGAATCCATCGGCTAATCACCGCAATGAAGCCGGTGCAGAATGCATCACCTCCCACCCGGATACAGCCGACATGACCCAGACCGTCAAAGCCTATGGCGCCCACGCCGGCGACCGCCCGCTGGAGCCGATGGACATCACCCGGCGTGCGCCCGGCGCGCACGACGTCCAGATCGAGATCGCCTACTGCGGCATCTGCCACTCCGACCTGCACCAGGTGCGCGCCGAGTGGCACGGCACCCATTTCCCCTGCGTGCCCGGCCATGAAATCGTCGGTCGGGTATCGGCCGTCGGCGCCGAGGTAACCGGCTTCGCAGCGGGCGACCTGGTCGGCGTGGGCTGCATCGTGGACAGCTGCCGCCACTGCGATGACTGTGCCGACGGCCTGGAGAACTACTGCCACGGCATGGTCGGCACCTACAACGGCAAGACCGCCGACACACCGGGCTGGACGCTGGGCGGCTACTCGCAGCGCATCGTCGTCCACCAGCGCTACGTGCTGCGCATCCGCCACCCGGAGGCCAAACTGGCCGCGGTGGCACCGCTGCTGTGCGCCGGCATCACCACCTGGTCGCCGCTGCGCCACTGGCACGCCGGCCCCGGGCGCAAGGTCGGCGTCGTCGGCATCGGCGGCCTCGGCCACATGGGCATCAAGCTGGCCCATGCGCTGGGTGCGCGCGTGGTCGCCTTCACCACGTCCGAGTCCAAGCGCGAGGCGGCGCTGGCGCTGGGCGCCGACGAGGTGGTGGTTTCGCGCGACCGCGATGCGATGGCGGCGCACGCCGGCAGTTTCGACCTGATCGTCAACACCGTGGCCGCACCGCACGACCTGGACGCCTTCCTGGCGCTGCTGCGTCGTGACGGCGCCATGGTGCTGGTCGGCGCGCCGGCCACCCCGCACCCTTCGCCGAACGTGTTCAACCTGATCACCCAGCGCCGCACCCTGGCCGGGTCGATGATCGGTGGCATCCCCGAGACCCAGGAGATGCTCGATTTCTGCGCCGAGCACAACATTGTCGCCGACATCGAACTGATCGCCGCCGATGGCATCAACGCCGCCTACGAGCGGATGCTCGCCGGTGACGTGAAGTACCGTTTCGTGATCGACAACGCCACCCTGGCCGGTTGATACCGCCTGGCCCGTCAGCCGGGACGGGCCGGGGCACGACAGCCGTGCCCCCTTGCCGGGCGGATACGCATGCCGCCGGGCGCGTTGCGCGCCCGCGCGGTCTCTCTCGACCCGGCGCGGATGCATGGTGCGACGCCATGCCGGGCCGGCAGGTGCCAGCGCCACTAAGTGTTGGATCGCCCGGCGCAGCCGCATCCAATGGTGCCTGATGTCCAGCACGATCATCCGCTCACCCGGCGTCATCACCGATGACGCCGGTCCTGGTACTGTCGTCTGTCAGGGGGCCACATTGCGTGGGGTGTCGGCGGCCACGCACAGCCATGCCGCCGCCGCGCTGAGCATGGCCTGCAGCCCGACCTTCAGGGTCGGTTCGAGCACCGGCGCGAAGCGCGGCGAATGGTTGCCTGGCAGCGTGTTGAGGGCGCCTTCGGCCTGCGCCCTGGCATAGGCTGAAGGGTCGGTGCCGCCAACGAACCAGAACACATACGGCACGCCCCAGGTACGGCCGAACACGCTGAAGTCCTCGCTGGCGGACATCGGCTTTCCTTCGCGCGCGTCCTCGCCGAACTGGGCATGGAATGCCGCGGCCACGCGTGCGGTGGCCTCGCGGTCGTTGTCGGTCATCGGGTAGCTGCTGAGCGTGGTGAACTCCGGCGGCCGTCGTGCGCCGGAGGCATCGCACTCGGCGCAGCAGATGCGCCTGACCGCCTGCAGCAGGTGCGTGCGCACCGCCTCGTCATAGGTACGCATGTTGAGCTTGAGGGTGGCATCGTCGGGAATGATGTTCTCCTTGGTGCCGGCCTGCAGCGAACCGATGGTGAGCACCGCGCTGTCCAGTGGCGACACCTCGCGCGAGACGACGGTCTGCAGGCGCATCACCGTGGCCGCGGCCATCACCACCGGGTCCACCGCGGTCTGCGGCTGCGAGCCATGCGAACCGCGCCCGAACAGCTTCACCTTCAGGCTGTCGGCCGCAGACAGGATCACCCCGGGCCGATAGCGCACCGTACCGGCCATGCCCACCATCACATGCTGGCCCAGCACCACGTCGGCATGCGGCAGGCCGAGGTGATCCCAGTCGCCGACCATCGCACTGGCACCCTGTGCGGTCTCCTCGCCAGGCTGGAATACGGCCATCACCGTGCCGCGCCATGCATCACGCACCCCGGCAAGCACCTGTGCGGCCCCCATCAACCAGGTCACATGCAGGTCATGGCCGCAGGAATGGGCCACGCTGACGGTCTGCCCGTCGCCATCGGTAGCCGTGGCGGTGCTGGCGTAGGGCAGGCCGGTCTGCTCGGCCATGGGCAGCGCGTCCATGTCGGCACGCAGCATCACCGTCGGGCCGTCGCCATTGCGCAGCACGCCCACCACGCCGGTGACGCCCACGCCGCGGGTGACGGCATAGCCGAGCCGTTCGAGGTGGTCGGCGGCGATGCCGGCGGTGCGATGCTCCTGCATCGACAACTCCGGATGTCGGTGCAGGTCCTGGTAGATATCCACGAGGCGTGGCTGCAGGTGCGCGAACAACGGTTCCAGCGCGGCGGTCAGCGGGTTCATGGTCGATCCTCCGGAAAGCCGGCACCACGCTGCGCCTGCACCCGTTACCGGGGCGAAAAAGGCGAAAGCGGGACCGGGGGCGGTTGTTCTCCCGCGCCGAGTGCCCCCGGCTGCCTGCGCCGGCATGATCGCCGGCCGCCGCGGTGGTACGGTCGCCTGCAGCCTTCCGGTGAATCGCGGCCCCCACGGCAGTCGCAGGCAACCGGGGGGGCATGATTCCATGCCAGGACACCGTACGGGCACAGGGCAACGGGTGCCGCAGGTGCCGATTGACGTCCGTGCATGCCGCGGGATGCGTGGATGAATCGCGTCCAATGGCATTGCAATGACGGTGTAACCGGAAGGCGCCCTGCAACGAACTCCCCTGGATGACCGATTCCTTGCCAGACAAGTGCCTGTCCACCCTTCCCGTGCCCGCGCCCCCGGCGGGGTGCGGGCAGGGTGGGTTGGCCATGCGTCCGTCCCGATCCAGGCGCAGCGAAGGGGGGCAGGTGAGCCGCACCATGTCCGCGCCGGCCCCCACATCGCCATCGCCCGCTGATCCGGTCGAGGCCGTGCTGCGTGCGTTGTTCGAGGCCGGGCTGGACGGCGATCCCGCGGCCTACCGGTGCTTCCTGGACGCGTTGAGCGCACGCCTGCGAGCGTTCCTGCGTCGTCGGCTGGGCGGGGCGCCGGATGACGTCGAGGACATCCTGCAGGAGACCTTGCTGGCCATCCACAACAGCCGCCATACCTACCGCAGCGGCGAACCGCTGACCGCATGGGTCTATGCCATCGCCCGCTACAAGCTCATGGACTTCCATCGCAGCCATCACCGGCGCGAAGCGCTGAACCTGCCGCTGGAAGCGGCGCAGGACGTGTTCGCGGCCACCGACACCGAATCGGCCCAGGCCCGGCACGATATCGGCCAGTTGCTGGAGGCGCTGCCGGACCGTCATCGCCTGCCGATCCTGCACGTCAAGCTCGGCGGCCTGTCGGTCAGCGAAACCGCACGCCTGACCGGCATGTCCGAGTCGGCGGTGAAAGTAGGCATCCACCGCGGCCTGAAGGCGCTGGCATTGAAGATACGGAGTGCAGCATGAAAACCCATGAGCTGATCGATCTGCTGGCCAGTGATCCCATGCCGGTGCAACGGCATGCGGCTGCGCGCCGGTTCGGCCTGGCCCTGCCACTGGGCCTGTTGATGTCGCTGGGACTGCTGCTGGCCGGCTTTGGGCTGCGCCCGGACCTGGCGGAGGCATCCATCCAGCCCATGTTCTGGGCCAAGGCGGGATTTGCGCTGGCGATGTTCTGCGGTGCGCTGTGGGTGACGCTGCGGCTGTCACGCCCGGGGCAGGCGGTCGCGGCGGCATGGTCGGGGCTGGGGATTCCGCTGCTGCTGCTGTGGGGCGGGGCGGCGGCGGTGCTGTGGCTGGCATCGGGCGACGAACGCCTGGCGATGCTCATGGGGCGCAGTTGGCGCAGCTGCGCCTTCAGCATCGCCCTTCTCTCGCTGCCGCTGATGGGCACGACGTTCTGGGCGGTGCGTGGCCTGGCGCCGACGCGGCTGCGACTTGCCGGCGCTTCAGCAGGGCTGCTGGCGGGGGCCGCGGCAACCCTCGTCTACTGCCTGCATTGCCCGGAGATGGACGCCCCGTTCTGGGCCTTGTGGTACGTGCTGGGACTGTCGCTGCCGACCGCCGCAGGGGCAATGGCGGGGCCGCGCCTGTTGCGGTGGTGATGCGCAGCCGGCGCGGTGATCCACGGCAACTGCCGGCTGCATGCAAGCCATGCGTCGCCATCGGGCCAGGGCTGGCCGGATGCCGCGCCATGCAGCGGTCATCGTCGCCAGCGACGCGGGCAGGCCGGAATGTGGCCTCCAGGCGGGAGCTCCGGTGCATCTCAGGTGAGCGTGGCCACCGGCATGCTCGCGTCGGTGTAACCGGCGGTGCGCCTCGCGCGAATGGATATCCACCTACCCACTGGAGATTCCAATGCGTCATATCCATGCCCTGCTTGCCACCGCTGCGCTGGCCGCCACCGTGCCCGCCACCGACGCGATGGCCGCTGCCACGCCCACGCCGTCCCCGGCGATGACCATGGCCATGGCGCCCGGCGTCGCGATCCGGGCGTACGACCAGATGGCCTTCGACCAGGCACAGGCAGCCAACAAGCCCATCCTGGTCTGGGTGCACGCACCGTGGTGCCCGGTGTGCCGCGAGCAGGAGAAGGCGATCAAAGAGATCACCGCCGATCCGGCGTACCGCGACCTGGTGGTGCTGCGCATCGATTTCGATACCCAGAAGCCACTGTGGCAGAAGTTCGGGGCCACCATGCAGTCCACGCTGATCGGATTCCATGGCAAGCGTGAAACCGGCCGCGTGGCGCACGAGAGCGACGTGGCCCGGGTCGCGCCGGTGCTGCGCTCGACCCTGTCCGGCAGCTGAGGCCGCCACTGCATGAGCCTGGGCGTGAACCCGGCACTGGCCTACGTGGCCGGTGCCTTGACCATCCTTTCTCCCTGCGTGTTGCCGCTGGTGCCGATCGTGCTGTCGTCGGCGGCGCAGCGGCACCGCCTGGCACCGCTGGCGCTGTCGGCCGGCCTGGTGCTGGCGTTCACCGCCACCGGCTTCGTGGTGGCGGCCTTCGGGCAGTCGCTGGGGATCGATACCCTGGCGGTACGCGCCGCGGGCGCGGTGGTGTTGTGCCTGGCCGGACTGGTGTTGCTGCTGCCATCGCTGCAGCACCTGTTGACCCGCGCCGCCACGCCGTTGGCGAACTGGGCGGGCCGCACCCAGCTTGCATTCGATGCGCGCGGAGGGCTGTGGGGCCAGGCCCTGGTCGGGATGCTGCTGGGCGTGGTATGGGCACCGTGCGTCGGCCCGACGCTGGGTGCGGCCATCGCACTGGCGGCGGCAGGGCAGAGCCTGGGCGCGGCCTTGCTGGTGATGCTGGCCTTCGGCCTGGGCATCGCCAGCGTGCTGCTGGTCATCGCCTTCGCCGCACGCGGCGCCCTGGACCGCTGGCGTGGCCGGTTGATGGGCGCCGGCAGCCGCGGCAAACAGCTGCTGGGCGTCCTGCTGCTGCTCGTCGGCGGCCTGATCCTCAGCGGCTGGGACCGCCGGATCGAGGCCTTTGCCCTGGATCACCTGCCGGACTGGATGACGCGCCTGTCCACCGCGTTCTGAGGACCGGTGGCGCGCTGTGCCCGGGATGCCGCCCGCATGGCCGCATCCCGGTTGCGCACCGTGCTGCTGCGGTCATGGCGGAGGGGCCATGCCCTGCATGCGGGCCATCACGGAGGCCGGGCTCAGGCCGTTCCGCTCGCCGGGCGTGTCGCTTCAAAGGTGACGACCTGGTCGCCCTTCCGGGGGCGGCGACCGCGCTGGTAATTGCCTGAAACGACCACGTCCGTGAAGCCGGCTGCGTACAAGGCGAGAGCGAACTCCTCAACTCCCCACCAGCGCAGCTTGAACAGGTCGAGCTCCGTCGCTGCCAGGTTGCCGCTTCGCCAGTGTTCATAGCGCAGGTGGGACAGGGTCGTCTGCGCGATGTAGTCTGTTTCGACCCGATGATCCATCAGCGTCAACAGTTCACCTTCCTCGGTGGTCCAGCTACGCAATGCGCCGGACGGGCCCAGGAAACCGTCGATCGCATCGAGGTCGAGGACCAGCTTGCCACCCGGCAGCAGATGCTGATGGAACCGCCTGAGCACGGCGGAGGCCGCCGCAGCGTCCGTGATCAGCTGCAGGGATCCGGCCGGAATGATGATCGCGGCGAACTTCCTGTCATAGGCGAAGTCTTCGAAACGGCGGCGCGTCAGGTTCGCGGCTACGTCATGCGTCCAGCATGCCTCGCGGCAGTAGCCCAGCATTTCCTCGGAGGTGTCGAACCCTTCGACCGCGAATCCAGCCTTGAGCAACGGTACCAGAATGCGCCCGTTGCCAACCGCAGGTTCCAGAACCGGGCCTGCGCACTCCCCGAGCAGCTGCCGGTAGTACTCCACATCACCGAACGACCGGCCGACCGGCTTGTCCAGATTGTAGACCCATGACGCGAGCCTTCCGTAACGATTTTCCATTCCTCTCCCGTGCAGCCGAGCTGCGATCCCATCCGCATCTGGCTGCGCAGCTGGACCGGCCAGAGTTCCGTAGACACTCAGTCGCCGCTCTGCGCGTAGCGCCTCTCAAACTCTACCGGTGACAGTCCGC
>NZ_LDJO01000031.1 GCF_001431595.1 Stenotrophomonas acidaminiphila
CAGGCCCGCAGGCCTGCGCCGGTGCCGTACCACCAGCGACGCCGCGGGCAGCGCCCGCCGCCGGAGCGGTGGCTCAGCGCTTGCCGCTGCCCAGCAGGCCGCTGCCGAGCCGGATCAGGTCGGATACACCGAGCTGGCCATCGCCGTCCTGGTCGAGCAGGCTGCCGAGCAGGCCGCCGGCAACACCCCCCTGCTGCACCACGTGCTGTTTTTCCTGGCCGAGCATCCGGCCCAGGCCGTCGGCATCGACCTGCGCCTGGTCGCCCGCGGACATGCGCTGGGCCAGGTAGGCCATCACCACCGGCGCGAGGATCCTGAGCAGTTGCCCGGCACGGTCGCTGCCCAGGCCGGTGGCCTGGGCCAGGCCGGCCTCGGCACGGCCCTGGCTGCCGCCGAAGATGTGGCCGAGGGTGCCGGCGCCGTTGGTGGCCGGGCTGTTTCCGCCGCCAAGCACCGCCCCGAGCACGCCGCCGATGTCCAGGCCGCTGTGGTTGTCCTGCAGCGCCCCCAGCAGGGCTTCGGCGCCCTGCGGCCGGGCGGCGTTGTTGCCCAGTGCGCCCATCAGCAGCGGCAGCGCGGCGCTGATCGCGCCTGCGGCCTGCTGGCTGTCCAGCCCCAGCTGCTGGGAGACCTGCTGCAGCGGTGCGCCCTGCAACTGGGCAAGAAGATCGTCGGTGAGGCTCATCGGGCGGGTCCTGGCGGTGAATGTGCATGGCCATGGTAGCGCCGCCGGGGACGGGCATGGGCGGCCATGCCGGCGGCGGACCCGGCCGGACGGGCCCGGTACGTGCGCCGCACAGCCATGGGGCGGGGGCATTGGGCGCGGCCCGGCAGCGGACGCCCCGTTGAGCGCCTGTCGGGCGAGGGCGGTGGGTGCGTGGGGTGATGGGCCGGCCGCGGCGCAACCGGCCCCGCCCGCAGGCGGGGCCGGGGACGTTTACAGCACGATGTCTTCCGCGCCTGGCGTGGCCCTGGGGAACCCGGCTTCCGGCCGTGCCGGTGCGAACGGGTCCGCCGGGCCGCTTTCCGCCAGCTTCCTCAACGCCGCCGCGACACCGGCGCCATAGGCCGGGTCGGCCTTGCTGCAGTTGTCCACGTGGCGCTGCTTGATGAAGTCAGGCGCATCGCCCAGCGCGCGCGCAGTGTTGTCGAACAGGCGCTGCTGCTGCGCCGGGTCGTAGCTGCGGAACAGCGCGCCGGGCTGGCTGAAGTAGTCGCTGTCGTCCTCGCGGAAATTCCAGAAATCGGCATCGCCGCGGATGCGCAGCGGCGGCTCGCGGTACTGTGGCTGCTCCTGCCACTGGCCGTAGCTGTTGGGCTCGTAATGCGGCAGCCCGCCGTAGTTGCCGTCCACGCGCATGGCACCGTCGCGGTGGTTGCTGTGCACCGGGCAGCGCGCCGCGTTCACCGGGATCTGGTGGTGGTTGACGCCCAGCCGGTAGCGCTGCGCATCGGAATAGGCGAACAGTCGCGCCTGCAGCATCTTGTCCGGCGACGGACCGATGCCCGGCACCAGGTTGCTCGGCGCGAACGCCGACTGTTCGACGTCCTGGTACCAGTTGTCCGGGTTGCGGTTGAGCTCGAACTCGCCCACTTCGATCAATGGGTAGTCGCTCTTCGGCCACACCTTGGTCAGGTCGAACGGATGGAACCGGTAGGTCTCGGCATCGAGCTCGGGCATGATCTGCACGAACAGCTTCCATTTCGGGAAATCGCCGCGCTCGATCGCCTGGAACAGGTCGCGGCCGTGGCTTTCGCGGTCCTTGCCGGCGAGCACTTCGGCCTGGGCGTCGGTCAGCGCCTCGATGCCCTGCTGGCTGTGGAAGTGGAACTTCACCCAGAAGCGCTCGCCGCCGGCGTTGGTGAAGCTGTAGGTGTGCGAACCGAAGCCGTGCATGTGGCGGAACGTGCGCGGGATGCCGCGGTCGCTCATCACCACGGTGACCTGCATCAGCGCTTCCGGCAGCAGGGTCCAGAAATCCCAGTTGTTGCGCGCGCTGCGCAGGTTGGTATGCGGGTCGCGCTTGACCGCCTTGTTGAGGTCGGCGAACTTGCGCGGGTCGCGCAGGAAGAACACCGGCGTGTTGTTGCCCACCAGGTCCCAGTTGCCTTCCTCGGTGTAGAACTTCAGCGCGAAGCCGCGGATGTCGCGCTCGGCATCGGCCGCGCCGCGTTCGCCGGCCACGGTGGTGAAGCGGGCGAACATTTCCGTCTTCTTGCCGACCTCGGAGAAGAGCCTGGCGCGGGTGTAGCGGGTGATGTCGTGGGTGACGGTGAAGGTGCCGAACGCGCCCGAACCCTTGGCATGCATGCGCCGTTCCGGGATCACTTCGCGGTTGAGGTTGGCCAGCTTCTCCAGCAGCCACACGTCTTCCATCAGCAGCGGCCCGCGCGGCCCGGCGGTGCGGCTGTTCTGGTTGTCCACCACCGGCGCGCCGAAGGCGGTGGTCATCGGCGTGACCGGTGCGTCGCCGTGCTTCTGGGCGGGGGTGGTACGGGTATCGCGCTGCGACTGCGCGGCCTGCGTCGGCGTGGGCGCGACATGGTACGGGCAGGTGGGTTTGCTGTCGTTGCTGCTCATGGCGGGCTCCTGGCTGGCATCTGGAAACATCGTGCAACGACGATAGCTACGGGTGGGTGAAATGGAAAATCGAATGATCCGCTCGGAGTAATAGGCCCCGTCTATGGCGTGACGCGCCGGTTGCGCCGGCTGCAAGGGGTCAGTCGCGGTCGGGCGCGCCCAGCGGGAACAGCGGCCGGTAGGGCCGGGCTTCGGCGACGGCGCGGGCGAACGAAGGCCGGGCGAGCAGGCGCGCCCGGTAGTCGCACAGCGCGCGATGGTGGGCGGCGATGCGGTGCGTCCAGTCGGCGTAGAACAGCGCCGGTGCGGCGGCGCAGTCGGCCAGGGTGAAGGCTGCGCCGGCCGCCCACTGCCTGCCGGCCAACTGGTCCTCTAGCCAGGCGTAGGCCAGCTCCAGCCGTTCCACCGCGCTGGCCAGTGCATCGCCGGCCTTGCCGTCGTCGCCGCTCAGCGCACCGCCGACCGCATGCTGCACCGGACTCATCACGTGCAGGTCGAAGAAGCGGTCGAGGAAGCGTACTTCCAGCGCGGCCTCCGGGGCGTCCGGCAGCAGCCGCACCGGGCCGGCATGCCGCTGCTGCAGGTACTCGATGATGATGCTGCTCTCCACCACGCTGCGCCCGTCGTCCACCAGCAGCGGGAACCTGCGCAGCGGCCAGCGCCGCAGCCATTCGGCCGCATTGTCCGGCGTGTCCGGACCCAGCATGCGGAACTGGAACGGCGTGGCGTTCTCGTACAGGGCGATGAGCACCTTCTGGGTGTACGAGGAGAACGGATGGCCATAGAGCTGCAGCGACATGGGAGCCTCCGCGGCGGATGCCGGCGATGGCAATGTGGGCGGAATGCCGGCGCCGCGCAAGGGGCACGGGCGGCCATGCCGATGCCGTGGACGGCCGCCATCTGCCAGACTGCGCATCGCCCCCGAACCCTCCTGGACCGCCCCGCATGAGCGAACGCGCCACCCGCCTGCTGCACCTGCTGGACGAACTGCGGCGGCGGCGCAACCCGGTGCGCGGTGCGCAGCTGGCCGAACAGCTGGGGGTGAGCCTGCGCACGCTGTACCGCGATATCGACGCGCTGCGCGGGCAGGGTGCGGACATCGGCGGCGACCCGGGCGTCGGCTACCAGCTGCGTGGTGGCTTCCTGCTGCCGCAGATGATGTTCTCGGCCGAGGAACTGGAGGCGATCGTGCTTGGCGTGCGCTGGGTGGCCTCGCACGCCGACCCGGACCTAGCCGCCGCCGCCGGCGCGGCACTGGACCGGGTCACCGGGGTACTGCCGGAGAACCTGCGGCTGCAGGTGGAGACCAGCGGCCTGTACGCGCCGCAGTGGCACCCGACCGAGCCGGAGCCCTGGCTGCCGGCGCTGCGCCGCGCGATCCGCGCCGGGCATGCGGTGCGCATCCATTACCGCGATGCCGAGGACCGCGCCAGCGAGCGGGTGATCTGGCCGTTCGCGATGGCCTTCCTGGCCGAGGTCCGGCTGCTGGCGGCCTGGTGCGAGATGCGCGGCGATTTCCGCCATTTCCGCGCCGACCGCGTGCTGGCCCTGCACGATACCGGCCAGTGCTACCCGGAGCAGCGGCACCGGCTGCTCAAACGCTGGGGCGAGCAGCGGCGGCAGCGCAAGGCGCTGGCTGCCGACTGCTGACAGCCGCTGTCAGCAGCCCCCGCGCACACTGCCGGCTCCCGCCACAGGAGCTCGCCATGCACACGTTGGTTTTCTACACCCACCCGTTCTCCCGCGGCCGCGTCGCGCGCTGGATGCTGGAAGAGACCGGCCTGCCCTACGAGGAGGTCATCCTCGATTACGGCACCACGATGAAGGCGCCGGAGTACCTGGCGATCAACCCGATGGGCAAGGTGCCGGCGCTGCGCCACGGCGACAGCGTGGTGACCGAGAACGCGGCCATCTGCCTGCACCTGGCCGAACAGGTCCCGGACCAGCACCTGCTGCCGCCGCCGGGTTCACCGGCACGTGGCGAATGCTACCGCTGGGTGCTGTTCGCCGCCGGTCCGCTGGAGTCGTTCATCAGTGCACGCCGGCATGGCGCGCTGGCACCGGCGAGGGAGGCGGGCTACGGCAGCGAGGCCGACCTGATGCGCACCCTGGAAGGTGCGCTGGCAGGCCGGCGGTATCTGGTGGGGGACCGGTTCAGCGTCGCCGATCTGTACATGGCGGCGGTGCTTGGCTACTACATGCGGATGGGCGAGCTCGAGCCCAGGCCGGCGTTCGAAGCGTATGCGGCGGCGCACCTGCAGCGGCCGGCGGCAGTGCGGGCCAACGCGCGGGACGATGCGCTGGTGGCGGCGCGGGCGGAGAGTGCCTGAGCGAGGCACGCTGCCCACCGTTGCCGTTGCCGTTGCCGTGCTTGTGAAGTTGCTCTGCTTTTGACTTCCGGATTCCCTTCCGCAGCGACGGAGCCGACGGACAAGACCCCGCAGGGGCGACGTGCAGGGACGCATGTCGTTTTTCGACACGACAGGGGCGAACCGGAAATAGGCGAAGCACTGCTTCGCCCCGGTGAGCGGGCTGGCGCCTTGAGGCGACTGCCCCGGCCCCAGCTGCATCGCAGCTGGGGCGTGTCGAAAAATCCCGGAGGTGGAGTGGACCCAGCCCGCGTAGCGGGTTGGGCGCGTAGGCAGGGGATCCGGAAGTCAAAAGCCATCGGGCAACTGCAGAATCACGGGCAACCGCAACCGCAACCGCAACCGCAACCGCAACCGCAACCGCAATTGCAGCGGCATGCAGTCAGTGAGCGATTCCGCTCACAGCAACGACTTCATCCGGTACAGCGCTTCCAACGCCTGCTTCGGCGTCAGCTCGTCCGGATCGATCGCCTGCAGTGCTTCCAGTGCCGCCGAGGACACGGGCGCGAACAGGCCGAACTGCTGCGGCGCATCCAGGGCCTGTGGCGCCATCTGCGCGGCGTGGGTCTCGCCACCGCGCTGTTCCAGCTCGGCCAGGCGCCGCCGCGCCTGCGCCACGGTGGCACGGGGCAGGCCGGCCAGCGCGGCCACCTGCAGGCCGAAGCTGCGGTTGGCCGGGCCGTCCTTGACCGCGTGCATGAACACCAGCGTTTCACCGTGTTCCACCGCGTCCAGGTGCACGTTGGCGATGCCGCTGGGACCGCCCTCGTGCGGCTCGTCGGCCAGTGCGGTCAGTTCGAAGTAGTGCGTGGCGAACAGGGTGTAGCAGCGGTTGACGTGGGCAAGGTGGCGCGCGACCGCGTCGGCCAGGGCCAGGCCGTCGTAGGTGGAGGTGCCGCGGCCGATCTCGTCCATCAGCACCAGCGAGTGCGCGGTGGCGTGGTGCAGGATGTAGCTGGTCTCGGCCATTTCGACCATGAAGGTCGACTGGCCCTTGGCCAGGTCGTCGCCGGCGCCGATGCGGGTGAGGATGCGGTCGATCGGGCCGATCACCGCGCGGCTGGCCGGCACGAAGCTGCCGATGTGGGCCAGCAGCACGATCAGTGCGTTCTGCCGCATGTAGGTCGATTTGCCGCCCATGTTCGGGCCGGTAATGACCAGCATGCGCCGCTGTGGGTGCAGGTCCAGGTCGTTGGGCTCGAACGGCGCCTCGCGCACCGCTTCCACCACCGGGTGGCGGCCGCGCTCGATCTTCAGGCACGGCGCGGTGTCCAGTTCCGGCCGCGCCCAGTCCAGCGCCTGCGCGCGTTCGGCGAAGCAGGCCAGTACGTCCAGCTCGCTCAGCGCGGCGGCGCAGCGCCTGAGCGGTTCCAGGCGCTCGCCGATGGTATCCAGCAGGCCTTCGTACAGCAGCTTCTCGCGCGACAGCGAGCGCTCGCGCGCCGACAGCACCTTGTCCTCGAAGTTCTTGAGTTCCTCGGTGATGTAGCGCTCGGCGTTGGTCAGCGTCTGGCGCCGGGTGTAGTGCACCGGCGCCTTGTCGGCCTGGCCCTTGCTGATCTCGATGTAGTAGCCGTGCACCCGGTTGTAGCCGACCTTCAGGTTCGCGATGCCACTGCTCTCGCGTTCGCGCGCCTCCAGGTCGATCAGGAACTGGTCGGCATGGGTGGACAGCCGCCGCAGTTCGTCCAGTTCGGCATCGAAGCCCTCGGCGATCACCCCGCCGTCGGACAGCTTGAGCGGCGGTTGCGTGGCGATGGCGCCGGCCAGCAGGTGCGCGCTGTCGTCGTGCGAGCCGAGCTCGGCTCGCAGCTGCTGCAGGCGTGGCGAATCCAGCGCCTCCAGCTGCGCGGCGATCGCCGGCAGCATGCCCAGGCCGTCGCGCAGGGTGGAAAAATCGCGCGGGCGCGCCGAGCGCAGCGCCATGCGGGTGAGGATGCGCTCGATGTCGCCGAGCGCGCGGAACGACTCGCGCAGGTCGGCGTCGGCGCCGCGGTCGATCAGCGTCGCCACCGCGTGGTGGCGCTGCTGCAGTACCTCGCGCAGGCGCAGCGGGCGGTGCAGCCAGCGTCGCAGCAGGCGCCCGCCCATCGGCGTCACCGTGCTGTCGAGCACGCCCAGCAGGGTGTTGCGGGTGTCGCCGTCCACGCGCGTGTCCAGCTCCAGGTGGCGGCGGGTGGCGGCACTCATCGCGATCGCCTCGCCGGCGGTTTCCACCGCGATCGAGGTCAGGTGCGGCAGCCGCTGCTTCTGGGTTTCCTCGACATAGCCGAGCAGCGCGCCGGCGGCGGCGGTGGCGCGCGGCTTGTCGTCGATGCCGAAGCCGGAAAGATCGTGCAGCTTGAAGAAGGCCAGCAGCTGGCGGCGGCCGCTGTCGGCATCGAACAACCATGGCGCGCGGCGGCGCACGCCGCTGCGCTGGCGCAGGAATTCCGGCCAGTTCTCTTCGTCCGGCACCAGCAGCTCGGCCGGTTCCAGCCGCGCCAGCTCGGCTTCCAGTGCGTCCTCGGTCTCGACCTCGTTGACCATGAAGCGGCCGCCGGCCAGGTCGGCCCAGGCCAGGCCGTAGCCCTGCTTGCTGCGCGAAAGCGCCATCAGCAGGGTGTCGCGGCGCTCGTCCAGCAGGGCTTCGTCGGTGACCGTGCCGGGGGTGACGATGCGCACCACCTTGCGTTCGACCAGGCCCTTGGCCAGCGCCGGGTCGCCGATCTGCTCGCAGATCGCCACCGACTCGCCCAGCGCCACCAGCCGCGCCAGGTAGCCCTCGTAGGCATGCACCGGCACCCCGGCCATCGGGATCGGCGCGCCACCGGAGCTGCCGCGCTGGGTCAGGGTGATGTCCAGCAGCCGCGCGGCCTTGCGCGCGTCGTCATAGAACAGCTCGTAGAAATCGCCCATCCGGAAGAACAGCAGCAGGTCCGGGTAATCGGCCTTGGCCGCGAAGAACTGCTTCATCAACGGCGTTACTTGTGCGGTTGGTTGTACTTCTTTCGTATTCAATGGCTTATGTGGATTTTTGGAGCAAGTTGTCTTGCTCATGAACATTATCGGTGTATGCCATTACTTGGTAGGTACTTCCCAAGTTGGAGCAACAGCTTACGCGTTTTTCCAATGCTCTTTGGTAGGGTGAACAAGGGCGCAAAACAGGCTCTGGGCAGCTGTGGAGTGTTCATCGGGTACCCATGCGGGACATGGCGACTTGAGAACGACTTCATTGACAGCGGTAGAGGGTAATGATCCCAAGTGGCCATTTGAACCGATTCGCCCCCGGCGGACATCGATTTACCGACAATGACCGCGGCAGATCCTGCCTAGAGCATCATCTGCACTTCCCGCGTCGTCGGGAGCTCGGGCCATTCGCCGTTCGTCCAGAATTGTTCCAGCGCGCCGCGCAAGATGTCCAGGGA
This sequence comes from Stenotrophomonas acidaminiphila, assembly GCF_001431595.1. Taxonomy (GTDB): domain Bacteria; phylum Pseudomonadota; class Gammaproteobacteria; order Xanthomonadales; family Xanthomonadaceae; genus Stenotrophomonas; species Stenotrophomonas acidaminiphila. The sequence continues at coordinate 8,358 of NZ_LDJO01000031.1, forward strand.
GGTCGAGGCGCCATTCCGGTTGCCGAACCGCTGCTTGTTCATGGCTTGCAACCGGAGCATTTCCGTGTCCTGGGCATTGACCCGTTTCAGGAACGGCCAGGCCAGCAGGCGTACTGCCCAGGCCGGCGCCCAGCGGCCTTCGACATGCAGGGCGACGAAGACATCTGTCGTGTCCTGCGTCCGCGGCGTGAAGTGCAGGTCGATCAACACTCGGCTGCCGTTCGCATAGGCATATTCCAGCCGGGTACTGCCGGGTGCGGCGAAGTGCGCGCGTTCGACGATGCGTTTGGATTCGAACAGTCGATACAGCAGCCCGGATTGGGAAGGCATGCCGTGGTACTCGACGGTAAAGCCTTCTGCCGTGGTATGGAAACCGACGGTCGCCGGCACGCGGCGATCATCGCGCCGGACCAGTCCGGCGTGAATGAAGTGCGTATGCATCGGGTCGAGGAAGTTCTCCATCGCGTCGACCACGTTGGCCGGCCAGCAGGTGCGCCACAGGAAGCGGCGTGTGTTCGGATCGGTCGCGCGGATCATGGCATTGGGCTCGGTCGCGCCGGTACGACCCGGCCGCAGCCAGACGAAGCCGTCGAGCTCGCACGTGGCGAAGGCGTGGACACGCACGTCGGGCAGTGCGATATCCGGCGGCAAACCGGGGATATCGCACAGGCGCCCATCCGCACCGAACGACCAGCCGTGGTACGGACACGCCAGGCGATCGCCTGAGACGCGGCCGGCGGATAGCGGTGCGTGGCGGTGCGGGCAGCGGTCTTCCAGCGCAATCAATGCACCTGCGCCTGTGCGTGCCAAGGCCAGATGTCTGTCCATGACCGAAATCGCCATCGGCCTCGGCCCGACCTCGTCGGCGCGGGCCACTGCGTACCAGTGCGCGAACAGCGAGGGATGCCAGGGCTTCACAGGCGGTACCTGCGCAGCAATGGAATGCCGATCCGGCACGTGGTCGATGACAGCGCATCGACCGCGATGCGCGTGCGCGTCGGAAGGTGGCGTGCGTAGACCGCGCTGTACTCGATCGAGGGCATGCCGCCACGGAGACGTTTGAAGCCTGCTGCACCTGCGCTGAAGTTCAGCCGCCAGCCGTGCTCGAGGCAGGCACGGTAGGCGCAAGCGGTCGTCAATCGATACAGTGCCGACTTTTGCGGCTGCGTTGTGTCATAGCCGACGATGGGCGCTGTAGCCGTGCGCCCCATGCGGAACAGGCCGATAACGCACGTCAGCCGGCCGTCGGCATCACGGAAGCCCTCGAACGCCAGCAGGCCAGCGTGGTGCCAGCAGCGCAGGAACGCCTCGCTGTACATCGGATTGAAACGCGAATACTTGCCGATGTAGAGCAGGGCATATAGTTCGGCGATGCGCGCGTAGTCAGTGTCGGTGATGTCCTGGTCCCGGCAGTGCCGCAACGAGGTCTTCCGCGGCAGCGCCAGATCGCGCTTCAAGTTGCCATGCATGCCTGCCAATGCGCCGATATCGGCGTACAGGTAAACCTGGCGGCTGGCGACGAGGCGGCAACCGGCCGCCTGCAGTGCCTCGAGCCAGTCGGCGTTGTCATGCTCATTGAGCGAGCGGAACCATAGCGCATGGTGGGGCCAACGGGCGACCGCTTGCTCCAGCAATACACCGGGATCCAGCCACGCCCGCGGCGGGTACAGGTTGGTCGACAACAGCCAGTTGTTGATCGCCACGGCATGGTCGATTCCGGCCCAGCCCAAGGACCGCCCGATCGACGAGATCATGCGCAGCGATGCCGGCGCCATCCAGCCGGGAAGGTAGCGTGCACTCTCCTCAGCGGCGCAATCAGCGTAGGTGGTGCGTGGCGAACAGACCCACGCGTCACCGGCGCGGCCGTCGTGAACGGTCACGGGCAGGTCGCCGGCAGCGCAGCGGATCGTTTCGACGCGCGCATGCAGATTGGATATCAGCGTTTCCGTCGCGCGGCCGGCATGAATCGTCGCAAAGGCACGGGCGCGTGCCGCGAAGCTCTCCTCATCGGCGGCGGCAAGTGCGGTCATACGCCCAGTGCCTCCAGTGGTTCGCCGTCCCATTCGATGTCGCGTGTCGCCGCCTCGCGCAGGCTGCAGCGCTGCAGGAGCGCCAGCCGTGAGTAGGAAGCCAGGTCGCCGATGCTGCCTGCCGGCGGCAGGCGATCGCCGGGTACCGAGATCACGTCATCCGCACGCTGGAAGTCTCTCAACCACTTTCCAAACCGTCGGTTCCTCACTGCCGCCGGCAACCCCGCCATCGTCATCAGCGCGGCGATCATCTTCGGCTTTGCGGGCCAAGGTTCGCGCAGATCGCCATCGCCGAGCAGCGCCGTCGGCAGATCCGCAGCGAACGGGAATAGGTGCAGACCGCTGGTCGCGCGCGGATTGCATTCCAGCGCCAGCGCTTCGCCGTCGCAGGTTTCGATCCAGTCGAAGGAAACCTGGCCGCTGTATCCGGTCCCGCGGACGAAGGCAGCGACGGCATCGTGGATCGCGGGCCGTCGCACCGGGTCGAAGTAATAGCTCGAGCTGCGCGCCAGCCGATACGCGGGGCGGTAGATCACGTGCGCCAGCAGCCGGCCGCGGTCGGCGATGGCATAGCTGCACAGTTCATCGCCTGTGACGAAGGCCTGCACGACCCAATCGCCCAGCGGCGGCAGCTCCGGCGCATCGCCCGTGATGCCATGAGGGTACAGGCGCACGTGCACGCCGAAGCGTGAGAATTCAGGCTTCACCACGACTGCTCGACCGCGCGCCCATTCACGTGCCTGGGCCAGTGTGCGCACGCGGCCGCTGGCCGGGGTAGGCATGCCGTTGCTGCGGGCGATGCGGACGAACTCCCATTTGCTGTGCAATGCCGCCAGCTTGTCGAATTCATCCACCGCGACGTGCAGTTCGCGTGGCAACGCGGTGCGGTGGCGTGAAAGATGCAGCGCTTCCTCGCAGGTCGGCACCAGCAGATCGATGCCCCGGGCGGTGACAGCGTGGTTGAGGTCGGCGACGAAGCCACGGGCGTCGTGGCGCGGTGACCGCAGCGAATGGGTCCCGGTGACCGAGGACGACCAGCCCGACAGGCGGCACGGAATGCTGTCGGCGATATGCACTTCCCAACCGTGGCGGTGGAAGCGGCGCGCATGGTCCAGTGCCACCGGTGCGCGGCCTCCGAGGATCAGGACCCGACATGTCATCGTTGCCGCTCCCGACGGGGACGCCACTCGTGGCAATGCGAAGGCACGATGCGCAGTCGCGGGGTGGTGCGATGCAGATCATGCAGCCGGGCGAGCGTATCGCGATAGGCAGTGGTGTCTCCGAGCCAGCTGGTGACCAGCGCGGGCGGTGGCGCATTGTCGCGAATCGCCTGCGACGACCAGCTGGCGTCCGCAACCAGGAAAACGGGGCCGTTTCCGTCATCGAACAATGCGCCGAAATGTCCGGCAGCATGGCCCGGTAGTGGCACCAGCAGCAGGCTGGCGTCGCCGAACAGATCGTAGCCATGGCCGAAATGGTCGAACGGCGGTTGCAGTTCCCGCGCCGGTCGGTCTTCGAACCAGTGCAGCGACGCGTGCTGTTGCCGTTCCAGCAAGGACGGCAGCAGGCCCACGCGCAGCGCACCCAGGCGGGAGCGCCCGTGCAGGTCGTCCCACGCCGCGCGCGAACAGGCAACGCGTGCGCCCGCGAAATCGGCCAGCCCACCGACATGGTCCCCATGCAGGTGCGAAACCACCACCCAGCCGATGTCCTCCGGTGCAACGCCATCGCGGTGCAGTTGTGCCGCCAGCGATTCGCATGGTGACAGATTGACGGGCGTGACCAGCCGATACAGCCGCTCCGGGAACCGCGCGGTGGCGTCCAGGAAATGTCCGGAATAGCCGGTGTCGAACAGGATCCGGCCGTGCTCCGGGTGCCGCAGCAGCGTGACCAGGGCGGGAAACTCGCACGCGCGCGGCGAAGCGCCCCGGCGGGTCGCCAGTTCGGGGTGTGTGCAATGCCCGGCTTCGTAGAGCCGCCATTCAAGCGTGGCCATGGGTCTCCCACCAGCGTGCGAAGCGGGCGAGGCTGGCCTGCATGTCCGTGTGTGGGCGGTAGCCCAGTTCGCGCTGCGCGCGCGTGATGTCCAGTGTTTGCGAATAGCCGATCACGCCAATGCCGTAGCGGCTCAAGCGGGGTTCCGGCCGGCCAGCCCGCAGCCGGGACAGGCACTCGGACAACGTTGCCAGCGCCAATGCCGGTGCGCGCGGCACCGACACCAGCCTCACGTCGCGGCCGAGTGCGGCGAACAGATTTTCGAGCAGCGTACGCACGCGCACCGGCTCGCCGTTGCTGACGTTGTAGGCGCGGCCGTTGGCGGGCAGATCGGCATCCACGCAATGCGCCATCAGTGCGACGAGGTTGTCGACGTGGGTAACATCAATCAGTGCACGACCGCCGTCGACTAGCGGAAACCAGCCGCGTGCGGCCACGGCCATCAGTCGCGGCAGGATCGCGCGGTCGCCTTCCCCATATACCGCGCGCGGACGCAGGATCAGCGTCTGCATGCCATCTACGCACGCGTCGCGCACCAGACATTCAGACTCCCACTTGCTGCGTGCGTACTCGGTGATCCAGCGTGGCGGGGGAGTGAACTCCTCGCCTACGCCGAACTGGTCGCGGAACCGGAAGTAGATGCTCGGCGAGCCGAGATGGACGAAGCGGCTAACGCGCTGGCGCCGCGCGGCGTCGAGCAGTCGCGCGGTCGCGGTCACGTTCGCCCTGCGGAACGCCTCGGCGGAGCCCCATGGCGCGGACAATGCCGCGCAGTGCACGACGACGTCGCATCCGGCGAGGAGCGGCTCGAGCGCGTCGCCTGCCAGGTCGGCGGCAACGGGCCGGATCAGGCCGTCGCCGGCAGGCAGCCGGGTCGGATCGCGGCCGGTGGCAATGATCTGGTGTCCGGCAGAGGCCAACCGCCGCACGGCGTGGCTGCCGATGAAGCCGGTAGCGCCGGTGACCAGGATCTGCGCCATGCTCAGTACCTCAGTACCGCGCCGGCGAACGACAGGCCGGCACCGGAGCCGACCATCGCGAACAGGTCGCCGCGGCGCAGATCGCCGTGCTCTATCGCGTGGTGCAGCGCCAATGGAATCGATGCCGCCATCTGGTTGCCGTGCGTTTCCAGGATCCGCACCAAACTATCCTGCGGCAACCGCAATGCGCGTTGCAGGTGGTCCAGCGCTTTCACGCTGGCCTGGTGCGGGACCAGCCGCTTCAGATCCCCGGCCGCCACGTTCGCGCGGTCGAATAGCGCGCGCATGAAGCCGGGCAGCTTCTGCGCGGCCAAACGGTAGGTCGCGCGCCCGGACATCTCGAAGCGCGAGGCGGCTGAGAATTGTCCGGCGCCATCGGACAGGCGCACGCGGGTACCGCCGGCGCGCACCTGGCAGAATTCCGTGCCTTCGCTGTGGGTTTCCATGTGTGTAGCCAGCAGGCACGAAGCGTCACCTTTCCCGGCTGCTTCCACGACGACCGCGGCTGCGCCGTCGCCGAACAGGGCGGCGGTGTCCGTATCGTCCCAGTCGAGTCCAGCCGAAGCGACTTCGCCGGCGACCAGCAGCACGCGGCGGAAGCGGTGCGTCGCGATCGCCGAGGCGACCAGGTCCAGTGCGACCAGAAAGCCTAGGCAGGTGGCGTTGACATCGAAGGCCGGAATACGGCTGCCCGACAGTCCCAGTCGCCGCTGCACCAATGCGGCGGTGCAGGGGATCGCCTGCTCCATCACCCCGGAAACGCTGATCACCGCATCGACCTGGTCGGCGCGCAGGTCGGCGCGCCGCAACGCATCCTGTGCCGCCTGCGCAGCCATCATCGAAGCCGGCTCGTCGGCGCCGGCGAAATGCCGGTAGTCGATCCCCACATGGCGCCGGGTCCAACCGTCGGGCTTGCTCCATCGACGGTCGAACTCGTTCGAGTCCACCCGGCGCGATGGGATGTACTCGCCCGTTCCCAGGATGCGCAGCGGTATCGGATGCGGGGAGTCGTGGTCCATTCGACAGGTTGTTCGGTTGAGGTGAGCGAGAGCCTGTTCGACCCATCGAATGGCGGCAAGCAGCGGGAGCGCGGAGCGCAGTTGATGCTCGGGAAGGTATCAAATAGTGATACTTTTTGCGTCGATCAACTCGCTGGAAGGTCAATCATGTCGGGGTCAAAGCTCATCCTGCGCGGTATCCGTGAACTGCTGCGGGCGAGGGGCATGACCTATCGCGACCTTGCCGCACAACTGGGCGTCAGTGAGCCGACGGTGAAGCGCGACCTCAGCCGGGGCAATTTCTCGCTGGGGCGATTGGACCGCATCTGCGAAGTCCTCGGAGTCGGCATGGAGGAGCTGATCCGCGGCGATGGACAGGGCCCGGTCCTGTTGACCGAATTGAGCGACGTGCAGGAGCAAGAGCTGATCGCCGATGCCCGCCTGCTGCTGATCACTTACCTGGTGCTCAACGACTGGAAATTCGCGGAAATTATCGCCGCTTTCCACATCGACGAGAATGAACTGGTCTCGCTTCTGCTCAGGCTGGACGCGATGCGGCTGGTGGACTACAGGCCGCCGAACCGGATCCGCAAGCTGACCGCGCGCAACTTTTCCTGGCGCAAGGATGGCTCGGTCCATCGGTTCTTCATCGAGCACATCCTTCCGGAGTTCTTTGCCGCGCGTTTCGATGCACCGACCGATGGCTTCCACTTCATGGGCGGATCGCTGTCCGATGGTTCGATGCGCTATATCGCTGCGGAAATGTCCCGCCTGGCGCGCGAGTTCGATGCTCTCGCACGCCAGGATGCAGCCTTGCCATTGGAGGCGCGCAGTGGCTGCAGCGCAGTGTTCGCATTGCGCAGTTGGGAGTACTCCGCATTCACCAGGCTACGACGGGCCACCAATCCCAGCCAGTCCCGATAGCGGATGTGATCGCCCGTATTGACGGAACGGAGGGCTGTTGAAAATTGGCTCGGGGAGGGACCGGGTGCTGCATTCCCACCCTCACTTCGCCTTCTTGTCGGTGCCTGGCGACGAACTGCCGCATGCCCCCGCGTCCCTGCCGGTCCAGGTCGCCCGTAGGGAACCTGCGATATCCAGCACGCTGCGGCCGGCTTCCGTCGAGGAACGATGGCGGCGCCGGCAGCCGCGTGGCGGGTCAGTCGCCCGCGTCGAGGGTCCCCTCGGCCAGCGCCACCCGGGAGCCGTCGAGCAGGCCGCGGCTGAGTTTCCCGTTTTCGATGAACAGCAGTTCGCCGTTCTCGCCGTTCTTGATGCTGCTGTCGATGGCGATGACGCGACCGCCGTGGAACGTGCTCACGTGCGGCATCGAGGTATGGCCTACGACGATGCGCTCCAGCCCCAGCTGGTCGAGCAGGTTCTGCACGCCGGCGGTATCCAGGCGCCCGTCGAAGTAGCCGCGGTACCAGATCGGGCTGGTCTTGCCGTCGTACAGCGGCGCGGTGGCCGGATCGGCCTTGACCTCGGCCTTGGGGCGCCCGAGCGATGCCTGGTAGGCGGCATTGGTGGCGACCGGGTCCAGTGCCAGTTGCAGCGCCTCGGGCGAGATGCCGCCGTGCAGGAACAGCGTGCCGCCGACGCGCAGCAGCACCGGACGGGTGCGCAGCCACTGCCCGATCACCGAATCGGCGCCATACAGCTGCGGATAGCTGCGGCCGAGCAACTGCGCGCTGCGCAGGTACTTGGGGTTGACGTAGCGCAGGTCGTCGTACAGCACCATGGTCTCGTGGTTGCCGAGCACGAAGTGCACCGCACCACCGGCAGCTGCGGCCTGCTGCTGCAGGCCGTACAGCAGCCAGAACACCTCGGTGACCTGCGGGCCGCGGTCGAACACGTCGCCGGCGATCACCAGGGTGTCGCAGCCCAGCGTCCACCGGTCCTGCTCATCGATGACCCCGTTGGCACGCAGCAGTTTCACCAGCAGGCCGTACTGGCCGTGGATATCGGACACCGCGACGATGCGCGCGGCCGGCGGCAGCAGCGCCGTGGCCACCGGCAGCGGTGGCGCCACGGCGACCGGGTGCGGATAGCCGCAGCGTGCCGCAACCGTGGCCTGCGCGTCGTCCAAGGCCTGCTCCTGGACCGCGTCGTCGCAGATCCAGCGGGCGTGCAGACGGCCGTCCTCCCGGAATACGTAAGGACCGTCGGCATCGACATGCACCGGTTCGGTGACCGGCGGGGCGGCCAGCACGGAGGTGCTGGCGAACAGCACGAAGCAGGCCAGGAGCATGCGGCGGAACGACGGACGGCAAGTCGGCATCGGGCTTTCCTGTGGCGGTGGCGGTCCGATCATGCCACGTGCCCAGCATGCGATGGCCGGTGCCGGCTCAGCTGCGCTGCAGCGCGATGCGTCCCGGCGCCTCGGGCAGCGAGCCATCGGCCAGCACCACGCGGTTGCGGCCACGCTTCTTGGCCTGGTACATCGCCGCGTCGGCGCGGGCCATGACCCGCTCGTAGTCCGGATGGCCGTCATGCACGGCCACGCCGATGCTGGTGGTGATGTCCAGCCCGCCGCCGTTGGCCAGCACCACCGGCGACTCGGCCACGCGCCGGCACAGGCTGTTGGCGATCACCAGGGCCTGCGGCTCGTCCACCGCCACCAGGACCACCACGAACTCCTCGCCGCCGTAGCGGAATACATAGTCGCTGCCGCGGGTGAACTGGCCGAGGATGGTGGCCACGTGCTGCAGCGCGCGGTCGCCCACTTCGTGGCCGTGTTCGTCGTTGATCGTCTTGAAATGGTCCAGGTCCAGCAGCAGCACCGCGAAGCTGCTTTGCGATTTGGCCGCCAGTTCGATTTCGCGGCGCAGCACGGTGGGCAGGAAGCGCCGGTTGAGCAGGTTGGTCAGCGTGTCGCAACCGGCGTCGAGTTCGCCGATGCGTTCGAACAGCATGCCCAGCAGGCTGCGGACCTGGCTGACGCGGCCGCGGATGTCCTGCAGCTGGGTAGCGCGCACGCGGGCGTCGTTCTCGTCGTGCAGGGTCTGCTGCAGGGCATCGTCGATCTCGCCGATGAGCTCGCAGATCTGCCGGGTCTCGGCGCTTTCGCCGAAGCTTGGCACGCCCTTGTGGGTGAACCACAGCCCGAACTCCGAGCCTGCCAGCGACTGGAAGCCGGCGGTGTCGCACTGGCTCGCCAGGGCGTAGAGCAGGGTGTTTTCCCAGTCCAGCAGCAGTGCGCGCTGGCGCTCGCGCTCGGTGCCCACGTTCTGCACCAGCGAGAACAGGCGGTAGGCGGCATCGGTACGCGAGGAGCGTTCGCGCGCGTTGGAATAGGCCAGGGTCATGCCTTCCAGCGCCATGTCGAACGAGGCGGTGAGGCTGGCCACGGCTGCGTGCGCGACCTGGCCGTGGCCCGCCAGCGTGGCGATGGACTGGAACAGGCGCTGCTTCAGAACGCGGGTGCCGCGTGTCACCAGGTCCACGGGGATGCCCACGCGGGCGTGGACGTCGCCGATCACGCGCTGTGCGGCGATCAGGCCCTCCACGTCGTCCGGAGTGGCGCGCAGCAGGCCGTTCACCCAGCGTTGCATGGCCGGCTGCAGGCGAGTGCGTACCTGTTCATGCGACAGCAGGCGCGAGGCGCGCGGGTCGCCCATCATCACCTGGTAGAAATGCACCGCCATCTCCGCCGCGCCCGTTTCCGCCATCGCCGCCAGCACCTGCGCCGCTTCGGGGCCGGCCTCGACCAGGTTCCTGCGCCAGTCGGCGGCAAGGCTGTTGTCGTCGTGGTCGGCGCGGGGAGAGGGGGTGTTGGGCATGGCGATTGCGGGGATGTGGCGGGGCGAAGAGACATTATCGGCCGTAGCCGCTACTGTTTGAGGGCTTATCCGCAACGGTCCATGCCAACGTGTCATCCAGCGTTTTTTCTTTCGCTTTGCCTCCAGCGTGCGCGCAACTGCCGGATGTGATCCGGCTCCTTCCCGTTCAGGTTTACCTGCCGCATGGCGCTGCGCCATGTCGGTGATCAGTGCCGGGCCGTTTCCGTTGATGGCGGTGCTGGGTCTGGTCGCGGCCCTGATCGCCTGGTTGTTCGCGCGCGGGATGGCCAGTGCCGCCGATGGCGCACGCCGCCGCGCCGGCGCGGTGGTGCTCGACGCGTTCCTGCTCGGCGTCCTGGGTGCGCGCGTGGCGCACGTACTGTGGCACGCGGCGGACTATCTGCCGCAGCCGCTTTCGATCATCCGCCTGGGCGATGGCGGGTATTCGGTCTGGGCCGGCGTGGCCGTGGCGTCGGCCTATGCGTTGTGGCGGACCCGGCGCCAGGCTCCGCGCAGACCGGTATTGCTCGGGTTGGCCGCGGGCGCCGCGTTCTGGCTGGTCGGCAGCATGGCGCTGTTCGCGGTGCAACGCTCGACCATCGTCCTGCCCGACATCGTATTGAGCGACATGCAGGGCAGCGCGGTGCCGCTGTCCGCCCACGCTGGCAAACCGCTGGTGGTGAACCTGTGGGCGAGCTGGTGCGGTCCGTGCCGGCGCGAGATGCCCACCCTGGCGCGCGCGCAGGCGGAGCACCCGCAGGTGGCCTTCGTATTCGCCAACCAGGGTGAGGACGCCAGCGAGGTTGCCGATTACCTGCGCGCCGAAATGCTGGCGCCGGGGAACATTCTGCTGGATCCGGAGTCGGAGCTGATGCGCCTGACCGGTGCGCGCGCGCTGCCGACCACGCTGTTCTTCGACGCCGACGGCCGGCTGCGCCGCGCGCACATGGGCGAGCTGTCGCGGGCCACGCTGGAAATGCGCCTGCGCGAGCTGCAATGACTTCCCGATTCCTCCTGCGAGATATGCGATGACCCGTTCCCGTCCCCTCCTGCTGTTGCTCTCGGCCTCGATGCTGGCGCCGGCCGCCTGCGCCCGCGATGGCGGCGCCGCGCCGCCGGCCTCCCCCCAGGCTGCCAGCACCGCCGCCGCCGAGCCGGAGGTGGTCAAGACCCTGCGCGGGCAGGGCGTGGAGTTCATGGGCACGTTCGACACGCCGGTGGGATTGACCGGCTACGCCGGCGTCGCCGGGCAGCGTCCGCTGGCGGTGTACGTGTCCAGCGACGGGCAGCATGCGATCGTGGGTACCCTGGTCAATGCCAAGGGCGAAGACGTCGGTGCGGCCAAGCTCAAGGAGCTGGTGTCCGGGCCGATGGGCGCCAAACTGTGGCAGCGGGTCGAGGCCAGCCACTGGGTGGCCGACGGCAAGGCCGACGCGCCGCGCATCGTGTATGCCTTCAGCGACCCCAACTGCCCGTACTGCAATCGCTTCTGGGAAGCCGCACGCCCGTGGGTGGAGTCGGGCAAGGTGCAGATCCGGCAGATCCTGGTGGGGGTGATCCGCGAGGACAGCGCCAACAAGGCCGCGGCGATCCTCGGCGCGGCGTCGCCGGAGCAGGCGCTGCAGCAGAACGAGCGCGATTTTTCCCGCGGCGGCATCAAGGGCCTGGCCAAGGTGCCGGCCGAGATCGAGGCCAAGCTGCGCGACAACGAACTGGCGATGCTGGAGCTCGGGTTCCAGGGCACGCCGGGCATCGTCTTCAAGGACGCCGACGGCAGCGTGCAGACACGTTCGGGCCTGCCGCAGGGCGACGACCTGCAGGCGGTGCTGGGACCGCGCTGATCGCGGCACCAGTGGGTTGAGCACGACGCTGCGGGCGGCGGTGATGTAATAGTCTCCGCCGCACCGGGCTGACTAAGCTGGCGGCGTCCTGCACGGAGCCCGCCATGAGCCACGACCACAACCACGTCCCCAGCGAGATACGCCACGAAAAGCCCCTGTGGTGGGCGCTGGCGCTGACCTCGTCCTACCTGGTGGTGGAGGTGGTCGGCGCGTTCATGACCAACAGCCTGGCGCTGTTGTCCGATGCGGCGCACATGGCCACCGACGCACTGGCGCTGGTGATCGCGCTGACCGCGGTGCGGCTCAGCCGGCGCCCGGCCGATGCGCGCCGCACCTATGGCTACGCGCGGCTGGAAGCGCTGGGCGCGCTGGCCAACGGCGGCCTGCTGTTCGCGGTAGGCCTGTACATCCTGTGGGAGGCCGTGGGCCGCTTCCGCGAGCCACAGGCCGTCGCTTCCACCGGCATGTTGTGGGTGGCCTGCTTCGGCCTGCTGGTGAACCTGATCGCCATGCGCCTGCTCAGTGCCGGCAGTGGCGAGAGCCTGAACGTCAAGGGCGCCTACCTGGAAGTGTGGAGCGACATGCTGGGCTCGGTGGCGGTGATCCTCGCCGCGCTGGTCATCCGCTTCACCGGTTGGACCCTGGTCGATCCGATCCTCGCCGTGCTGATCGGCCTGTGGGTGCTGCCACGCACCTGGGTGCTGCTGCGCGACGCGCTGAACGTGCTGCTCGAAGGCGTGCCCAAGGGCATCGCGCTGGCCGACGTGGAGCAGGCGCTGCGCGGCCATGCCGGCGTCACCGGCATCCACGACCTGCATGTCTGGGCGCTGGGTTCGAGCACGCCGGCGTTGACCGCGCACGTGGTGACGACGGCCACCGGCCAGGACGCGGACACGCTGCGGCGCGCGCTGGCCGCCATGCTGCACGAGCGCTTCGGCATCGATCACGTGACCCTGCAGGTGGAGGCCGACCATTGTGGCGATGCCTGCGCCGTGCACGCGCGGCAGGGCGCGCACGACGACGGGCACGACGGCCACGATCACGGGCATTGAGCGGCATTGCCGGCGGGCCACGTAGGTGTCGTATCCTCGGCGACAGGGCACCGCGCAGCGGAGGCCGTGCATGAAAACCGCGCAGGAAATCGTCGATTCGCGCCTCGTGCTGCGTTCGCTCTGTGCCGCGCTGGCGCTGATGGGCATGGCGGCGATGGCGTATCGGGTGCATCAGGTCGCCATCGGCCGCATCCCGTTCGATTACTGGCTGCCGGTGTCCCTGCTCGGCGCACTGTATGTCGCATGCCTGTTCGGCCATGTCGCGCTGAAGGGCCGGCTGCCGTCGTTCATGGCCAGGGCCGGCGGTTCGGCCGGCGATTGATCAGCGGGATTGCAGTGGCTGGCAGCCCAGCGCGCTGAGCACGCCATGCAGCGCCGGCACCTGCATCAGCCACGGGGTGGCGATGGTCAGCAGGCCGGCGGCGAGGATGAAGCCGGCCAGCGCCACGCGCAGGCCCGGGCGCTGCAGCCAGCGGCCCATGCGCGCACCGGACCAGGTCAGCGGCAACATCACCGGCAGGGTGGCCAGGCCAAACACGGCCATCACCAGCGCGCCACCGAGTGCGTTGGCCTGCAGCCACGCCACGCTCAGCAGGCTCAGGCTCAGGCCGCAGGGCATCCAGCCCCACAGCGCGCCCAGCGCCAGGCGGCGCCACGCGCGGTCCGCCGGCAGCAGGTGCCGGTGCAGGGGCCGCAGCCATTGCCACAGCTGCTGGCCGGGACGGGCCAGCAGGTCCAGGCGGCCGCCACGGCCGAGCAGGCGCAGCGCCAGCAGGACCAGGGCCAGGCCGGCGGCGACGCGCACGCCCAGCGCCAGGGTGTCGCTGCGCGCCAGCCGCAGGATGCCGCCCCCCAGTCCACCGGCCAGCGCGCCGGCCACGGTGTAGCCGGTGACACGGCCGAGATTGGCCTGCCAGGCGACGCTCAGGGCGCGGCCCGGGGCCATCGCCGGGAAGCCGGTGGCGATGCCGCCACACATCACCGCGCAGTGCAGCCCGCCGAGCAGGCCGGCGACGAACGCGGCGGCCAGGACCGGGATGTCCAGTGGCAACACGTTCAGTCGCGACCGCTCGGCTCGCCGGCACGGGCGTGGGCGTCGCCGGCGGGCGGCGCGGGACGGTCGTTGTCCTCGAGGATGTCCAGCGCCGGGGTGTCGAGATCATCGAACTGGCCGCGCTTTACCGCCCAGACGAAGGCGGCCACGGCCAGCCCCAGCAGGATCAGGCTGATCGGGATCAGCATCAGCAGGATGGCCATCAGGGTGCCTCCATGGGTGTCTTGAGCCGCGCCAGGCGCAGGGCGTTGAGGGTCACGATCAGTGATGACAGCGCCATGCCCAGCGCTGCCAGCCACGGCGTGACCCAGCCGGCCGCGGCCAAAGGCAGCGCCAGCAGGTTGTAGCCGGTGGCCCAGGCCAGATTCTGGCGGATGATGCGCTGGGTGGCACGTGCCAGCGTGATCGCGGCCGGAATCCGGCGCAGGCCGCCGCCGGTGGTGACCAGGTCGGCGGCACGGTGCGCCAGCGAGGCGCCTTCGCCCATGGCGATGGAGACGTCGGCGCCCGCCAGCACCGGTGCGTCGTTGAGGCCGTCGCCGACCATCGCCACCACCCGGCCTTCGGCCTGCAGGCGCCGCACCAGCGCCAGCTTGTCTTCCGGCGACTGCCGCGCGTGCGCATCGTCCAGCCCCAGTGTCGCGGCCATGCGGCGCACCGCCGCCTCGCCGTCGCCGCTGGCCAGGTGCACGCGCAGGCCCTGCGCGCGCAGCGCGGCCAGCGCCTGCGCGGCGTCGTCGCGGGCGCGCTCTTCCAGTACGAAGCGGGCCGCGGCGCGCTGGCCGTCGCCCAGCCACAGTGCGCCATCGTCCTGGCGCGCGGCGGCGAAGTCGGCCCGGCCCAGGCGCCAGTGGCGGCCATCGACCACCCCCTGCACGCCGCGCCCGGGAACCGCCTCGACCCGTGCCGCGCCGAGGGCGGTGGCGTCACCGCGGGTGAAGGCGGCGGCCAGCGGATGGCCGCTGTCGCGCTCCAGGGCCGCGGCGATATCCAGCGCGCCGGCCGTATCCAGCGCGGGGTCCAGCACCTGGGTGGCGGCCAGCACCGGGCGGCCGTCGCTGAGCGTGCCGGTCTTGTCGAACACGATGTCGGTGGCGCGCGCCAGCGTGTCCATTGCGTCCGCGCGCACCGCCAGCAGGCCGATGCGGGCCAGCGCACCGTGCGCGGTGGCCAGTGCCGCCGGCACCGACAGCGACAGCGCGCAGGGACAGCTGATCACCAGCAGGGCGAGGGTGACCTCCAGCGCGCGTTCGGGCTGGTAATGCCACCAGCCGGCGAACACGACCAGCGCCACCGGCAGCAATGCCAGCACGAAGCGGCTGCCGATGCGGTCGGCCAGGCGGGCCAGCGCCGGCCGGTGCGCCTGGGCCTGTTCGACCAGTCGTGCCAGCTGCGACAGGCGCGTGGAAGTGCCGGTGAGGGTGACGCGCAGCCGCGCCGGGCGTTCACGACAGACGGTGCCGGCATAGACCGGCTCGCCGGGCTGCTTGCGTACCGGGGCCGATTCGCCGGTCAGCAGCGCCTCCTCGAACCAGGCCTCCTCGCCGCCGTCGCCGAGCAGCACGCCATCGGCCGGTACCGCTTCGCCGGCCGCCACACAGGCCACGTCGCCGACGCTCAGCGCCGCCAGCGGCACCGCTTCGCGCTGGCCGTCGGCGCGTTCGCGGGTGGCGAAGGCCGGGCGTGCGCGCGCCAGCGCGTCGACCTGGGCGCTGGCCACCGAGCGCGTGCGCTGTTCGAGCATGCGCGCGGCCAGCAGCAGGAACACGAACATCACCGCCGCGTCGTACCACACATGCGGCCCGCCGCGAATGGTCTCCACCAGGCTGGCCAGGTAGGCGAGCAGGGTGGAGCTGGCGATCAGCACGTCCATGCCCAGGCGGCGCTCGCGCAGTTCGCGCATCGCCCCTGACAGGAATGGCCAGCCGGAGTAGAACACCACCGGCGTGCACAGCAGGAACGTCAGCCAGCGGAAAAAGTCGCGCGTGGGCACCGGCATGGTGCTGTTGAAATCCAGGTACAGGGCTTCTGCCAGCATCATCGCCTGCAGCATGCCCAGGCCGGCGATGCCCAGCCGCAACAGCCAGCGCCGGCGTTCGCGGGTGCGCTGCCGCTCGGCGGCCTCGCTGCCGGCCAGGTACGGGCGGTAGCCGAGCATCGCCAGCCGCTGCAGCGGTGCCGACAGCGTGGTGCGGGCCGGGTCCCAGGCGATGCGGATGCGGCCGGTGACGGCATTGGCGCCGCAGTCGATCACGCCCGGTTCGCGCGCCAGCGCACGATCGATCAGCCAGGCGCAGGCGGCGCAGCGCATGCCGTCGGTCAGCAGGGTGATCTCGCGGCCGCCATCGACCGCGCGGCTGTGCTCGGCCTGCACGTCGGCGCGGTCCCAGACCGCCAGATCGGGCAGCACTTCGCCCACGCGCGCGCCATTGGCGCTGCGCAGGCGGTAATACCCGTCCAGGTCGGCGCTGGCGATCCACTCGGCCGCGGCGGCGCAGCCATGGCAGCAGAACGCATGCGTGCTGCCGTCCAGCATCGCCATGTGGGGCTGGGCCGGCAGTGTTTCGCCGCAGTGGTGGCAGGTGCCGGTGGCCGCCATGACGGCGGGCGACCGCGCCGGATCGGCGATCACGTCCGGGCTCAGTGTTCCCCGCCCAGCGAGGGAGAGAGGCGGGCGGCATGCTGCTGCTTCGGCAGCCGGCCGTGCAGGCGCCAGCGGCCTTCGCCGTCGCGCAGCTGCACGACCCAGTCGTGCTCGCCGTCCACGGCCTGCTGGACACGCCAGCCCGGGCCCTGCGGCAGCAGTTCCAGGCGCAGGTCGTCGGACTGGCGGGTAGGGTGTTCCAGCACCAGTTGCAGCGGGACGCCGGTGGCGAACTTGCCGGTGGCCGGGAGTACCTCGACCACGCCGTCCTCCACGCGCAGCACCGCGCTCAGGCCCAGCTTGGCGGCCGCTTCGTCCGGCCCCAGGTCGGTGGTCTGGATCTGCGACACGCGCTGCACCGGATCGGACACCACGTCGGCGCCGCCGGAGCGCACGGCGATGATCACCAGCCCGACGCCGGCCACGATCGACAGCAGCGGCAGGCCGACCACCAGCCAGAACACGGGGACCCGCCAGGGGGATTTGGAACGTTCGTTCATTGCACCGGACCAAAGAAACTGCTTTCGACGACGCGCTTTTCGCCGCCACCCTCGCGCTCGACCACGAAGCGCAGCGCACGGCGGCCGCTGACCTCGCCGTCGGCCACCACGTTCAATGCCACCGGCAGCACCTGCTCGGGACCGGCCTGGACCTCGGTCTGGCCCTGCAGGCGCAGGCCGGCGTCGGCAGGCTCCAGGGTGATGCGGTAGCGCCGGGTTTCCTGGCTCTTGTTGATCAGCTTGAGCGTGTAGTCGTTGGCGATGCTGCCGTCGGCGGACTGCCGGTACAGGGCGTTGCGGTCGCGCAGCACTTCGGCGATGAGCTCGCTGCGATGGCCCACGCCCCACACCCAGGCACCGCACAGCCCCAGCAGGAGCAGGCCGTAGACGAAGATGCGCGGGCGCAGCACGCGGGTCGGCTTGCCGTCGATGGCGTTCTGCGTGGAGTAGCGGATCAGGCCATGCGGGTAGCCCACCTTGTCCATGACTTCATCGCAGGCGTCGATGCAGGCACCGCAGGCGATGCACTCGTACTGCAGGCCGTTGCGGATGTCGATGCCGGTCGGGCACACCTGCACGCAGATGGTGCAGTCGATGCAGTCGCCCAGTTCCTCGGGGGCGAACTTCGGCAACGGCGCGACGTCGGCCAGCTCGCCGTCCCAGGTGATCGTGCCCTTGGCGTGCGCGGCCTGGGTGGCGGCGGACGGATGGCGCCCGGCGCGGAATACGTAGTCATAGGCGACCGACGGGATCAGCAGGCCGCGCGCGCGCTCCAGCACGCTGGTCAGGCCGCGCTTGCGCGGGCCGCGCGGTTCGCCGCGCATCGGGTCGTAGGCGATCAACAGCGTGTTGCGGTCGAACATCGCGCTCTGGAAGCGCGCATACGGGCACATGTACTTGCATACCTGCTCGCGCAGGACGCCGGCGTTGCCCCAGGTGGCCAGCGCGTAGAACAGCACCCAGAAGGTCTCCCAGCCGCCCCACTCGAACGGCAGCAGGCGCGCGCCCAGGTCCTTGATCGGGGTGAAGAAGCCGACGAAGGTGAACCCGGTCCACAGCGCGAACAGCAGCCACAGCAGGTGCTTGCTGCCCTTGCGCAGCACCTTCTCGCGGTTCCACGGGCCGGCATCGAGCTTCATGCGCCGCGGGCGGTCGCCCTCGGTCCAGCGCTCCATCCACAGGAAGGTCTCGGTCCACACCGTCTGCGGGCAGGCGTAGCCGCACCACAGGCGTCCGGACAGCGCGGTCGAGAAGAACAGCGTCATCGCCGCGATGATCAGCAGCAGCGCCAGGAACAGGAAGTCCTGGGGCCAGAACACCAGCCCGAAGATGTAGAACTTGCGTGCCGGCAGGTCGAACAGCACGGCCTGGCGGCCGTCCCACGACAGCCATGGGAACAGGTAGTACATGCCCAGCAGCCACACCACCGCGGCCACCCGCAGGCGGTTGAAGCGTCCCGAGACGTCGCGCGGATAGACCTTGCGCTCGCTGACGTAGAACGAATTGCCCTGTTCGTCCACGACATCCAGCGGAATGCGCTTGCTCATGGCAGGCGTCCGGTGGCGGGCGGCGAGGGCGGAAGCGGGAACGGGCGGTTGACGGTCATGGCGTATGCGGGGCGTGTTGCTGCGCGGGAGCGGTCAGTATCGGTTTGAAACGAATGCAAGGAAGCGACGGATTGTCGCAGCCGCCGCTCAGCGGTCCGGCGGCAGGGCGCGGTTGAAGCGGCTGGCGGGCCGCAGCAGGATCCAGGTGAACAGGCTGGACGAGGCGGTGGCCAGCCAGAACATGGCGAAGCCCAGCGTATAGCCGAGCTCGCGTGAAATCTGCAGGTCCGGGAAGGTCATGTCGCGCAGCGTCAGCGGGTCGACGAAGGCGAAGAACACCATCGTCGCCACGCCGGCGGCGAAAAAGCTGGGCCAGGCGATGGCCCCCACGCGCTGGGCAAGCGGACGTGGGGGGTGGTCGAAGCGTGGCTCGCTGAAGTCGGTCACTTTGCGCTCGTGCTGGCCTTGGTGTCAGCCTGATTATGCGACAACGACCAGACATAGGCAGCGACCAGGCGGACGCGGGTCTCGCCGAGCAGTTCGCGGTGCGCCGGCATGCTGCCGTGGCGGCCTTCGGTGATCGTCTTGTACAGGCTTTCACGGCTGTTGCCGTAGAGCCAGTAGTTGTCGGTCAGGTCCGGCGCGCCGATGTCCTGGTTGCCCTTGCCGTCGACCCCATGGCAGGCCACGCAGACGCCCTCGTAGAGCTTCTTGCCGCGGGCGGCCATGTAGTTGTTCTGCAGGGTTTCCGGGGCCGACAGGGTGCGCACGTAGGCGATGGTGTAGTCGATCGCCTCCGGGCCGCCCATGCCGGTGAGCACGGTACCCCACTCGGGCATGATGCCTTCGCGGCCGTCCAGCACCGTTTCCAGGACGCGCTCGGGCGAGCCGCCCCAGTGCCAGATGTCGTCGGTCAGGTTCGGGTAGCCGATGGCACCCTGGCCCGAGGAGCCGTGGCAGGTGGCGCAGGTGTTGCCGAAGATCGAGCGGCCCAGCGCCAGTGCCTTGGGATCCTTGGCCAGCTGGTCGATCGCCTTGCCGGCATACGGCTTGAAGGTCTGCTCGAGCTTGGCGTCCTCGACGGCCTTCTCCTTGGCGTGCTCGCCCTTGGAGGTCCAGCCGCTGTAGCCGGGGATGTTGCCCAGCCCGCCATACCAGAACAGGTAACCGATGCTGAAGAAGATGGTCAGGTAGAACAGGTTGATCCACCAGCGCGGCAACGGCTTGTTGTACTCGGTGATGTCACCGTCCCAGGTATGCAGCGTGTCCTCGGGCTTCGGGTCGCCCGGACGGCGGCGCGCGGTCCACCACAGCAGCCACACGCAGCCCAGGATGTTCAGCGCAACCAGGGCGATGACGTACCACGTCCATCCCATGCTCATCATCCGCGCTCTCCCCCGTTGCCGTATTGCACGTTGTCATCTTCCAGCGGCAGGCGTGCCGCATCCTCGAACTCACGCTTGCGCTTCGGGCTCCAGGCCCAGATCCAGCCGCCGACGAACAGCACCAGCAGCAGCGCGGTCACGATGCCGGAGATCATTGCTGGCCTCCCCGCGGCGCGTGCCGGCCCAGTCCCTGCAGGTAGGCGACGACCGCGTCCAGCTCGGTCTTGCCCTTGACGTCCTCTGCGGCGCTGGCGATCTGCTCGTCGCTGTAGGGGTCGCCCAGGGCCTTGAGCGCGCTCATGTGCCGGGCCACGGTGGCGCCGTCGACCTGGTTCTTCTCCAGCCATGGGAAGCTGGGCATGTTCGACTCGGGCACCACGTCGCGCGGATTGATCAGGTGCACGCGGTGCCAGGCATCGGAATAACGGCCGCCGACACGCGCCAGGTCCGGACCGGTGCGCTTGCTACCCCACTGGAAGGGACGGTCGTAGACCGATTCGCCCGCCAGCGAGTAGTGGCCGTAGCGCTCGGTCTCGAAGCGCAGGGTGCGCACCATCTGCGAATGGCAGTTGTAGCAGCCTTCGCGGACGTAGACGTCACGGCCGGCCAGTTCCAGCGCCGGGTAGGGCTCGACGCCCTCCAGTGGCTTGATCGCCTCGGCCTGGAACATCAGCGGCACGATCTCGGCCAGGCCGCCGAACGACACGGCGACCGCGATCAGCACCGCCATCAGGCCGACGTTCTTCTCGACTTTCTCGTGGGGATTCTTGTTCTCGCTCATGGGGTTCCTTCCTCCTCAGGCACGCACTTCGGAGGCGTCGACGGGCAGCAGCGGCTGCGGTTCGATCGCGGGGGCGGTACGCCAGGTACGCCAGACGTTCCAGGCCATCAGGCACATGCCGCTCAGCACGACCAGGCCGCCGCCGAGGCGGATCAGGTAGTACGGATAGGTGAACTTCAGCGATTCGACGAAGGTGTAGGTCAAGGTGCCGTCGTCGTTGGTCGCGCGCCACATCAGGCCCTGCATCACGCCGGCGATCCACATCGAGGCGATGTAGAGCACCACGCCGATGGTGTGCAGCCAGAAGTGCGTGTCGATGGCCTTGACCGAATACATCTGCTCGCGGCCCAGCAGCTTGGGCATCAGCGCGTAGATCGAGCCGATCGAGATCATCGCCACCCAGCCCAGCGCGCCGGCGTGGACGTGGCCCACGGTCCAGTCGGTGTAGTGGGAGAGCGAATTGACCGTCTTGATCGACATCATCGGGCCTTCGAAGGTCGCGATCATGTAGAACGACACCGCCACGATCAGGAACTTCAGGATCGGGTCGGTGCGCAGCTTGTGCCACACGCCGGACAGGGTCAGCACGCCGTTGATCGCGCCACCCCACGACGGGGCCAGCAGGATCAGCGAGAACACCATGCCCAGGGACTGCGCCCAGTCGGGCAGGGCGGTGTACTGCAGGTGGTGCGGGCCGGCCCACATGTAGACCGCGATCAGCGCCCAGAAGTGCACGATCGACAGCCGGTAGGAGTACACCGGGCGGCCGGCCTGCTTGGGCACGAAGTAGTACATCATTCCCAGGAAGCCGGCGGTCAGGAAGAAGCCCACCGCGTTATGGCCGTACCACCACTGCACCATCGCATCCACCGCGCCGCTGTAGACCGAGTAGGACTTGGTCGGGCCGGCCGGGATGGAGATGTTGTTGACGATGTGCAGCAGCGCGATGGCGATGATGAAGCTGGCGTAGAACCAGTTCGCCACGTAGATGTGCTTGACCCGGCGCTTGGCGATGGTGCCGATGAACAGCACCGCGTAAGCCACCCACACCGCGGCGATCAGGATGTCGATCGGCCATTCCAGCTCGGCGTATTCCTTGCCCTGGGTGTAACCCAGCGGCAGGGTGATGGCCGCGGCCACGATCACCAGCTGCCAGCCCCAGAACACGAAGGCCGCCAGCTTGTCCGATATCAGCCGGACGTGGCAGGTGCGCTGCACCACGTGCAGGCTGGTCGCTATCAGTGCACAGCCACCGAAGGCGAAGATCACCGCATTGGTATGCAGTGGTCGCAGCCGCCCGTAGCTGAGCCACGGTATGCCTTCGCCGAGCGTCGGCCAGTAAAGCTGGGCGGCGATGATCACGCCTACCAGCATGCCCACGATGCCCCAGACCACGGTCATCACCGCGAACTGGCGCACCACCTTGTCGTTATACGTCCCCTGCACGCTTTGCATGCGGCCTGATCCTCGGTCTGAACGGGGAAAATCATCCCCCGTGTGGAGCACTCCGGGCATTGACTTGAATCAATGCGTGTCCCGGGCGGTTTGCAGCCATCCAGGGGGTGTGTTCCATGGATGCCATGCTGAACAGTATATGACGGAGGCCCGGGCGACAGGGTCGCCCGGGCCTCCGATGCATTGCGAGGTGAATCAGCGGGTTACGATCAGCTTGCCCTTCATCATGGCCGAATGGCCCGGGAACGAGCAGTAGAAGCTGTAGTCGCCGCCGGCGGTCAGCTTGTTGCCCGGGAAGCGGACCTGGGTCTTCTGCCCGCCACCGATCAGTGTGGTGTGGGCGATCACCCGCGCATCCTTGGGCTGCACGTAGTTGTTGGCGACGCCGGCACGGATCGCGTCACGGTTGACGCCGGCCATGTCGGCGGTGGTGGAGACCACCACGTTGTGGCCCATGGCGGTGGCCGGAAGCTTGCCGGTGTGGGTCAGCTCGATGGTGACGGTGGCGCAGCTGGCCGAAACGGTGGCTTCCTTGAGATCGAACTGCATCGCGTCGTTGCCCTTGAGCGAGACAGTGCAGTTGCCGGCAGCCTGGGCCGCGCCCGCGGCGCCGACGAGGGCCAGGGCGAGGAGAAGACGGCGCGAGGTTTTCATGGGTGTTGCTCCTGTGGGATAGGGAATGGACGCGGCGCGGGGCCTGGTCGTCACGGCCTGGCGCGACACTGCGCCAGACGACGCGCATAGAGTCGTTCCAGGCGGGCTTCATCGCCTTGATCTGGGTCAATCAATCCAGCGCTGGCGCATGCCGGCACGCCATGCATTCATCCACCATCCACCGGTGAGTGCGCGGCCGCTGCCGCCGCCGTGGCGGCAGGGTCGATGGGTGCGTGCGCCAGGGAACTCCCGGGGCTGCCACGCCGCCCCGGGGAGCCTGCCTGCGTGCCGGACCGGCCGCTCAGGCAATGGGTGCGCGAAGGACCGGCATGTCCCAGCCCGGACGCGGCGCGAAACGGTCGCCGTGGCGTGCCTGCAGGGTCCGGAGTTTTTCCACCAGGGCATCGGCGCCGGTGGCGCGGACGTGCTGGATCGGGCCGCCGCGGAACGGCGCGAAGCCGGTACCGAAGATCACCCCGGCATCGAGCAGGTCGGCATCGGCCACCACGCCATCGTGCAGGCAGGCCACCGCCTCGTTGAGCAGCGGCAGGATCAGGCGGTCCTCCAGGTCCGACGGCGCCTGGTACTCCCTGGCCACTTCCGGCTTCACCGCGCGGCCGTTCTCCCACTTGTAGATGCCCTGGCCATCCTTCTTGCCGCGCTTGCCCGGCTCCACGGCGGCCAGCGCGGCCGGGATCTGCAGGCCCAGGAACGGCGCCAGCTCCCTGCCGACGCTGGCGGCCACGTCCAGGCCGACGGTGTCGAGCAGTTCGATCGGGCCCATCGGCATGCCGAACTTCACCGCGGCGCGGTCGATCACCGGGCCGGGGATGCCTTCGGCATAGGCGGTGGCCGCCTCCAGCATGTACGGGAACAGCACGCGGTTGACCAGGAACCCGGGGGTGCCGGCCACCGGCACCGGGAACTTGCCCAGCGCCTTGCAGAATGCGGCCAGCCGCTGTTCGGTCTCCGGCGCCATGCGGTCGTGGTGGATGATCTCCACCAGCGGCATCTGCGCCACCGGGTTGAAGTAGTGCAGGCCGGCGAACCGGGCCGGCTGCGCGATGTGTTCGCGCAGCTCGTCCAGCGGGATCGAGGAGGTGTTGGTGGTCAGCAGCGCGTCGGCCTTCAGCCGCGGCTCCAGCGTCTGGTACAGCTCGCGCTTGGCTTCGGGGTTCTCGATGATCGCCTCGATCACCAGGTCGGCGCTGGCCACGCCGTCGCCGGCCAGGTCGGGCTTCAGCCGTGCCGCCACTTCCGGGCGCCTGGCCGGATCCTTCACCTTTTTCTCGAACAGGGCCTGGGCACGTGCCATGGCCGGGTCGATGAAGCGCTGTTCGCGGTCCTGCAGGGTCACGTCGAAGCCCTTGTAGGCCGCCCAGGCGGCGATGTCGCCGCCCATCACCCCGGCACCGACCACATGTACGTGGCGGATGTCCGACGCCTTGCCGCCCAGCGCCTTGAGCCGCTCGGTCAGGAAGAAGATGCGGATCAGGTTGCGCGCGGTCGGGCCGCCGGCCAGCTTGACCACCGCGCGGCGCTCGGCGTCCAGACGTGCCTGGATGCCGCTGCCGCCGCTGCGCTCCCAGGTCGAGATCAATGCGTATGGTGCCGGGTAATGTTCCTTCTTCGCCTTGCGCGCGACCTGCTTGGCCATCTGCGGCGCCAGGATCCTGCGTGCGAGCCAGGTGTTGGTGGCCCAGGCGGTGGCGCGCTGCCTGAACGGCCGGGTCACGCCCGACTGCAGCAGCGATATCGCCGCGTCGACCAGGACCGCCGGTGCGGCGACCTTGTCGACCAGGCCGATGCCGCGTGCGGCCGAGGCCGACAGGGTGCGCCCGGTCAGCATCATGTCCATCGCCGCCGGGGCGCCGACCAGGCGCGGCAGGCGCGCGCTGCCGCCCCAGCCCGGGAAGATGCCCAGCTGGGTCTCGGGCAGGCCGATGCGGGTGGACGGATCGCTGGACGCCACGCGGTAGCGGCAGGCCAGGGCCAGTTCGGTGCCGCCGCCCAGGCAGTGGCCGTGGATCGCGGCGACGGTGGGGCAGGGCAGCTCTGCCAGTTTCTGGTAGGTGGACTGGCCGCGGCGGATGGCGTCGTTGACGGTGCCGCGGCGGTCGAACTCCTGGAACTCCTTGAGGTCGGCGCCGGCGATGAAGCCGGCGGCCTTGGCCGAGCGGACCACCACCCCCTTGGGCGGGTCGATCGCCAGCCGTTCGACGATGTCGCCCAGCTCCAGCAGCACGTCCTGTGACATCGCGTTGACCGGACTGTCGCGGCGGTCCAGGGCGAGCACGACGAAGCCGTCGTCGCGGATCTCGGCCTGCCAGTGAGTGAAGCGGAGCCCATCGAAACCTGAAAGCATGGGACGTTCCATCCGGTTGTGTATGGAGAAGATCGCTATGATCCAGAGGTTGTTTCCCCGGCGTCAAATCCCAATGCTCTGGGAAGCAGGGGCGTTCGTGCCGGCCGGTCGTGGCCGACAGGCTATCCGAACGCAGGTTGCAGGGTGTGTACGTGCCCTTCGCGCGCCTGGCCGTGGCGCGGGGGCGGTGGCCGCAATGTAAACATGCTCTGAAGGACGGTGCGGCGCTCCGGGGACCGGACGCTGAACTTTTTCCGCCACAGGCGGTCTCATTGCCCGACGTCGGTTGGGCTGACAGGAGTGCGGCCCTTTATGGCCGAGGTTGAAACACCGCAGGAGCTGGATCTGGAGCTGGTCCGGCGCGTGCAGCGCGGCGAAAGCGCGGCGTTCGATGTCCTGGTGCGCAAGTACCAGCACCGCATCGTCGCGTTGATCGGGCGCTACATCGCCGACTGGAGTGAATGTCAGGACGTGGCCCAGGACACTTTTGTTCGCGCCTACCGCGCGATCGGGAATTTCCGTGGCGACGCCCAGTTCTATACCTGGTTGCATCGAATCGCAGTGAATACCGCCAAGAATTACCTTGCCGCGCACAACCGGCGCCCGCCGACCGACGATATCGATATCGGCGATGCCGAGCAGTTCGACGCCGGTGCGCGCCTGCGCGACACCGACACGCCCGAACGCGAACTGATGCGGCAGGAACTGGAACAGACCGTGATGAAGGCGGTCGACGCGCTTCCCGAGGAGCTGCGTTCGGCCATCACGTTGCGAGAGGTGGAAGGCATGAGCTACGAGGAAATCGCACACAGGATGGGCTGCCCGATCGGCACCGTGCGTTCGCGGATATTCCGTGCCCGCGAGGCCATCGACGTGCAGTTGCGTCCGCTGCTGGATACCGCCAGCGCCACCCGTGAAAGGAGCCGCGCATGAATGTTTCCGGCCGCGTCGATGCGGCGGCGGGCAATGCCGCCGACAAGTTCGAACTTCATTACCGGCAGCAGTTGTCGGCACTGGTCGATGGCGAGCTGCCCACCGACGAGGCGCGTTTCCTGCTGCGCCGGCTCCAGCACGACGGCGAGTTGTCCGGCTGCCAGGAGCGCTGGCAGCTGCTGGGCGACGTGCTGCGCGGCCAGGCCTGCGCCCCGGCACCGGCCGGCTTCGACCTCAGGATCCGCGCGGCGATCGAAGCCGGTGCGGGGCAGGCCTCCCCTGCATCCGAACGGCAGGTTCGTCGCGGTGGCTGGCGGCGCTGGGGCGGGGGCGCCGCGCTGGCGGCCTCGGTCGCGGCCGTGGCCCTGTTCATGGCGCGCGGGCAGTTGCCCGGACCGGCCGTGCCGGAGACCGTGATCGCCACCGCCGCCCAGGTTCCGGCGGCCACGGTGGTGGCCGATGCCGACCCGGCCGCGGGTGCCGGTACCGAGGCCGGCACCGAGGCCGGGCTGGCCGCCGCGGCGCCTGCCGTGGCCGCCGTGGCGTTGCGGCGTGCGGATGCATCGGTGCGGCGTGGCAGCGCCACCCGTACCCAGCAGGCGGCGCGCAGCGTGGCTGCACGCCAGGCCGAGCCGGCGCGCGCGGTGGCCGCGCAGGCACCGCCGCCGGCGCTCCGCCGCGATCCGTTCGCCGACCCTGGTGGCGTGCTGCAGGCGCGTCCATGGCCGCGCTCGAGCCTGTCGCCGGCACTGTCGGGCACCGCCCTGAATGCCAGCGCGCCGACGGAAGGCGGGGCGACCTTTTACCCGTTCGAGCCGCGGCTGCCATCCCAAGGGGGACAGGCGGCCCCGGACGCGCAGCCGGCGCGGCCCTGAGCAGGCACTTCTTCCCGCACCGGCGGCCATGCGCGGCGGGTGCGGTTTCCCGGGATTTCCCCGTCTGGCGCTCGATGCCGGGCGGAGCGTGTTTCTTCACTTTCCAATCGGAGGCTCGAGTCTGATGACCCACCGTATCCATACGCGGCTGTTCGGCCTGCTGGCAATGACCCTGCCGCTGGTCGCCTGTGCCCAGAGCAACGCCCCCACCGCTCCCGCCGAACAGGCGGTCGCCGCGCGCCCGGCTGCGCCGGCCCCGCAACTGGTGAGCGGCCTGCCCGATTTCACCCAGCTGGTGGACCGGGTCGGGCCCGGCGTGGTGAACGTGGAAACCGTGATCGGCCCGCGGCGCGGTCCGCGCATGGCGGGCGGCGCGCGGCCGGACATGGACCAGCTGCCGGAGTTCTTCCGGCGCTTCTTCGGCCCGGACTTCCAGATGCCCCGCGAGGCGCCGGAAGACGGCCCGCGCGGCCGCGGCATGGGCTCGGGCTTCATCATTTCCGCCGACGGCTACGTGCTGACCAATCACCACGTGATCGACGGCGCCGAGACGGTCAAGGTCAAGCTCAGCGACCGCCGCGAGTTCGACGCCAAGGTCGTCGGCAGCGACGAGCAGTACGACGTGGCGCTGCTGAAGATCGACGCCAGGGGCCTGCCGACCGTGCGCGTGGGCGATTCCAATACGCTCAAGCCCGGCCAGTGGGTGGTGGCGATCGGCTCGCCGTTCGGCCTGGACCATTCGGTCACCGCCGGCATCGTCAGTGCCACAGGCCGCAGCAACCCCTACGCCGAACAGCGCTACGTGCCGTTCATCCAGACCGACGTGGCGATCAACCAGGGCAATTCCGGCGGCCCGCTGCTCAATACCCGCGGCGAAGTGGTCGGCATCAATTCGCAGATCTTCTCGGCGTCCGGTGGCTACATGGGCATCAGCTTCGCCATTCCGATCGACCTGGCGATGAGCGCGGTGGAGCAGATCAAGAAGACCGGCAAGGTCAGCCGTGGCCAGCTGGGCGTGGTGGTCGAGCCGCTCGACTCGCTCAAGGCCCAGGGGCTCGGCATGCCGGACAGCCGCGGCGCGCTGGTCAACCAGATGGTCGAGGACAGCCCGGCCCGCAAGGCGGGCCTGGAAGTCGGCGACGTCATCCGCTCGGTCAACGGCACCGAGATCGCCGCCTCCAGCGACCTGCCGCCGCTGATCGGCGCGATGCCGCCGGGCAGCAAGGTCCGGCTGGGCATCCTGCGCGACGGCAAGCCGCGCGAGATCAGCGTGACCCTGACCGAACTGGCCGAGGACGCCGCACGCCCGGCCAATGCCCCGGCCGCGGCCGGCGGCGACAAGCCGCAGGCCGGCGCCAACGCCCTGCTGGGGCTGGAGGTGGCCGACCTGACGGCCGCCGAGCGCCGCCAGCTGGGGCTGGACGCCGGCGAGGGCGTGCGCATCACCGCGGTGAACAGCCAGGCGGCGCGCGAGGCGCGGCTGTCGCCAGGCATGGTGGTGCTGCAGGTCGGCCGGACCCCGGTCGGCAGCGTGGCCGCGCTCAACCGCGAGCTGGCCGGCTACAAGAAGGGCGACGTGGTGATGCTGCTGGTGCGGGCGGGCGGCAACAGTGCCTTCGTCGCGGTCCGGGCCGGCGGCTGAGCCTGGCCTTCATCAAGCTGTACGCAGGGGCCGCCTCCGGGCGGCTCCTGCCGTCCGGGCCGGCGGCCTGTGCGGGCTGGCCGCCTGGCGTGCGATAATGGCGCGTTATCCTGACGACGCGACGCGCCGCCGCCACCTTATGTCTGCCGATTCGATGCGGAACATCCGCAATTTCTCCATCATCGCCCACGTCGACCATGGCAAGTCCACCCTGGCCGACCGCATCATCCAGATCTGTGGCGGCCTGACCGCGCGCGAGATGGAAGCGCAGGTCCTGGACAACAACCCGATCGAGCGCGAGCGTGGCATCACCATCAAGGCGCAGTCGGTGTCGTTGCCGTACACCGCGCGCAATGGCGAAACCTACTACCTGAACTTCATCGACACCCCCGGCCACGTCGACTTCTCCTATGAAGTCAGCCGTTCGCTGGCGGCCTGCGAGGGCGCGCTGCTGGTGGTGGACGCGGCGCAGGGCGTGGAAGCCCAGTCCGTGGCCAACTGCTACACCGCGGTCGAGATGGGCCTGGAAGTGGTGCCGGTGCTGAACAAGATCGACCTGCCGACCGCCGACATCGAGCGTGCCAAGGCCGAGATCGAGGCGGTGATCGGCATCGACGCCACCGACGCGGTACCGGTGTCGGCCAAGACCGGCCTGAACGTGGAGGAGGTGCTGGAGGCCATCGTCCACCGCATCCCGCCGCCGGCCCCGCGCGATACCGACAAGCTGCAGGCGCTGATCATCGACTCCTGGTTCGACAACTACCTGGGCGTGGTCTCGCTGGTGCGGGTGATGCAGGGCGAGGTCAAGACCGGCGACAAGCTGCTGGTCATGTCCACCGGCCGCAACCACCAGGTCGACGCGGTGGGTGTGTTCACCCCCAAGCGCAAGGTCACCGGCAAGCTGTCGGCCGGCGAGGTGGGCTGGATCACCGCGTCGATCAAGGACGTGCACGGCGCGCCGGTCGGCGACACCCTGACCCTGGCCGCCGACCCGGCGCCGGCGCCGCTGCCCGGTTTCCAGGAAATGCAGCCGCGCGTGTTCGCCGGCCTGTTCCCGGTCGACGCCGAGGACTACCCGGACCTGCGCGAGGCGCTGGACAAGCTGCGCCTGAACGACGCGGCGCTGCGTTTCGAGCCGGAAAGCTCCGAGGCGATGGGCTTCGGCTTCCGCTGCGGCTTCCTCGGCATGCTGCACATGGAGATCGTGCAGGAGCGCCTGGAGCGCGAGTACGACCTGGACCTGATCAGCACCGCGCCGACCGTGGTCTACGAGGTGCTCAAGAGCGACGGCTCCATCGTGATGATGGACAACCCCGCCAAGCTGCCGCCGGTCAACCAGGTCGAGGAGATCCGCGAGCCGATCATCCGTGCCAACGTGCTCACGCCCGAGGAGTACATCGGCAACATCATCAAGCTGTGCGAGGAAAAGCGCGGCAGCCAGATCGGCATCAATTACCTGGGCAGCCAGGTGCAGATCAGCTACGAGCTGCCGATGGCCGAGGTGGTGCTGGACTTCTTCGACAAGCTCAAGTCGGTCAGCCGCGGCTACGCCTCGCTGGACTACCACTTCGTGCGTTTCGAGGCCGGTCCGTTCGTGCGCGTGGACGTGCTGATCAACGGCGACAAGGTCGACGCGCTGTCGCTGATCGTGCACCGCAGCCACGCCGACCGCCGCGGCCGCGAGCTGTGCGAGAAGATGAAGGACCTGATCCCGCGGCAGATGTTCGACGTCGCCATCCAGGCCGCCGTCGGCTCGCAGATCATCGCCCGCACCACGGTCAAGGCGATGCGCAAGAACGTGCTGGCCAAGTGCTATGGTGGCGACATTTCGCGCAAGAAGAAGCTTCTTGAGAAGCAGAAGGAAGGCAAGAAGCGCATGAAGCAGGTCGGCCGCGTGGAGATCCCGCAGGAAGCCTTCCTGGCCGTGCTGCAGATGGACAACAAGTGACCGGCGCCTGCCGCCGGGACCCGTGCATAGCGAAGGATGACGAATGAAATGGTTTGAAATCGCCCTGGTGGTGCTGACCCTGGGTTCGGGCCTGGTCCTGCTGCTGGACAAACTGTTCCTGGCCAAGCGCCGCGCGACCAAGGGTGGCCTGCTGGACAGCGAGGAACCGGCGGTCGTCGATTACTCGCGCGCCTTCTTCCCGGTGCTGGCGGTGGTGCTGGTGCTGCGCAGCTTCATCGCCGAGCCGTACAAGATCCCGTCCAGCTCGATGATGCCCAACCTGCTGATCGGTGATTTCATCCTGGTAAACAAGTTCGCCTATGGCATCCGCCTGCCGATCACCAACACCAAGGTGATCCCGACCGGCGAGCCGCGTCGCGGCGACGTGGTGGTATTCCAGTTCCCGGGCCATCCGGACATGCCCGGCGACCCGCAGCGCGGCGAGAATTTCATCAAGCGCGTCATCGGCCTGCCGGGCGACCGCATCGGCTTCCACGGCGACACCCTGTCGATCAATGGCCAGCCGCTGGCCTACGAGGTCAAGGGCGAGTACGTGGGCAAGGGCCGCGGCGCCGAAATGAACGGCGCCACCCTGCTCAGCGAGGCATTGCCGGGCCGCACGCATACCGTGCTGGAGTACCTGGGGCGCGCCAACCCGGCCGGCCAGGGTGACTGGCAGGTGCCGCAGGGCCAGTACCTGGTCATGGGCGACAACCGCGACAACAGCGACGACGGCCGTTTCTGGGGCTTCCTGCCGGAGCAGAACCTGCGCGGCAAGGCGTTCCTGATCTGGCTCAACTGCAGTGGCTGGTTCTGCAAGGACGGCTTCGAGCCGTCGCGGATCGGCTCGGGCATCCAGTAACCTAGGCGCAACCCGGGGGAGAACGCTATGAATCGCAAGCAAGGCGGCATGACGCTGACGTCGTTCCTGATGGTGCTGGCCGTGGTCGGTTTCGCCCTCTACGTCGGCATGAAGCTGTTCCCGATGTACCAGGAGTTCTACGCGGTCAAGACCTCGATGAAGGCCCTGGCCAAGGAGCCGGGCACGTCCGATCCGTCCAGGGCGCAGGAGCTGTTCTTCAAGCGCATGGACATGAACTACTCGGACAGCGTCAAGCGCGACAACATCAAGTTCGACCGCATCGATGGCGGCGTGCGCATGAACGTGAGCTATGAAGTGCGCCGCCCGCTGGTGGGCAACCTCGACATCGTCGGCCGCTTCGAGAACTCCCAGGACCTGACCTCGCACGGTGAGTAGGACGGTGACGCGGGGTGACCGCATCGGCCACCCGTTCCGGGATCCGGGTCTGCTGCAGCAGGCCCTGACCCATCGCAGCGCGGGCGCGCCGCACAACGAGCGCCTGGAATTCCTGGGCGACAGCATCGTCAACCTGATCGTGGCCGAGGCCCTGTTCGCCCGCTGGCCCAAGGCCGACGAGGGCGCGCTGACCCGGGCGCGGGCGGCGCTGGTGTGCGAAGGCGCACTGGCGGCCATGGCCCGTACCCTGGAACTGGGCCAGCGCCTGACCCTGGGGCCCGGCGAGATGAAGTCCGGCGGCCACCGCCGCGACTCGATCCTGGCCGATGCCTTCGAGGCGGTGGTGGCGGCGATCTACCTGGACGCCGGTTTCGAGGCCTGCCGCGCGCGGGTGCTGCCCTGGTTCGACGCGCCGATGGCCGCGGTGCCGGTCGGCAAACCCGAAAAAGACCCCAAGACCCGCCTGCAGGAATGGCTGCAGGCGCGGCAGAAACCGCTGCCGGTCTATGAACTGGTATCGGAAACCGGCGATGACCATGCCCGGCATTTCCGGGTACGCTGCCGCCTGACCGACCCGGACGTGACCACCGAGGGCGAAGGCAGCTCCCGGCGGCTGGCCGAACAACAGGCGGCTGCGGCCGCGATCGAGCAACTGGATTCCAAGTGAACGACACATCCTCCCACCGCTGTGGCAGCGTCGCCGTCATCGGCCGCCCCAATGTCGGCAAATCGACCCTGACCAACGCCCTGGTGGGCGCCAAGGTCAGCATCGTCTCCAACCGGCCGCAGACCACGCGCCACCGCCTGCTGGGCATCGCCACCTTCCCCGAGGGGCAGCTGGTGCTGGTCGATACCCCCGGGCTGCACCGCCAGCAGAAGCGGGCGATGAACCGGGTGATGAACCGTGCCGCGCGCAGCTCCCTGGAGGGCGTGGACGCCGGCCTGCTGGTGATCGAGGCCGGGCGCTGGGACGAAGAGGACACGCTGGCCTTCAACGTGCTGCGCGACGCCGGCATCCCGGTGCTGCTGGTGGTCAACAAGGTCGACCGCCTGAAGGACAAGGGCGCGCTGCTGCCGTTCCTGCAGGAGATCACCGAAGGCCGCGATTTCGCCGGCGTACACCCGATCTCGGCGCAGAAGCGCAATGGCCTGGAAGCGCTGGTGCGCGACGTGCTCAAGCTGCTGCCCGAGGCCCCGCCGATGTTCGGCGAGGACGAGATCACCGACCGCAGCCAGCGGTTCCTGGCCGGCGAACTGGTGCGCGAGCAGCTGATGCGCCAGCTGGGCGAGGAACTGCCGTATGCGACCACGGTGGAGATCGAGCGCTTTGCCGAGGACGGCAACCTGCTGCGCATCGGTGCGGTGATCTGGGTCGAACGCGAGGGCCAGAAGGCCATCGTGATCGGCAAGGGCGGCACGCGGCTGAAGGAAATCGGCGCCAAGGCCCGCCTGCAGATGGAGCGGCTGTTCGGTGCCAAGGTGTTCCTGGAAACCTGGGTGCGCGTGCGCGAGGGCTGGTCGGACGACGAAGCCGCGCTCAGGGCCTTCGGGTACGGCGAGTAACCGGCAGGCGGGCGTGCCGGGCGGTCCGCCCGCCCGCGCCCGCGGCGAGCGCCAATGCGGATCGACGACGAACCCGCCTATGTGCTGCATGCGCGCCCCTGGCGCGAGACCAGCCTGCTGGTCGAGGCGCTGACGCTCGCGCATGGCCGCATCGGCCTGCTGGCGCGTGGCGTGCAGGGACCGAAAAAACAGCTCCTGCGCGCGGCCCTGCAGCCGCTGCAGTCGATCCGCCTGGATGCGGTGATGACCGGCGAACTGGCGCAGCTGCGCCGTGCCGAGAGCCAGGACGCGGCGCCGCGCCTGCATGGACAGTCGATGCTGGCCGCCTTCTACGTCAACGAACTGGTGCTGCGGCTGGCGCCGCGCCACGACCCCTTGCCCGAGCTGCACCATGCCTATGGCCAGGTCCGCCACCAGCTGGCCGATGCGGCCGGCCTGGCGTGGGCCCTGCGGCGCTTCGAGCGCGACCTGCTCGATGCGCTGGGCTTCGGTTTCGACTGGACCTGCAGCGCGGACGGGCAACCCATCGACCCGGCCGCCCGCTACCGGCTGGATCCGCAGGAGGGGCCGCTGCGCCTGCTGAGCGAGCGCAACGCCGCCGAGCGCCGGGGCCTGGCCACCGGTGCGGCGCTGCTGGCGCTGGCCGCGGACCAGGCGCCGGCCGCGGCCGACCTGGCCAGCCTGCGGCCGCAGATGCGCGCGGTGCTGCTGCACCATCTGGGCGGGCGCGGGCTCAAATCCTGGGAAATGCTGGGTGAGCTGAAGGGCGGGAGCTAGCAACCTCCGAGCGGTCGGCGGGCTCAGTGCAGCAGGGCGCTCACCGCCGCGTCGAACTGGCGCCGCGCCATGTCCGACTCCGGCGCCTGGTGCAGTTGCCGTACCGCGCGGCCGAGCCGCGAGGCGCCGACGAAGCCGCAGCTGGCCTGCAGTCGGTGCAGTTGCCTGCGCAGGGCGCCGTCGTCATGCTGGCGCAGTGCCACCGAAACGGCGTCGCGGGCGACCGGCAGTTCGGACAGGAACAGTTCGCGCAGCGCCACGACATGGGCCTGCTGGCCGTTGAGCGCGCTCAGCGCCGCGCTCTCGTCCCAGTCCGGCGCGACCGCGTCCTCGCCCGCCGGGGCGTGTCCGGCTGCGGCCTGGCCGAGGCAGTCGCGGACCGCGGCGAGCAGTTCGGCGCGGGTCATCGGCTTGACCAGCACCCGCTCGAAACCGGCCGCGTGCAGCGACTGCCGGACGCCCGCGCCATTGTCGGCGGTGTGTGCCAGTGCCGGGACCTGCGGGTGCAGTGCGCGCAGGCGCTGCAGCAGCGCCTGGCCGCTGCCGTCGGGGAGATGGGCGTCCACCAGCCACAGGTGGTGGCGGGTGGCGCTGCCCATCTGCAATGCCTGAGCGACCGAACCGGCGACATCGACCGCGGCCGGCAGTGCTTCCAGTGCGGCCCTGAAAAAGCCCTGGCTGGTCGCGTCGTCCTCGACCAGCAGCAGGCGCGGTGGATCCACCTGGGCATGCGTATTCATCTGCTGCCTCCATGTCAGCTGTGCCGGGCATGATTGGCGATGTGGCGCTGCCACGCAAGCGGCGGAAGTCAGGCCGATGTGCATCTGCGACAATGTCGCCCCGCAACCCGCAGCCTTCCGCCACGTGGCCCGATCCAGATCCCGCATAGACAAGACCCCGTTCCAGACCGACATCCTCGACCTCAGCCATGACGGCCGCGGCGTCGCCCGCCGTGAAGGCGAGGGCGGCAAGGTGACCTTCGTGGCCGGTGCCTTGCCTGGCGAGACGGTGATGGCCGAGCAGACCGGCAAGAGCCGCCATTTCGACGAAGCGCGGACCGTGGAAGTGCTCACCGCCTCGCCGCACCGGGTGCAGCCGCGTTGCCCGCATTTCGGTGTCTGTGCCGGCTGCGTGCTGCAGCACCTGGACGAGGGCCAGCAGATCGTGGCCAAGCAGCAGGTGCTGATGGACAACCTGACCCGCATCGGCCACGTCAGCCCCGGTGCGGTGCTGCCGCCGCTGGTGGGCGACAACTGGGGCTACCGGCGCAAGGGCCGTTTCTCGGTGCGCCGGGTCGAAAAGAAGGACAAGACGCTGGTCGGCTTCCGCGAGCAGGACCCGCGCTTCGTCGCCGACCTGTCGCAGTGCCTGACCGTGATCCCCGAGATCGGTACCCGGGTGGCGGCGCTGTCGGCCTTCATCGAGGGCCTGGACGGCAAGCGCGACATCCCGCAGATCGAATTCATCGGCGGCGATGCCGCCATCGCCCTGACCGTGCGCCACCTGCAGCCGCTGTCCGACGCGGACCGGCAGGCCTGGCAGGCGTTCGGCCAGCAGCATGGCTTTGCCATCTACCTGCAGCCGGGTGGACTGGAGTCGGTGCATCCGTTGTGGCCGGCCGAAGGCGTGCCGCTGTCGTTCGCGCTGCCGCAGTGGGACGTGGAGCTGGCGTTCCGCCCGCTCGACTTCATCCAGGTCAATGCCAAGCTCAACCAGCAGATGATCGCGCATGCGCTGGCGCTGCTGGACGCACAGCCGGACGAGCGCGTGCTCGACCTGTTCTGCGGGCTGGGCAACTTCACCCTGCCGCTGGCGCGTACCGTGCGCGAGGTGGTGGGCGTGGAAGGCGAGGCCGGGCTGGTGGCGCGGGCGAAGGAGAACGCGCAGCGCAACGGGCTGGACAACGCGCAGTTCTTCGCCGCCGACCTCACCCAGGACCAGCGCGGTGCGCCGTGGATGCGGCAGGGCTTCGACAAGCTGCTGCTCGACCCGCCGCGCTCGGGTGCGATCGACGTGCTGCAGCAGCTGCCGCTGAAGCAGTTCCAGCGCATCGTCTACGTCAGCTGCCACCCTGGCTCGCTGGCGCGCGACGCCGGCTACCTGGTCAACGAGCAGGGCTTCACCCTGGTGTCGGCCGGTGCGATGGACATGTTCCCGCATACCGCGCACGTGGAAAGCATCGCGGTGTTCGAGAAAAAATGAAATCCGCGCACAGGGACGTGCGCTGCTCCTGCGAGGGATTCGCATAGGTGAAATCCGCGCACAGGGATGTGCGCAGCTCCTGCGAGGGACTCGCATAAATGAAATCCGCGCGCATGGATGTGCGCCGTTCCTGCGAAGGATCCGCACCAGTCGAATACGCGCACATGGACGTGCGTTGATTCCGTGAGGGATCCACACCTGCGAGGTTCCGGATGGGTATCGAGATCGAGCGCAAGTTCCTGGTCACCGACGACGGCTGGCGCGCCGCCGCGCACGCCGTCATCCCGATGGCGCAGGGCTACATCAATGACATGGCGGCGATGGACAGCGGTGCGCAGAAGGCCTCGGTGCGGGTGCGCATCCAGGGCGACGCGGCGTACCTGAACATCAAGTCGCGCGAGCTTGGGCATACCCGCCAGGAGTTCGACTACCCGATTCCGGTGGACGAGGCGCGCGCGCTGCTGGCGCTGTGCGTCGGCGGCCTGATCGACAAGCGCCGCCACCTGGTCAGGCATGGCGGGCTGCTGTGGGAGGTGGACGAGTTCCTCGGCGACAACGCCGGGCTGGTGGTGGCCGAGGTGGAGCTGCAGCATGCCGGACAGCCCGTCGACAAGCCCAACTGGGCCGGTACCGAAGTGACCGACCAGTCCCGTTACTACAACCTCGCGCTGGCCTCGCATCCCTATACCCGGTGGGATGCGGACGAGCGCGCCTGAACCCCCATCGAAACGAAGGAATCCCCATGCGCATCGACATCTGGTCCGACGTGGTCTGCCCCTGGTGCTGGATCGGCAAGCATCGTTTCCAGCGTGCGCTGGAACTGATGGGCGACAAGGCCCCGCAGGTGGAGGTGCGCTGGCACCCGTTCCTGCTCGACCCGGGCGCCGACACCACCCCGGTGCCGCTGCGCGAGGCCTACGCGGCCAAGTTCGGCGGCGCCGAGCGCACCGCGCAGATGCTGGCGCAGACCCAGTCCACCGCCCGCGCCGAAGGCCTGCCGATGGATTTCGACCGTGGCCAGGTCCGGGTGACCACGCTGCCGGCGCACCGCCTGCTGTGGCTGGCCGGGCGCGAGGGGGTACAGGAAGCGGTCGGCGAAGCGCTGTTCCGCGCCCATTTCGAACAGGGCCGCAACCTGGCCGACCCGGAGGTACTGGCCGCGGCCGCCGCTGCCGGCGGCATTGCGGCCGCGCGCGTCGAGGCCCTGCTGGCCTCGGACGAAGGGCTGGCCGAGGTCCGCGCCGGGCTGGGACAGGCGCAGGCGCTGGGCATCCAGTCGGTGCCGACCTTCGTCATCAACGGCCGCTACGCGGTGCAGGGCGCGCAGCCGCCGGAGGTGTTCGCGCAGGTGCTGGAGAAGGTCGCCGCCGAGCTGGCACCGGCGCCGGTCGCCGGCAACGATGAACCGGCCTGCGGCGCGGACGGCTGCAGCGTCTGACGTGGCGGGCGCCATCTGCGACAATGCCCCGCTTGGCCGTATGGGAATCCGCACATGCTTCTGATCGGCGTCGCCGGTACCACCCTGACCGCACAGGAACACGATTGGCTGCAGCATGACGCCGTGGCCGGCGTGGTGCTGTTCAAGCGTAATTTCGCCTCGCGCGACCAGGTGGTCGAGCTGACCGCGGCGATCCGCGCCGCCACCGCGCGTCCGCTGCTGGTGGCGGTGGACCAGGAAGGCGGCCGCGTGCAGCGCTTCCACGCCGGCTTCACCGAACTGCCGCCGCTGGAGGGCTTCGGCCGGCTGCACGCCACCGACCCGGACGCGGCGCTGGCGCTGGCCGAACAGCATGCCTGGCTGATGGCCAGCGAAATCCGCGCTACCGGGCTGGACCTGAGCTTCGCCCCGGTGGTGGACCTGGGGCGCGGCAACCTGGCCATCGGCAGCCGCGCCTTCGCCGAGGACCCGCAGGTCGTGGCGGCGCTGGCGCAGGCCTACGTGCGCGGCATGCACGCGGCCGGCATGGCCGCCACGCTCAAGCACTTCCCGGGCCACGGCACGGTGCGCGAGGACACCCACCACGACACCGCCATCGACCCGCGCCCGCTGCACGAGCTGGAAGCGCAGGATCTGCTGCCGTTCCGCGCCGGCATCCAGGCCGGCGCCGATGCGGTGATGATGGCCCACGTGGTCTACCCGCAGGTGGCGCCGCAACCGGCCGGCTGTTCGCCGCGCTGGATCAACCAGATCCTGCGCGAAAAGATGGGCTTCCGCGGCGTGGTGTTTTCCGACGACATCGGCATGGCGGCCTCGTCCGCCGCCGGTGGCGTCAGCGCCCGGGTCCGTGCCCACCTGGACGCCGGCTGCGACGTGGTGCTGGTCTGCCACCCGGAGCTGGTCGAAGAATCGCTGCAGGCCGTGGCCGGCCGCAGCCTCAACACCGCCGCGCTGCTGGGCCTGATCGCCCACGGTGCCATGGGCTGGGGCGGCCTGCTGGCCGACGCCCGCCACGGCGACACCCGAACCCGTCTGCTCGAAACTCTTGGAAGAACCGCCTGATGTCCAAACTCACTCTCGAACAAGCCGTGGCCCAGGCCGACCTGCTGGTCGATCGCCCCGCCATCGACAAGGCCATCGCCGGCATCGCCGACGCCATCGCGCGCGACTACAAGGGCGAGGTCCCGGTGTTCCTGTCGATCATGAACGGCGCGCTGCCGTTTGCCGGCCAGCTGGCGCTGGAACTGGGCGCGCGCGGCCAGGACGCGCAGTTCGACTACATGCAGGCCTCGCGCTACCACGGCGAGAGTGGTGGCGAGCTGGTCTGGAAGCACCGCCCGGTGTCCTCGCTGTTCGGCCGCCGCGTGCTGCTGGTGGACGACATCCTCGACGAGGGTTTCACCCTGCAGGGCGTGCGCGACTGGTGCCTTGAGCAGGGCGCCACCGACGTCCGCATCGCGGTGCTCACGGTCAAGAAGCACGACCGCTGCCTGGACGGCGTCAAGGCCGACTACGCGGGCATCGAACTGCCGGACCGCTTCGTGTTCGGCTTCGGCATGGACGTGAGCGAATCGCTGCGCTCGCTGCCGGCGATCTACGCGATGAAACAGTAACAGCAAGGCCGGGCATCGGCCGGCACGCGCGATCGCCTCGCGCTGCCGCCCCACGGTCTGCGCCGCGAACCGTGGGCCCCGTCTCCCGCCTGCCATGCACCCCGGACCCAGGGGGCCGGGCCCCGGTCAGCTTCCGGAGCGCACGACGCTGGCGGGTGCCGGTCATCGGCCGCTAGGATGACCGGGCCGCGCCCCGCGTCGCCTTCGACTGCGAACAGAACACCAGGAAACAACGATGGACGATATCGCACTGGCCGTGATCGGCGGCACCGGTGTCTACAAGCTTGCCGCGCTGGACGACGTCCAGACCCATGAGGTCCAGACCCGCTACGGGGCGCCGTCCGGCCCGGTGCGCATCGGCCGGCTGGATGGGCGCCGGGTGGCGTTCCTGGCCCGCCATGGCGAAGGGCATTCGATCCCGCCGCACAAGGTCAATTACCGCGCCAACCTGGCCGCGCTGAAGCAGCTGGGCGCCACCCGCGTGCTCGCGCTGAACACCGTCGGCGGCATTGGCGACGACTTCGGCCCGCGCGTCCTGGCCTGCCCGGACCAGCTGATCGACTACACCTGGGGGCGGATCTCGACGCTGTGCGAGGAGGAGGGCAGCGAGGTGCTGCACGTGGATTTCGGCCACCCGTACACGCCAGCGCTGCGCGCCCAGGTGCTGGCCGCGGCGCGTGCGCGCGGCGTCGCGGTGCATGACGGCGGCTGCTATGGCGCCACCCAGGGGCCGCGCCTGGAGACCATCGCCGAAATCGCGCGGATGCGCCGCGACGGCTGCGACCTGGTCGGCATGACCGGCATGCCCGAGGCCGGGCTGGCGCGCGAGCTGGGGCTGGATTACGCCTGCCTGGCGATCGTCGCCAACTGGGCGGCGGGCTGCGGCGACGCGGCCGAGATCACCATGGACGAAGTGCTGGCCAACGTCGCCGCGGCGTCGGCGGGGCTGCCGGCCCTGGTGGGGGAACTGGCCCGGGGGTGATTGTCATCCCGGCCCAAGCTTTGCATACTCAGCGAGTGCGCTTCATTCAGCGTGCATCAATCCATTCATCGAACAAGGTCTCGCATCACCATGCCGAACGGTACCGTCAAGTGGTTCAACGACGCCAAGGGATTTGGCTTCATCTCACCGGAGGACGGCAGCGCCGATGTCTTCGCGCACTTCTCCGCGATCAATTCCAAGGGTTTCCGCAGCCTGCAGGAAGGACAGCGCGTCAGCTATGACGTGACCCAGGGCCCGAAGGGCGCCCAGGCTTCCAATATCACGCCGGTCGAGTGATCCACTCGGCTGTGCCGGAAAAACCCCGCCGAGGCGGGGTTTTTTTTTAGGCCGCCGGACCCGGGAAACGCAATGGACAGGTCATTGGATATCGCCATCGTCGGTTACGGCACGGCCGGCCAGTCGCTGGCCGTGCTGCTGTCGCGCGACGGCCACCGCGTGCAGGTGTTTGAGCGCGCGCCGCGGCCCGGGCCGGTAGGCGCGGGCTTCCTGCTGCAGCCCAGCGGCTTGCAGGTGCTGTGGCGGATGGGCCTGCTGCCGCAGGTGCTGGCCCATGGCGCGGTGGTGCGCCGCCTGTACGGCGAGACGCCCTGCGGCCGCGCGGTGATGGACATGCGCTACGCCGGGCTGGATGCGCGCCTGCACGGGGTCGGCATGCAGCGCGGGGCGCTGTTCTCGCTGCTGGACGCGGCCTGGGAGCATGGCGACGCACTGCACGTGGACCGCTGCATCGTCGCCATCGACGACAGCCTGCGCCGGGTTCGCGACCAGCATGGGCAGTGGCACGGGCCATTCGACCTGGTGGTCGCCACCGACGGCGCCGCGTCGGCGCTGCGCGCGCAGGTGCGCGGCACGCGGCTGGACCGCCCGTACCCGTGGGGGGCGCTGTGGTGCCTGCTGCCCGCGGGCGACTGGCCGTTCGCCGACGAACTGCGCCAGCGCTACGTGGCGGCGCGGCGGATGATTGGCCTGCTGCCGGTGGGTACGCGCCCCGGCGACACGGTGCCGCGGTTGAGCTTCTTCTGGAGCCTGCCCGGCGACGGCTTCAGTGCCTGGGAGCAGGCCGGGCTCGAACCCTGGCTCGACGAGATCGGGCAGCTGTGGCCACAGGCGCGACAGCGCCTGCAGGACATCACCCTGCCGTCGCAACTGGCGCGGGCCAGCTACCGCGACGCGGTGATGGACCGCTGGTACCGCGGTCGCCTGGTGCTGGCCGGCGACGCCGCGCATTCGATGAGCCCGCAGCTCGGGCAGGGCGTGAACATGGCCCTGCTCGACGCCCTGGCCCTGCGCGACGCACTGCGCGGCCAGGCCGATGTCGATGCGGCGTTGGCGCACTACCAGGCCATGCGCCAGGCGCATGTGCGCCTGTACCAGTTCTGGAGCCGCTGGCTGACCCCGCTGTTCCAGTCCGACCGCGACTGGATCGCACATGCGCGCGACCTCCTGTTCAGGCCGCTGGGACGCATGCCGGGCGGGCACGGGCACATGCTGCGCGTGCTCAGCGGCACCCAGCAGGGTGTATTCGGCGCGCTGCCGCTGGCGCCGGAGTTCGTGCGCGCGCTTGCCGGCGACGACTGAGCCGGGGCCGCCGCACGCCGCGCCGTCGCCGCCGGCGCGGTGCGGCAGAATGGGCGGCATCCTCCCGTGCGCAGGGGCCGGCCATGAACACCGATGCAGCGCCGTTCGAAACCCACGTGGTATTCAACCAGCCGCCGCCGTTTCCCGAGTGCAACCTGTGGCGCGACGACCGCGTGCTGCGCGAAGCGGTCGCGCGCGAAGGCGGCGAGGCGTTCGCCACGCTGCTGGATGGCTATGGCGCGCTGGCCGGCGGCGAACTGTACCGGCTCGGTTTCGATGCCAACCGGTACAGGCCGCTGCTGCGCACCCACGATGCGCAGGGCCTGCGCGTGGATACCGTGGATTTCCACCCCGCCTGGCATCGCCTGATGGAACAGGCCAAGGCGCATGGCGTGGCCGGGCTGTCGTGGCGGCAGCCACAGGCCGGTGCGCACGTCGCGCGTGCCGCGTTGAGTTTCCTGCACCACCAGGCGGAAGCCGGCAGCAGTTGCCCGCTGACCATGACCCACGCCGCGGTGCCGGTGCTGCGCCGCGAGCCGGCGCTGGCCGAGTGGGCGGCCAAGGCCGCCGCACCGCACTACGACCCGCGCGACGTACCTATCGCCGGCAAGGCCGGCATCACCGTGGGCATGGGCATGACCGAGAAGCAGGGCGGCTCGGACGTGCGCAGCAACCGCACCTGCGCGACCCCGCTGGCGGGCGAGGGCGAGTACGCCCTGGTCGGGCACAAGTGGTTCCTGTCCGCGCCCATGTCCGACGCCTGGCTGGTACTGGCGCAGGCCCCCGGCGGACTGAGCTGCTTCCTGATGCCACGGCGGCTGCCCGACGGCGCGCGCAACGCCTTCCGGCTGATGCGGCTGAAGGACAAGCTCGGCGACTGGGCCAACGCCTCCAGCGAGGTCGAGTTCTGCGGCGCGTGGGCAAGGCGCATCGGTGCCGAAGGGCGTGGCGTGGCGACCATCATCGAGATGGTGATGCTGACGCGGCTGGACTGCATGCTCGGCGCGGCGGCGGAAATGCGCATGGCGCTGGCCCAGGCACTGCATCATGCGCGGCACCGCCGCGCGTTCGGCCGGCGCCTGGTCGAGCAGCCGCTGATGGCCAACGTACTGGCGGACCTTGCGCTGGAGTCGGAGGCGTCCACCGCGCTGGCGATGCGCGTGGCGCGCGCGGTGGATGCGGCCGCCCGCGACCCGGCGGAAGCGGCGTTCGCACGCGTTGCCACGGCGCTGGGCAAGTTCTGGCTCTGCCGGCGGGCGGCGGGCTTCGTCAACGAAGCGCAGGAGTGCCTGGGTGGCGCCGGCTACGTCGAGGAATCCATGCTGCCGCGCCTGTACCGGCAGGCGCCGCTCAATTCGATCTGGGAAGGCAGTGGCAACGTGCAGTGCCTGGATGTGCTGCGCGCGCTGGCGCGCGAACCGCAGTCGCGGCAGGTGCTGCTGCACGAACTGGAGCAGGCGCGTGGACATGATGCCGCCTACGATGCCGCGTTCGATGCGTTGCCGCCGACAGGCGAGGGCGAGGTGGTCGCCGAGGCCATGGCGCGGCGCATGGCCGCCTCGCTGGCGATCCTGCTGCAGGCCGCCACGTTGCTGCGTGCCGGCAGCCCGGTGGCGGCCGCGTTCATCGCCGCGCGGCTGGCGGCGCCCATGCCCCCGGCCTACGGCATGCTGGACGCGTCGGTGGCGTTCAGCGACATCCTGGAACGGACCGTGCCCTCGCGCTGATACCACCACGGCCACCTTGTCGGCCGCAAGCGCGGCGGCCGTGGATCCGCAGAGGGGCCGTGTCGCCGCCAACGCGGGGACCGCGCAGCCGCCCGGCGGGGGCGGCTGCGCGATCGAGACGAGGCTACCCGGTCAGTGCTTGGCGTCGTCGGCCTTCTGGCGGGCCTTCTCGGCCGCGTCGTGCGCTTCGTCGGCGACCTTCTGTGCGGCGTCCGCGGTCGCCGCGCTGGCATTGGCCGCGGCCTCCTTGGCCGCTACCGAGGCATCGTCCGCCGCGGCGCTGGTCGCATTGGCCGCGCGGTCCAGTGCCTGCTCCGACCTGGCGGCCGCCTCGCGGGTGGCGTCGGCAGCGCGGTCGGCGGCATTGCGGGCGGCGTCGGCCGCCGATTCACCGGCGTTGCGCGCGGCTTCGGCAGCGTGGTCGGCCGCGGCTTCGGCATCACGCTTGGCCTGTTCGGCATTGGGGTCGTTGCAGGCGGACAGGGCCAGCATCAGGCTGCCGGCCAGCAGCGGGACAAACAGCTTCATCGCGTTCTCCTGGTTTGGGGGACGACGCGCGCAGCGTAGGGTGAGGCGGATTCAGATTGCGTCAACGCCGCCGGTGCCTCATGCAGCAACTGCGCGGGCCTGCGGCCAGCGCGCCCGCACCGCATGCGCACGCTGGAGCTGGGAGAGGAGACAAAAAAAAAGCCGCTGGCGAACCAGCGGCTTTTCTGACTTGCGTCGAAGCAGAAGTTATTACTTCTTGGCTTCTTCGGCAGCGTCCTTGGCCTTGTCGGCCACGTCTTCAGCAGCCTTGGCGGTGTCGGCAGCGGCGCCGGCAGCGGCGTCGGTGGCGGCGCCAGCAGCGGCGGCAGCGGCGTCACCAGCGGCGTCAGCAGCGGTGGCGGCGGTGTCGGCAGCAGCCTGGGCGGCGTCGGCGGTTTCGGCGCCGGCGGCAGCAGCCTGGTCAGCGGCGGCCTGGGCGTCGGTGGCGGCTTCGTTGGCCGAAGCAGCGGCGTCCTGGGCAGCTTCCTGCTTCGAGCAGGCGGCCAGGGCCAGGCCCAGGGCCATCGCGATCAGCAGCTTG
Source organism: Stenotrophomonas acidaminiphila (assembly GCF_001431595.1). GTDB lineage: Bacteria > Pseudomonadota > Gammaproteobacteria > Xanthomonadales > Xanthomonadaceae > Stenotrophomonas > Stenotrophomonas acidaminiphila. Next base: position 53,047 of record NZ_LDJO01000031.1, read on the forward strand.
TTGATGCTCATTGTGTGAATCCTCGTCGTTAGATTAGGCAACGCGCCATTGCGCGCCTTAAACATGATGACAAGCCCATTTGGACTGTCAAGCGACCGCGCATTCATTTTTGTAAAAAAGGTATTAAGCCCAATCAAATCAATTCGATGGCGATGGCAGTTGCTTCGCCGCCGCCGATGCAGAGGGAGGCGATGCCACGCTTGAGGCCACGGCTGCGCAACGCGTTGACCAGCGTGACCACCAGGCGCGCGCCCGAAGCGCCGATCGGATGGCCCAGCGCGCAGGCGCCACCGTTGACGTTGAGCTTGTCATGCGCGATGCCCAGCTCGCGGATCGGAGCCATCGCCACCACCGCGAAGGCTTCGTTGATCTCGAACAGATCCACGTCGCCGACCTGCCAGCCGGCCTTGTCCAGCACCTGCCTGACCGCGCCGATCGGCGCGGTGGTGAACCACTCCGGCTCCTGCGCGAAGGTGGCGTGGGCGACGATCCGGGCCAACGGCTGCACGCCGCGACGCGTGGCTTCGCCGGCGTCCATCAGCACCACGGCGGCGGCGCCGTCGGAGATGCTGGAGGAGCTGGCGGCGGTGACGCTGCCATCCTTCTTGAAGGCCGGCCTCAGGGTCGGGATCTTGGCGATGTCGGACTTGCCCGGCTGTTCGTCCTGGTCAACCTCGACCTCGCCCTTGCGGGTGGCGACCTTGACCGGAACGATCTCATCCTTGAACGCGCCCGCGGCCTGCGCGGCCTGCGCGCGCCTGACCGACTCGATGGCGTAGGCGTCCTGCTCTTCGCGGGTGAAGCCGAACTTGGCGACGGTGCCTTCGGCGAACACGCCCATGGCCTGGCCGTCGTAGGGGTTGGTCAGGCCGTCCCAGGCCATGTGGTCCACCGCCTGGAAGTTGCCGTAGCGGTTGCCGGTGCGCGAGTTGGGGATCATGTGCGGCGCATTGGACATGGACTCCATGCCGCCGGCGACGACGATGCTGGCCGAGCCGGCCTTGATCAGGTCGTGCCCCAGCATGATCGCTTTCATGCCCGAGCCGCACACCTTGTTGAGCGTGGTGCAGCCGGTGCTGGCGGGCAGGCCGGCAGCGAGCGACGCCTGGCGCGCCGGTGCCTGGCCCAGGTTGGCCGGCAGTACGCAGCCCATGATCACTTCGGAAACATCGGCGGCGGCGACGCCGGACTGTTCCATGGCCGCACGGATCGCCGTGGCGCCGAGGGTCGGGGTGGGGACGCCGTTGAACTGGCCGAGGAAGGAGCCGATGGCGGTGCGCTTTGCGGCGGCGATGACGATGTCGGACATGTGCGGTCTCGGTTGTATCCTGCAACGATTATCGAAAGCCGCCGGCGGGGTGCCCATTGGACCAACGGCACATCCCGGCAGACAGCGGTTTGTCGTTGCAGTATAGAAGGTGAGCCACCGCATGGCCGGCAGGTGGCACTACCCGACGGGATTCCGGTGTCCGGCCAGTCATGGGGGAGAGGGGATGCGCAGCACGTTCAGGGGCTACAACGCACTGGCCGCTTCGATGGCATTGGCGCTGGCCGCATGCGGTGGCGGTGGTGGCAGCAAGTCGAGCCCGCCACCGCCGCCCAATCCGCCGCCGACCTCGCCGCCGCCGACCACGACCACACCGCAGCCGGCAATGGACGCGCATCTGGCGCTGACCAACGCCAGGGCCGCGCAGGCGGCCGGCTTCACCGGTGCTGGCATCCGCATCGGCGTGGTCGATTCGGGTGTGATGCGCAACCATCCCACGCTGGCCGGGCGGGTGGTGGCCAATTTCAGCTACGTGGATCCGCGCCGCAACAATCTGGCGGTGGACGACGTGGTCGGCCATGGCACCACGGTGGCGCAGCTGGCCGCCGGTGCCGCCGCCGGGCAATGGCCCGGTGGCATCGCGCCGGGCGCGCGGATCGTCTCGGCGCGCATCATCAACGACGAGCGGCCCAAGGACGACGGGTCCGGGCAGGGCAACGAGGTCACCGGTGGGCTGGGGATGAGTGGCGTCCATGACGACCTGATCCGCGCCGGCGTGCGCATCATGAACAACTCCTGGGGCGGGCTGTACTGGACGCGGCCGACGGTGACGGCGCAGATCGCCGCCGAGTACCGCCCGTTCATCGTCGGCAACGACGGGCTGGTGGTGTTCGCCACCGGCAACGAATCGCGCGCCAATCCCAGCGACATGGCCGCGCTGCCGAGCCAGCCGGGGGAGAACGGTTCGCGTCCGGCGGCCGACCTGGAGCGCGGCTGGCTGGCGGTGGCGGCGCTGGATACGGCCAATCCGAGCCGCCTGGCCGATTACTCCAACGCCTGCGGCGTGGCCAGGAACTACTGCCTGGTGGCGCCGGGTACGTCCGCCTTCGTCGGTCCCAATGCCACGGCGTCGAACCTGTCCTACTACTACGGCAGTGGCACCTCCTACGCCGCGCCGCTGGTATCGGGTGCGGCGGCGCTGGTGTGGCAGGCCTTCCCGTACTTCGACAACAACCTGGTGCGGCAGACCCTGCTGGGCACCGCCACCGACCTGGGCGATCCCGGCCCGGATGCGGTGTTCGGCTACGGCCTGCTCAACGTCGGCAAGGCGGTGAAAGGCCCGGCCCGGTTCGACTGGGGCGATGTGGCGGTGGGCGTCAACCAGTTGGGGCTGGGGTCGGTCTGGAGCAACGACATCAGCGGCACTGGCGGGCTGATAAAGCGCGGCCCCGGTGCGCTGAGCCTGGCCGGCACCAATACCTACGGCGGCGCTACCCGTATCGAGCAGGGCACGCTGGCGTTGCGCGATGGCGCCTCGATACGTTCCAGCGTCACTGTCGTGGCGCAGCCCGACCCGACGGGTGCGGCCCTGCAGTTCATGGGCGGCACGACCCGGGTGACGGGCAACGTGGACAACGGCGCCAGCATCGTGATGCTCGGCGGCGGCAACAGCAGCACCATCGATGGCGACTACCTGCAGCGCAGCGGTGCGCGGCTGCTGATCGCGCTGGGCATCAATGCCCTGCAGGTGACCGGCACGGCCACGCTGCAGGGGGGCGGGGTGCTGGTCAACGGGGTGGTGGCCGGCTACGTGCCGCAGGACGGCACGCGGCAGGACCTGATCCATGCCGCTGGTGGCGTCAACGGGCAGTTCGACGCGGCTCCGGCCGCCACCCAGAGTGCCGGGGTGGCGCTGCTGCAGGCCGGCTACGGCTATGACAGCCACAACGCGTGGCTGGACCTGCAGCGGGTCAACGTGACCGCGGCCGCGCGTGCCGCCGGCATGGATGCGGCGACGCTGGCCGCGGCGCAGCGGGTGGAACGTGCCTTCGAGCTGCTCGATGGCGATGCCGGCCTGCGGGCGGGTGCGTTCGCGGCCGGAGCCAGCGCGCTGCAGCAGGGTGGCGGTGGTTTCAATGGGCTGGGCGCGAGCCTGCGCAGCCTCACCGGCGAAGCACATGCGCTGGCGCTGGCGATGACCTTCGACAGCATCGACATGAACCGGCGGGCATTGTCCGCGCAGTTCGGCGAGGGCGGCAGCCGCGCCGACGGGGCCTGGTCGCGTTCGCTGGGCGGCGGCGGGCAGGGCGGCTACGCCGGTGGCGACTACCGCCTGGGCGGCTGGATGCTGGGCCGCGAGACCGGCATGGGCGATGCCCGGGTGGGCTTCGCGTTCGGGCAGATGCAGGCGCAACTGGCCGGCGGCGAAGCCAGCGACCGCGGCCGCGACCGCCAGACCCAGGCCCGGTTCTATGCCGGGCGCCAGTGGGGCCAGGCGTACGCGCTCGGGCAGATCGGTTTTGGCGGCTTCCAGCGTGAGCTGGACCGCGGCCTGCTGCTGGGCGGTGAACGTGCCGGGGTGATGGCGCGTTACGACGGCCGTTTCCTGTCCGGCAGTGCCGAGGCCGGGTACCGCTTCGACCTGGGTCGGGGCGCGTTCACCCCGTACCTGGGCGCCGACTACGCCCGCATCGACAGTGACGCGTTCCAGGAGCAGGGCGGTTATGGGTTCGGGCTGAGCGCCGGCGGCTGGCATTCCAGCCAGGTGCGGGCCATGGCGGGCATGCGCGGCAGCTACCGCTGGCACGGGCTGGAGCTGAACGGCTATGCCGAGTGGCAGCAGGCGCTGTCCGCCGGTGCCGGGCCGCTGCAGGCACGCTTCACCGGTATCGATGCCTGGGCGCCGCTGTATGGCCTGCAACCCGCGCGCTCTGCCGGGTTGTTCGGCGTGTCGCTCGATGCCTGGGTGGCGCGCGATGCGCAGCTGTCGCTGGGCTACGACCAGCGCCTGGGCGGACGCGGCGACAACCGGCAGCTGTCGCTGCGGTTCATGCGCGGGTTCTGAGCCGCCGGCAGCGGACATGCAAAAGGCGGGCGACCGGGTCGCCCGCCTTTTTTGTGCCGGCCGGGTGCCGTGTCTACTCGCCGCGCAGGCGGCTCATGCGCGGCGCGGCGCGGCCCAGCGGCATCTTCAGCTTGCCGATGGCCTCGATGCGGGTCTCGGCGATGCGGTCGGCCGCGCGTTGTGGCGAGACGCCATCGCGCTCGGACTGGTCGAAGATGCGCCCGAGGTTGTGGTAGATGCTGCGGATCAGGCGCATGGCACGCTCGCGGTTGTAGCCGTCGATCTCCAGCGACACGTTCATCACGCCGCCGGCGTTGACCGCGTAATCCGGCGCCCACAGCACCCCGCGCCGGTGCAGTTCGTCGCCCACCGCATGGCTGGCGAGCTGGTTGTTGGCGGTACCGCAGATGACCTTGGCCTTGAGCCGGTCCAGCTCCTCCATGCCGATGGCGCCTTCCATCGCGCAGGGCGCGAACACGTCCGCGGCGACGTCGTAGATGGCATCGGGCTTGATCGCCTCGCAGCCGTACTCGGTGACCGCGCGCTGCACCAGCACTGGGTCCAGGTCGGTCACGTAGAGCTTGGCGCCGCGCTCGCGCAGCAGCTTCACCAGTTCCATGCCGATGTGGCCCAGGCCCTGCACGGCGATGCTGACCTTGCCCACTTCCTCGTGGCCGAACTTGCGGTTGATCGAGGCACTCAGGC
>NZ_LDJO01000032.1 GCF_001431595.1 Stenotrophomonas acidaminiphila
TCCTCCCCACGGGGGGACGCTGGCGCAGGTATCGGACGGCTACGTCAGCGCCCACCCCAACGCCGGCCTGCCCAACGCCTTCGGCGAGTACGACGAGACGCCGGAGGAAATGGCCGCCACGCTGAAGGAGTTCGCTACCTCCGGGCTGCTGAACCTGGTCGGCGGCTGCTGCGGCACTACTCCTGCGCATATCAAGGCGATCGCCGAGGCCGTGGCCGGGGTGCCGCCGCGGGCCCTGCCGCAGGCCCGGGAGCAGGCCGCATGAACACCCTGCCATATACCCGCCTGTCCGGCCTGGAACCGCTGGTCATCACCCCGGACCTGCTGTTCGTCAACGTCGGCGAACGCACCAACGTCACCGGCAGCGCACAGTTCCGCAAGCTGATCAAGGAAGAGCGCTACGAGGAAGCGGTGGAGGTGGCGCGCCAGCAGGTCGCCAGCGGCGCGCAGATCCTGGACGTCAACATGGACGAGGGCCTGATCGACTCCGAGAAGGCGATGACCCGCTTCCTCAACCTGATCATGTCCGAGCCGGACATCGCGCGCATCCCGGTGATGGTCGATTCGTCCAAGTGGAGCGTGATCGAGGCCGGGCTGAAGTGCCTGCAGGGTAAGAGCGTGGTCAACTCGATCTCGCTCAAGGAGGGCGAAGCGGCGTTCATCGAGCACGCCCGGCTGGTGCGCCGCTATGGCGCCGCCGCGGTGGTGATGGCCTTCGACGAGGACGGCCAGGCCGACACCTGTGCGCGCAAGGTTGAAATCTGCACCCGCGCCTACCGCATCCTGGTCGAGCAGGTCGGCTTCCCGCCGCAGGACATCATCTTCGACCCGAACATCTTCGCCGTCGCCACCGGCATCGAGGAACACGACAACTATGCGGTGGACTTCATCGAAGCCACCCGCATCATCAAGCGCACGCTGCCGCACTGCCACGTGTCCGGCGGCGTGTCCAACGTCTCGTTCTCCTTCCGCGGCAACGAGACCGTGCGCCAGGCGATCCACGCGGTGTTCCTGTACCACGCCATCCGCGCCGGCATGGACATGGGCATCGTCAACGCCGGCGCGCTGCCGATCTACGACGAACTGGAACCGGAACTGCGCGAGCGCGTGGAGGACGTGATCCTCAACCGCCGCCGCGACGGCACCGAGCGCCTGCTGGAGATCGCCGAGCGCTACAAGGGCAGGAAGGGCGAGAAGAAGGCCGAGGACCTGGCCTGGCGCCGCAAGCCGGTGCGCGAGCGGCTGGCGCATGCGCTGGTGCATGGCCTGGACAGCTGGGTCGAGGAAGACACCGAGGAAGCGCGGCAGCAGGCCAGCCGGCCGCTGGACGTGATCGAAGGCCCGCTGATGGACGGCATGAACGTGGTCGGCGACCTGTTCGGCGCCGGCAAGATGTTCCTGCCGCAGGTGGTCAAGTCGGCACGGGTGATGAAGAAGGCGGTGGCCTACCTGCTGCCCTTCATCGAGGCCGAGAAGCTGCGCACCGGCGACGCCGGCAAGAGCAACGGCAAGATCGTCATGGCCACGGTCAAGGGCGACGTGCACGACATCGGCAAGAACATCGTCGGCGTGGTCCTGGCCTGCAACAACTTCGAGGTGATCGACCTGGGCGTGATGGTCCCGGCGCAGAAGATCCTGGACACCGCGCGCGCCGAGAACGCCGACCTGATCGGCCTGTCCGGGTTGATCACGCCTTCGCTGGAGGAAATGAGCCACGTCGCCCGCGAGATGCAGCGCCAGGGTTTCAGCACGCCGCTGCTGATCGGCGGCGCCACCACCTCGCGCGCGCACACCGCGCTGAAGATCGACCCGCACTACAGCGCGCCCACGGTGTGGGTGAAGGACGCCTCGCGCGCGGTGGGCGTGGCGCAGTCGCTGATCTCGCAGGAGCTGCGCGGCGCGTTCGTGGCGGCCAACGATGCCGATTACGCCGACATCCGCCAGCGCCACCGCAACCGCGGCGACGCCAAGCGCCTGGTCTCGCTGGAACATGCGCGCGGCCAGCGCTTCAGCTGCGACTGGGCGCAGTACGCGCCACCGGTCCCGGCACAGCCGGGCCTGCATGTGTTCGAGGACTGGCCGCTGCAGGACCTGCTGCCGTTCCTGGACTGGAGCCCGTTCTTCAGCGCCTGGGAGCTGGCCGGCAAGTTCCCGGCGATCCTCGACGACGAGATCGTCGGCGCCCAGGCCAGCGCGCTGTACCGCGACGCGCGCGCGATGCTGGACACGATCATCAAGGAAAAATGGCTGACCGCGCGTGCCGTGTTCGGGCTGTGGCCGGCGAACAGCCGCGGCGACGACGTGGTGGTATCGCTGCCCGACGGCCAGGCCACCCTGCACTTCCTGCGCCAGCAGGTGGACAAGCCGGCCGAGCGCCCGGACTTCTGCCTGGCCGACTTCATCGCCCCGGAAGACAGCGGCAGGCAGGACTGGATCGGTGCCTTCGCGGTCACCGCCGGCATCGGCATCGAGCCGCACGTGGCGCGCTTCGAGGCCGACCATGACGACTACAACGCGATCCTGCTCAAGGCCCTGGCCGACCGCCTGGCCGAGGCGCTGGCCGAGCGCCTGCACCATCGCGTGCGCACCGGATACTGGGGCTATGCGGCCGACGAGGCGCTGGACAACGAGGCGCTGATCGCCGAGCGCTACGTCGGCATCCGCCCCGCGCCCGGCTACCCGGCCTGCCCGGAACACAGCGAGAAGCGCACGCTGTTCGCCCTGCTCGGCGCCGAAGGCATCGGCATGTCGCTGACCGAGAGCTTCGCCATGCTGCCCACCGCGGCGGTGTCGGGCTATTACTTCAGCCATCCGCAGAGCCAGTACTTCGTGGTCGGGCGGGTGTCGCGGGAGCAGGTGGCCGACTATGCGCGGCGCAAGGGCGTGGACCGCGCGCAGGCCGAGCGGTGGCTGGCATCGAACCTGGACTACGACCCCGAATGAGCAGGCAGCTCGCGGGCGGTGTCGGCGCCGCGCACGTGGCGGCGCGCTCGGCGCCCCGGTTGTCCCACGGCGCCGATCACGCCCGGGAGTGAGTGTCTCCGCGCGGCGCTGATGGCAGCGCGCATGGCCGTCGATGGGCAGGCATGCCCGGACCCGCGGCCCCGGCGGCCGGCCAGTGCCGGGCGGAATGGCCCCCATCGCGATACTTCATTTCCGGTGCGTCGGCCGCGGGCCTATGGTGGCGGCCCCGAGCCCTCGCCCACGACACCGCCATGTTCGACCACCTGTTCACCAACGCCGTCGGTGCCGACGGTGCGCCGCTGGAGCTGGCCGTCGCCAGCGGCCGTTTCGCCGCCATCGGTCCGGCCCTGCCGCGTATTGACGGCGTGCAACAGATCGACCTGGGCGGGCAGCTGGTGCTGCCGGGCCTGGTCGATGGCCATATCCACCTGGACAAGAGTTTCCTCGGCGACCGCTGGCATCCGCATCGCCCCGCACGCACCCTGCGCGAGCGCCTGGCCATCGAAAAGCAGGAGCTGGCGGTATCGCCCTCCATCGTCGAACGCGCCGACGCGCTGGTGGCGCAGGCGGCCGGGTTCGGCACGGTGGCGATGCGCAGCCATGTCGACGTCGACGCCACCACCGGGCTGGACAACCTGCACGCGGTGAACGCGGTGCGCGAACGCTGGCGCGGTACCGTCGACATCGAGCTGGTCGCGCTCCCGCAGGCCGGGGTGCTGTCCTGCCCCGGCACCGCTCAGGTGCTGGATGCGGCGATGCGCGAAGGCGCGCAGGTGGTCGGCGGCATCGACCCGGACACGCTCGATGGCGACAGCACGGGCCAGCTCGACGTGGTCTTCGGCATCGCCGGGCGCTACGCCGCCAAGGTCGACATCCATCTGCACGAACCCGGCCTGGGCGGCATCGAACAGTTGCGGCGCATCGCCGAACGCAGCCGCGCCCTGGGCATGCAGGGGCGGGTTGCGGTCAGCCACGCCTATGCGCTGGGTGAGGTCGGCCAGGCGCAGCTGGAGCGCATCGCCACGGCGCTCGCCGATGCCGGCGTGGCGATCATGACCAACGCCCCGGGCGACCGCCCGTTCCCGCCGGTGCGGTATCTGCGCGCGGCCGGCGTGGAGGTGTTCCTGGGCAACGACAACATCCGCGACGCCTGGTGGCCCTATGGCAACGGCGACATGCTGCAACGGGCCATGCTGCTGGGCTACCGCTCCGGATTCCATGCCGACGAGGAACTGTGCATGGCACTGGAAATGGCCAGCGGCGCCGGCGCGCGCGTGATCGGCCTGCAGGGCCATGGCCTGGCAGTCGGCAACGAGGCCACCTTCCTGGTGCTGGATGCACCCAATGCCGCGGCCGCGGTGGCCGGGGTGCCATGCCGCCGGCGCATCGTCCGCCGCGGCCAATGGGCAGTGGACGCAACCGCGTCCTGATCCGGCCGCGCCTCAGCCGCGCGACTGGCCCAGCATCTCCACCAGCATGTCGGCCAACACCCGTACCTCGGGGTCGGCCGAGGGCCGCATCAGGATCGCCAGCTCGATGCTGTCGATCTCCGGCAGGCCGCTTTCCGCGCCCAGCACGACGTGCGCCGGCGTCACCGTGCGCGCCGGCAGCAGGCTGATGCCGAGGCCATCGGCGACCGCCGCCTGGATGCCGCCGAGACTGGAACTGGTGAAGCTGATGCGCCAGCGCCGGCCCAGCGCCTCGATCGCGTCGATCATGTCCTCGCGGTACAGGCCACGTGGCGGGAACGCCACCAGCGGCACCGGGTCCAGCGCGAACGCGGGGCTGGCCGCGCTGTCGATCCAGCGCATCGGCTCGGGCCAGCGGGCAAGCGCCTCGCGGCTGCCGCGGCGCTGCTTGACCAGCGCCAGGTCCAGTTCGCCGCGGTCGTAGCCCTCGGCCAGCGCACGGCTCAGGCCACTGCTCACCTCCAGCTTCACCCGCGGGTGGCGCCGGCTGAAGTCGGCCAGCAGGTGCGTGGTCCGGCCGCCGGCGAAATCCTCCGGTACGCCCAGCCGCAGGGTGGTAGCCACGTGCGCGCCGGACAACGCCTCGCCCAGTTCCTCGTTCAATGCCAGCAGGCGCCGCGCATAGCCCAGCACGGTCTCGCCGGTATCGGTGGGACGCACGTCGCGCACGCCGCGGTCGAGCAGGCGGTGCCCGGCCAGTTCCTCCAGCCGCCGCACCTTCTGGCTGATCGTCGACTGGGTGGAATGCAGGCGCGCGGCGGCGGCGGTGAAGCTGCCGCAGTCGGCCACCGTCAGCAGGGCACGCAGCAGGTCGAGGTCGAACAGCACCCTATTCGATTTCGGACTGTTTTCCATCGACACATTTCATTTCTGGATGGAGGCAACGGCTTGTAGCATCGACCCGGACCGCACGCAAACACCGGTCCGCGCCCCTCACGGGGCACCCCGCACGCGATGCCGACCGGGACAGGCCATGCCCGGCCATCACCGCCTGGGTGCGCCGATCCCCGCCACGTGACCGGCCGGTATCCACCGGTCTCCCCTGCCCGTCGTGCGGCCCGCCGCGCGCCACTGGAACCTGCCCAATGAAAACCACGCTCTGCCTCGCCCTTTTCTCGCTGCTGGCGCTGGCGTCACCTGCGCTGGCGGCGCGCCAGGACGCCGATGTACTGGTCCGCCACGCCACCCTCGTCGATGTCGAGCACGCCCGCACCCTGCCCGGCCAGGCCGTGGTGATACGCGGCGCGGACATCGTCGCGGTGGGCGAGGACGCGACGCTGGCCGGGCAGTGGCGTGCGCGCAGGACCGTCGACGCACGCGGCCGCTACCTGATTCCGGGGCTGTGGGACATGCACGTGCACTTCGGCGGCGGCCCGGCGCTGGTCGAAGAAAACAAGGCGTTGTTGCCGCTGTACGTCGCCCACGGCATCACCAGCGTGCGCGATGCGTCCGGCGACCTGCCCGGGCAGGTGCTGGCGTGGCGCGCGCAGATCGCCAACGGCCAGTTGTTCGGGCCGCAGCTGTTCACCTCCGGCGCCAAGATCGAGGGCATCGCACCGGTGTGGAAGGGCACCCTGGAAGCCGGCGACGAGGCCGGCGTGGACGCCGCGCTGGACCGCGAACAGCGCGACCGGGTGGATTTCGTCAAGATCACCGACAGCACGCTCAAGCCGGAGCTGTTCCTGTACGCGCTGTCCGAAGCGAAGAAGCGCGGCCTGCGCACCTCCGGCCATATCCCGATGGCCTTGACCGTCGGCCAGGCCGTCGATGCCGGCATCAGTTCCATCGAACACCTGGACTACGCGTTCCAGGCCGGGATCCCGGACGAGGCGGCGATCGCCGCCGATTTCGCCGCCGGCCGCATCGACCGCGCCGAAGCCAGCCGCCGCCTGCACGAAGGCTTCGACCGCGCCACCGCGATGGCCGCCTATCGCCGTTTCGCCGAACGCGGGGTCGCGGTCACGCCCACGCTCGACGGCAGCCGGATCCTCAGCTTCCTCGACAGCGAAACGCACGCCGACGACCCGTACCTGGCCTACATCGGCCCGGGCCTGCGCAGGACCTACGCCTGGCGCGTGGAGCGCGCCGCCAGCGCCACGCCCGAACAGATCCAGGCGCGCCATGCGCGCCATGCCCGGGTCGCGGCGGTGCTGCCGCTGCTGCAGGAGGCCGGCGTGCGCATCATGGCCGGCACCGACGCCGGCTTCCTCAATTCGTACAACTATCCCGGCATTGGCCTGCACAACGAGCTGGCGCTGTATGTCCGCCACGGGCTGACCCCCGCTCAGGCACTGGCCACGGCCACCCGCAACGGCCCGGCCTGGTTCGGCAGGCTCGACCGCTACGGTGCCATCGCCGCCGGCAGGGCCGCCGACCTGGTACTGCTGGAACGCAACCCGCTGCAGGACATCGGCGCCACCCGCGGCATCGACACGGTGGTGATGCGCGGCGTCGTGTACGACCGTGCCGCGCTGGACGCCATGCTCGCCGGGGTCCGCGCCCGGGTCGCGGCCTGGAACGCCGAAGCCGCCCGCTGATTCCCCGTCGCCCACGATGCGGGCGCAGCCGCTGCGGCCCCGTTCCCGGCGGGCAGGCGACGGCACGCCTTCGACGGGACGAAGCGCGGCGCAGGGCGCACAATAGGCGCCCTGCTTTCCGCGCCCGCGCGCCCGTTCATGACCTCCCCGACCACGCTGCAGCCAACGGTTCCCGTCGCCCGGCTGTCCAGCTTCTATTTCTTCTATTACGCCGCACTGGGCGCGTTCACCCCGTACTGGAGCCTGTACCTGCAGTCGCGCGGCATGGGCGTGACCGCGATCAGCGTGATGATGAGCCTGTGGTACGCCACCCGGGTGGTCGCGCCCAGCACCTGGACCTCGCTGGCGGCGGTATCGCCGCACCCGATCCATTGGCTGCGCATCGGCTGCGTGTTGACCGTGCTCAGCTTCACCGGCTTCCTGCTGCCGCAGCCGACATGGATGCTGTACGCGGTGATGGTCGGATTCTGCTTTTTCTACAACGCGGTGATGCCGCAGTTCGAGTCCATCACCCTCACCCACCTGGGCAGCGACAGCCATCGCTACGGCATGATCCGGGTGTGGGGCTCACTGGGCTTCATCGCCGTGGTCACGCTGTTCGGCTGGATCATCGAACGCCACGGCGCCGGCCTGCTGCCATGGCTGATGCTGCCGCTGTTCGTGCTGATGACCGGCGCGTCCTTCGTCAACCGCTATGCCCGCCATGTCGGCACCCATGCCGCGCACGTGCAGGGTTTCTGGTCGATCGTGCGGCGGCCACCGGTGCTGGCGTTCTTCATCGCCGCGTTCCTCGAGCAGCTCTCGTTCGGGCCGTACTACACGTTCTTCTCGCTGTACATGGACCAGCATGGCTACAGCACTTCGCTGCTGGGCCTGATGTGGACCGTGGGCGTGGTGTTCGAGGTGGCGGTGTTCTTCCTGATCGCCGGCTTCTTCCGGCGCTGGGATGCCAGCTGGCTGCTGATCATCTCCATGGCCAGCGCCGCGCTGCGCTGGTGGGCCACCGCGCTGTGGCCGGAGAACCTGCCGGTGATGCTGGTGGCGCAGGCCACCCACTGCCTGGGCTTCGCCGCGTTCTTCGCCTCGGCGATGCAGCTGCTGGCGCGCTACTTCCCGGGCAACCTCAACGGCCACGGCCAAGGGCTGTTCTATGGGTTCTCGTCGGGCCTGGGCGGCGTGCTCGGCGCGCTGATCGCCGGCCAGCTGTGGCCGTTCGGCGATGGCAGGGTGGCCTTCATCGCCGGCGGCTGCTTTGCCCTGGCCGGCGCGGTGATCGCGTTCTGCTTCGTGCCGGAACGACGCAAGTAGCAGCGGCTTCCGCCGCGACCGGCCTCGCCGGGAAATGCCCCGTCAGGACCGGGGCGCGCCTGCGCACATCGCGACCGGCAGGGTGCGGGCAAGCCCCGCACCTGCGGACTTACCAGACCAGGTCGTCGGGCACCTGGTACATGGGGTCGGCGTAGGGGTCGTCCTCGGCCGGCGCGTCGGGATCGACCTTCAGCGCCACGGCCGGGGCGAAGATACGCTCGGCCTCGGCCAGCAGTTCGGCGGTCACCAGCAGGTAGCGGCCGTTCTGCTGCAGCACGCCCAGCTGCCCGGCATTGAGCGCCTTGAGCTGGTCGGCGGTGACGTAGATGCGCTTGATCTTGCCGCCGTAGGGGAAATGGCGGGCGATGTCGGCAGCCGGGTCGTTGAGGCCCTTGTCCTTGATCAGTTCGTCCAGCCGGGCCTTGGCTTCGCGGCGCAGGCGGGCTTCTTCCTGCTTCTGCCGCTCGGCTTCGATGCGTTCGTCCTTCTCGCGCTGCGCGCGGATCGCATACGCCTTGGCCAGGTCGATGTCTTCCTGCGAGCGCGGCTTGCGCTGCCCCTGCGGGCCGCAGTGCGCGGCCTTGGGGCCGTGCGCCGGCCTGCCGGCATGGCCGGGCTTGTTGCCGGGCTTGTTGCCAGCCTGCGGACGGGCCTGCGCCGGCCGGCCCTGCGGGCGGCCGTCGCGGCGGGTATCGGGCTTGCGCTCGGGTTTGGGCGCGGGTTTGAAACCCAGCCCCAGGAGCTGGTCGCGGAGAGTGTCGCTCATGCGTGGAATACGTCGTATCAGTAGTGCGGGGGCGGCGGTTCGCTCGCCGGATCGGAGGCGTTCAGCGCGTTGCGCACCTTGCCCAGGTCCTCGAGCAGCACGCGCAGCACGTCGGCGTTGCGGCTGCCCTGCATGCGTGCATCGGCCAGGGCTTCGCTCAGTTCGGCCAGCGCCTGTTCCTGGAAGGACACGCGCATTTCAAGTTCGATCAGGCGCTCTTCCAGTGCCTGTTCGCGGGCGCTCGGCAGCAGGTCAGACATGCAGGGAGCGCCCCCGGCCGATGCCGTAGTAGGCCAGCCCCGCCGCCTCGATCTCGCGCGGGTCGTACAGGTTGCGCCCGTCGAACACCACCGCGTCGCCCAGTGCCTGGCGGATGCGGGTGAAGTCCGGGCTGCGGAACTGCTTCCATTCGGTGACCACGATCAGCGCATCGGCGCCTTCCAGCGCTTCGAACGCGGAGTCGCACAGCGCCAGGTCGTCGCGCTCGCCGAAGACGCGGCGCGCTTCGTGCATCGCCTCCGGGTCGTAGGCGCGTACCTGCGCGCCGGCCTCCCACAGCTGCGCCAGCAGGCGGCGGCTGGAGGCTTCGCGCATGTCGTCGGTGTTGGGCTTGAACGCCAGCCCCCACACCGCGAAGGTCTTGCCGCGCACGCCTTCGTCCTCGCCACGGTCGTAATGACGCTGGACCAGTTCGAACAGGTGTCCCTTCTGCGCCTCGTTCACCGCTTCCACGGCCTGCAGCAGAAGGGGCGCATGGCCGTACTGCGCGGCGGTGCGGGCCAGCGCCTGCACGTCCTTGGGGAAGCACGAGCCGCCATAGCCGGCGCCGGGGTAGATGAAGTGCCAGCCGATGCGCGGGTCCGAGCCGATGCCCTGGCGGACGTGCTCGATGTCCGCGCCGACGCGCTCGGCGATGTTGGCGATCTCGTTCATGAACGAAATCTTGGTCGCCAGCATCGCGTTGGCTGCGTACTTGGTCAGTTCGGCCGAACGCACGTCCATTTCCACCACGCGGTCGTGGTTGCGGTTGAACGGCGCGTACAGGCGGCGCATCACCGCCACCGGCGCGTCGCTGGCCGCACCGATGATGATGCGGTCCGGGCGCATGCAGTCGGCCACCGCATCGCCCTCCTTGAGGAATTCGGGGTTGGAAACCACGTCGAAGGCGATCTCGACGCCACGCGCGGCCAGCTCTTCGGCGATCGCCGCGCGCACCTTGTCGGCGGTGCCCACCGGCACCGTCGACTTGTTGACCACCACGGTCGGCACCTGCAGGTGCCGGCCGATGGTGCGGGCCACGGCCAGCACGTACTGCAGGTCGGCGCTGCCGTCCTCGTCCGGCGGCGTGCCGACCGCGATGAAGACCACCTGCCCATGCGCGATCGCGCTGGCGGCGTCGGTGGTGAAGGCCAGCCGCGACGCGGCATGGTTGGCCTTGACCATCGGTTCCAGTCCCGGCTCGTAGATCGGGATGACGCCCCGGTTCAGGCCGTCGACCTTGGCCTGGTCGATGTCGACGCAGACCACGTCGTGCCCTACCTCGGCCAGGCAGGTCCCGGTGACGAGTCCGACGTAGCCGGTACCGAAAATCGCAACGCGCATGGGTGCAGTGGCTCCGTGGGATTTACTGCAGGACGCCCAGCAGCTCGACGTCGAAGGTCAGCGTCGCGTCCGGCCCGATCGGGCCGCCCGGGGTACCGTTGCTGCCATAGGCCAGTTCCGACGGGACCCAGAAGCGGTACTTGGAGCCGACCGGCATCAGCGACACGCCTTCGGTCCAGCCCTTGATCACCTGGTTCAGGCCGAAATCGGCCGGCTGGCCGCGCTGGTAGCTGCTGTCGAACACGGTGCCGTCGAGCAGCTTGCCTTCATAGTTCACGCGCACGCGGCTGGTGGCCACCGGGCGCTCGCCGCTGCCGGCGCGCAGCACCTGGTACTGCAGGCCCGAGGCGGTGGTCACCACGCCCGGCTGGGTCTTGTTCTTGGCCAGGAACGCATTGCCTTCCTCGCGGTTCTTGCCGGCGGCGGCGGCCTGCTTGGCGGTGCTGAACGCCTGCAGCGTGGCCTGCGCCTGCTGGCGGTCCATCAGCGGCGTGCCCTTGGCGAAGATC
The DNA here is from genome assembly GCF_001431595.1 of Stenotrophomonas acidaminiphila. GTDB lineage: Bacteria > Pseudomonadota > Gammaproteobacteria > Xanthomonadales > Xanthomonadaceae > Stenotrophomonas > Stenotrophomonas acidaminiphila. The sequence goes on from NZ_LDJO01000032.1 coordinate 11,156, forward strand.
GTGCTGATGGCCTGGAACACCGAGTCCAGGTCGATGTCGCCACGGATCGGCGCCAGCGACGGGCCGACCGCATAGCTGCCCAGCATCAGGCCGACCTTCTCGCGGTCCACCGCCGGCGGCTGGCTGCCCGGCGCCATGCCCGGAACCTGCTGGCCGGAACGGATCATCATCGCCATGCGCAGCGCCTGGTCGGTCTTCTGCGCTTCTTCCTGCGACAGCAGCGGCTGGCCGCCGGCGAAGGCGTTCTCCACGGCACGGCGCAGCGCGGCGACGTCGACTTCCGAGGCGATGGGTTCGAACGAACTGGCGACGTCCACGCCGATGGCATAGCCGATCTTTTCACGTTCCGAGGTCAAAACGGACTTCTCCTTGGTGGCCGCCGGGGCGGCAGGTTGTTGCGCGATCACGGCCGCGGGGACCGCCAACGCCAGAATCATCAGCGACGCCACGGCGCCGCGCTTTCCCATCTTCATTCGCTGCTTTCCTGGAAGTGAACAGACGCCGGCATCGGCGCGAAGGGCGCCATTGTCGCACGCGCACCGGCGATGTCGAGGCGGTGCGCCGCCGCGCGCATCAGCGGCGGCCCGGCACCGGCCGCGCGAGTTCGCGCTCGATCGCCGCGCGCAGTTCCGGGTCGTCCGGCCGCACCTTGCTGGGGAACTGCGCCACCACCCGGCCATCGCGCGATATCAGGTACTTGTGGAAGTTCCAGCCCGGCGCCACGCCGGTCAGGCGGGTGAGGTCACGGTACAGCGGGGTGGCCTCCGCGCCGGTCACGTGCACTTTCTGGAACATCGGGAACTTCACCCCGTAGGTCAGCGTGCAGAATTCCTGGATCTCCGCCTCGCTGCCCGGCTCCTGGCCCTTGAAGTCGTTGGAGGGAAAGCCCAGCACCGAGAACCCACGCCCGGCAAGCGCCTGGTGCAGGGCCTCCAGCCCCTCGTACTGCGGGGTGTAGCCGCACTTGGAGGCGGTGTTCACCACCAGCAGCACCTTGCCGCCGTACTCGCGGTTCAGGTTCACCGGGTCCTTTCCGGCCAGCGGCCGGTAGTCGCGATCCAGCAGCGCGCCATCGGCGGCGCCGGCCGCGCCTGCTACGGACAGGGAAAAAATAATTCCAATCAGACACTTGCGGATGGACATCGGAGTTCTCCTGGGGGTGTGGCAGCGGCGTGCGCAGACTAGGCCATCAGTTGGGTTACAGGGGAGTTGCATGTCGGCGTGTCGGTGTTATAGTTGCATACAACACCAGCCACCCTACACAGGGGGACCGCCATGAGCCGAAGGCACCACCGACATCTTCTCCCGGCACTGACCGCTGCCGGCACGTTGTTGTTGATCGGCTGCACGCTGTCCCTGCCTGCCGGCCGTGGCCAGGTCCAGGATTATGCCGCCGGGACCACCGGCGAAGAGCAGGAGGCCAACGCGCAGGAAAAGAAGCGCCCGATCCGGCGGATGCGGACCAGCCTTTCCCTGCCCTACTTCTCATTCGCACAGTCGCTGAACCCACGGAGCTGACCATGAGCGATATCCAGTGGAGCGATGGCGCTCCCATCTACCGCCAGCTGAAGGATCGCGTGATCGCGATGATGCTGGACGGGGTCATCAAGCCGGGTGACGCCCTGCCCTCGGTACGCCAGGTGGCGGCCGAGTACCAGTTGAACCCGATCACGGTCTCGCGCGCCTACCAGGAACTGGCCGACGAGAACCTGGTCGAGAAGCGCCGCGGCCTGGGCATGTTCATGACCGAGGAAGCCGCGCGCAAACTGCGCGGCAGCGAGCGCGACCGTTTTCTCAATGAAGAGTGGCCCGGCGTACTGGAACGCATCCAGCGCCTGGGCCTGACCTTGGAAGATCTGCTGCCACCGGGGACCACACCATGAATGCCGCCGTCGAAGCCGTCGTTTCCGCCCAGGGCCTGCGCAAGGCCTACAAGCAGAAGCCGGCACTGGACAACACCAGTTTCACCATCGCCCCGGGCCGCATCGTCGGCCTGATCGGCCCCAACGGCGCCGGCAAGACCACCGCGCTCAAGGCGCTGCTCGGGCTGACCGCGGTCGAGGGCGACCTGCGCGTGCTCGGCATGGACCCGCGCACCCAGCGCAACGCGTTGATGAACGATGTGTGCTTCATCGCCGACGTGGCGGTGCTGCCGCGCTGGATCCGGGTCAAGGAAGCCATCGATTTCGTCGCCGGCGTGCATCCGCGCTTCGACCGCGCCCGCTGCGAGCGCTTCCTCGCCAACACCAAGCTGCAGCCGAAGCAGCGGGTGAGCGAGATGTCCAAGGGCATGGTGGTGCAGCTGCACCTGGCGCTGGTGATGGCCATCGACGCGCGCGTGCTGGTGCTGGACGAGCCGACCCTGGGCCTGGACATCCTCTACCGCAAGGAGTTCTACCAGCGCCTGCTGGAGGACTACTTCGACGAGCAGAAGACGATCATCGTCACCACCCACCAGGTCGAGGAGATCGAGCACATCCTCACCGACGTGCTGTTCATCCGCGACGGCAGGATCGTGCTCTCGGCCGACATGGAGAGCGTATCCGAGCGCTACGTCGAGCTGCTGGCGTCGGCCGACACCCTGCAGGCGGCGCGCGAGCTGGCGCCCATAGACGAGCGTTCGCTGCCGTTCGGCAAGACCGTGCTGCTCTACGACGGCGCCGACCGCACCCAGCTCGACGCCCTGGGCGAAACCCGCAACCCCGGCCTTGCCGACCTGTTCGTGGCCATCATGAAGGGAACCTACGCATGAACGCCGTCCATCACATCACCCCGCTGGGCAGGTTCAAGTGGCTGCTCAAGCGCGAATACTGGGAAAACCGCGGCGGCTTCCTGCGCGCGCCGCTGGTGGCCGGCGGCATCTCGCTGCTGCTGTCGCTGATGGCGATCGTCGCCGGCCTGATCGCCGCCCGCCGCGCCGCCGAGAAGGGCGACCTGCACATCAACGGCATCCAGGTCAACGGCCTGGACCTTGGCATGCTGACCCAGCACATGACCCCGGCGGACATGGCCAAGTTCGGCGAGGGCATGAACATGACCCTGCTGCTCAGCTCGGCATGGCCGTTCATCACCCTGGCGTTCGTGGTGTTCTTCTATTGCCTGGGCGCGCTGTACGACGACCGCCGCGACCGCAGCGTGCTGTTCTGGAAATCGATGCCGATCTCCGATACGCAGACGGTGCTGTCCAAGCTGGTTGGCGCGCTGGTCATCGCCCCGCTGCTGGCGGTGGTCGCGGCGATCATCACCATGTTCGGCTTCATGATCATGATCAGCCTGGTGGTGCTGTTCCACGGCGGCAACCCGCTCACCCTGATCTGGGCCTCGTCCAACCCGTTCTCGATCGCCGCCAGCCACCTGGCATGGATCCCGGTCTACGCCCTGTGGGCGATGCCCACCGCCGGCTGGCTGCTGCTGTGCTCGGCCTGGGCCCGCAGCAAGCCGTTCCTGTGGGCGGTGATGCTGCCGGTGTTCGCCGGTGTCATCGTCAGCTGGTTCGACGTGATGAAGCTGTTCGGCCTGAACAGCGGCTGGTTCTGGGGCCACGTGGTCAGCCGCCTGCTGCTCAGCGCCACCCCGGGCATCGAGCTGGCCTACCGCAGCCCCACGCCTACCGGCGAGTCGGTCAAGTCGATGCTCAACGGCTTCTCGCCCAGCGTGCAGCTGGCCGGCCTGGCCAACCCCGAGCTGTGGGTCGGCGTGGTAGTCGGCGCCGTGTTCATCGCCGCGGCGATCTGGCTGCGCCAGCGCCGCGACGACACCTGAGCTCCCTTTCCTGCCTGCCGTGATCCCGAGGAACCCGATGAACATCAAGCACACGACGATCAAGCCCCTGCTGCTCGCCCTGGCCCTGCTGCCCGGCGTGGCCCTGGCCGACGACCACTGCAAGTTCAGCCAGCCCCAGGCAATGGACCTGGACCTGGCCGGCGTCAAGGCGGTGGTGTTCGAGGTCAACAGCCACGACCTCAGGCTGCAGGCATCGCCCGCTGCACGCGCCGCGCTGTCCGGCCGCGCCTGCGCTTCCAGCCAGGACCTGCTCGGCCAGCTGTCGCTCACCCAGGAAAAGGTCGGCGACAAGCTCGTGGTCCGCCTGCAGCGCGAGAGCCGCGGGATGAACATCAGCTTCGGCTCCAGCTACGCCTGGCTGGACATCGCCGGCACCCTGCCCGACACGATGATGGTGCAGCTCAAGGTCGGATCCGGCGATGCCTCGCTCAGTGGCGCCCAGGCGATGAGCGCCGACGTCGGCTCCGGCGACGTGAAGGCGCGCGACATCAAGGCGTTGGCCACGGCCGCGGTCGGCTCGGGCGACATCGAGCTGGACAACGTCGGCGCGCTGCACGTGGTCTCGATCGGCTCGGGCGATGTCCGCGTCGGCGGCGTGCGCGGCGATGCCAGTATCGGCAGCATCGGCTCGGGCGACCTGGAACTGCGCGACGTGCAGGGCAACGTCGACATCGCCAGCATCGGCTCGGGCGACGCCGACGTCGGTGCCGTCCGCGGCACGGTCACCCTGGGCACCCTGGGCTCGGGCGACCTGCGCGTGCGCGATGCCGGCAGCCTGCGGGTACGGCACACCGGCAGCGGCTCGGTCGACCACTCAGGCATCCGCGGTGCCGTGGAACTGCCGAAAAAGCGTTGATCCCATTTCCCTTCCCGCCTGCCACGGAAGCACCCACATGAAAACGCTCAAAGCCCCCCTGTTCGCGCTGCTGCTGTGCCTGCCGCTGGCCGCCTGCGGCGAACGCCCCCAGGCCGACGACCCGCTGGGCGAAGCCAGCATCGGCCAGAAAGTACGTGAAGCGACCAACCGCGCACGCAAGGAAATCACCGAGAAGAACATCAGCATTTCCAGCGACGGCGGCGCCAAGGTCGAGATCTCGCCCACCGGCGACCTGCTGATCGACGGCCGCGCGATCGCAATCGACGAGAGCCAGCGCAAGCTCCTGCTGGAATACCGCGCCCAGGTCGTCCAGGTGGCCGAGGCCGGCATCGAGATCGGCGTGCAGGGCGCCAACCTCGGCGTGCGCGCCGCCGGCGAGGCGCTCAAGGGCGTGCTGTCCGGCGACACCGAGCAGATCGAGAAGCGGATCGAGGCCGAGGCCAGGAAGCTTGAGCAGAGCGCGACCCGGATCTGCGACCAGCTGCCGGCGATGCTCGCCACCCAGCAGCGGCTGGCCGTGGCCATCCCCGAGTTCAAGCCCTACGCCAAGATGGACCAGAGCGACATCGATGAATGCCGCGACGGCCGGGTGACCACGCGCTGACCGCCCGCGGCGGGGGAGCGGTAGAATCGCCGCTCCCCCGCCGTACCGTTGCACCCCGCCATGAACAAGCTGCTGCTGTCCCTCCTGCTGGCCTGCATCGCCACCGTCGCCGGTTGCGGCGACCGCGAGCAGTACACCGCCCACCGCGCCGAGCGCAGCAAGCCGAAGATGGAAGTGGGCGCCAACGTGGTGTCGGTGCGGCGTGCGCCGTACCCGAACCTGGACATCCTGCCCGATGGCAGGCTGCGCGTGGACGACATCGAGATTCCGCTCGACGACGGGCAGCGCGAACTGCTGCGGACCAGCTTCGTCAAGCTGCAGATCCTGCGCCAGAACACGTTGACCGAATCGACCGCGCCGGCCGATGCCAGCGGCCGCACCATCCCGCTGGACGTGCCCGCCGGGCAGACCCCGTTCCCGCCTGACCTGGCCGAGCGCATTCCCGAGTTCAAGCAGTACAGCGAAGCGCTGGCCAATCCGCGCGCACTGCGCTGACCGCCCGCGCACCACGCCACGGCCGCCCGTGGTACCGGCCCGCCGGTCCGCGCCGCCGCACGGCGGCGCAAACCAGCCAGCGCATCAATGGTCGTGGATGCCGCCGCGGGTCAACGCCGCCGGGTCCAGCAGGCGCCTGAGCTCCGCTTCCGGCAGGCCGCTGTCCTCGCGGGCGATCTCCAGTACCGGACGCTGCTCCCGGTAGGCGCGCTTGGCGATGGCCGCGGCCTTCTCGTAACCGATGATCGGGTTGAGCGCGGTCACCAGGATCGGGTTGCGCGCCAGTGCTTCGCGCACCCGTTCCTGCTTGACCACCAGCCCGGCGAACACCTTGTCGGCCAGCAGGGTCATCACGCTGGACAGCAGCTGGATCGAGTCGAGCAGGTTGGCCGCGATCAGCGGCAGCGCCACGTTCAACTGGAAGTTGCCGGTCTGCCCGGCCACGGTGATCGCGGTGTGGTGGCCGATCACCTGCGCGGCGGCCATCACCGTCGCCTCCGGGATCACCGGGTTGACCTTGCCCGGCATGATCGAACTGCCCGGCTGCAGGGCCGGCAGCTCGACCTCGCCCAGCCCGGCCAGCGGCCCCGAGTTCATCCAGCGCAGGTCGTTGGCGATCTTGATCAGCGCCACCGCCAGCGCGTTGAACTGGCCGGACAGTTCCACCGCATCGTCCTGCGCGGCCAGCCCTTCGAACTTGTTCTGGGCGCTCTCGAAGCGGGTGCCGGTCGCGGCCGACAGCGCGCGCGCCACCTTGCCGCCAAAGCGTGGATCGGCGTTGATGCCGGTGCCGATCGCGGTGCCGCCCAGCGGCAGCCGGCGCAGCCGTTTCAGGGCGTCCTCGATGCGCCCCTGCGCCGATTCCAGCTGCGCCGACCACGCGCCGAACTCCTGCGCGAAGGTCAGCGGCATCGCGTCCATCAGGTGGGTGCGCCCGGTCTTGACCACCTTGCCCAGCGCGCGCCCGCGCCGGTCGATGGTGCGGCGCAGGTGCCTGAGCGCCGGCAGCAGCGTCTCCACCGTCTGCAGCTGCGCCGAGACCCGGATGGCGGTGGGAATCACGTCGTTGGAACTCTGGCCGAGGTTGACGTGGTCGTTGGGGTGCACGCGGGTCTTGCCGGCCTTGCCGCCCTGGTTGGCCAGCGTGGCGATCACCTCGTTGGCGTTCATGTTCGAGGACGTGCCCGAGCCGGTCTGGTAGACATCGATCGGGAAATGCGCGTCATGGCCGCCGGCGGCCACGTCCAGCGCCGCCGCGCGGATCGCCCGGCCCACGCCCTTGGGCAGCAGCCCGAGCCCGGTGTTGACCTCGGCGGCACTGGCCTTGATCAGCCCCAGCGCGCGGATGAAGGCGCGCGGCATGCGCTGCCCCGATACCGGGAAGTTCTCCACGGCGCGCTGGGTCTGCGCGCCCCACAAGGCCCCGGCCGGCACCTGCAGCTCGCCCATGCTGTCGTGTTCGATCCGGTATTTCCCGCTCATCGGCATTCTCCCAGCCATTGCCCAAGGAAGGGCCCGAGGATACGCCGCGCGCACGCACGCCGGGGTGCGCGCGGCGCCTGGACCGGCGCCGCGGGCGGCCGCTCCACGCAGGCCGTAGAATATGCGCCCCCGTCCCAGCCCCTGCCCGCCGACATGACCGAAACGTCCCGCCCGGAAGCCGCCCTGCTCGCCCTGTCACCGCTCGACGGCCGTTATGCGTCCAAGGTCGACGCGCTGCGCCCGATCTTCTCCGAGTACGGCCTGATCCGCGCGCGGGTGAAGGTGGAGATCGAGTGGCTGCTGGCGCTGGCCGCCGAGCCCGGCATCGGCGAGCTGGCCGGCTTTTCCGACGCCGCCAAGGCGCGCCTGCGCGCACTGGCCGATGGTTTCTCGGTGACCGACGCCGCCCGCGTCAAGGACATCGAGCGCACCACCAACCACGACGTCAAGGCGGTGGAATACTTCATCAAGGAGCGGCTCAAGGACGATGCCGAACTGGCGCCGGCGCTGGAGTTCGTGCATTTCGCCTGCACCAGCGAGGACATCAACAACCTGTCCTACGGGCTGATGCTGGCCGAGGCGCGCAGCCAGGTGCTGCTGCCGACCCTGCAGGGCATCGCCGCCTCGCTGCGCCAGCTGGCCCACGCCCAGGCCGCGCAGCCGATGCTCTCGCGCACCCACGGCCAGACCGCCTCGCCGACCACGCTGGGCAAGGAAGTGGCCAATGTCGTCGCGCGCCTGGAGCGGCAGATCCGCCAGATCGGCGCGGTCGAGCTGACCGGCAAGATCAACGGCGCGGTGGGCAACTACAATGCCCACCTGGTGTCGTACCCGGACGTGGACTGGCCGGCCTTCGCCGAACGCTTCGTCACCTCGCTGGGCCTGGTGTTCAACCCCTACACCACCCAGATCGAACCGCATGACAACGTCGCCGAGATCGGCGATGCCACGCGCCGCGCCAACACCATCCTGATCGACCTGGCCCGCGACATCTGGGGCTATGTCTCGCTGGGCTATTTCAAGCAGAAGCTCAAGGAAGGCGAAGTCGGCTCCTCGACCATGCCGCACAAGGTCAACCCGATCGACTTCGAGAACGCCGAGGGCAACTTCGGCGTCGCCAACGCGCTGTTCGAGCACTTCAGCGCCAAGCTGCCGATCAGCCGCTGGCAGCGCGACCTGACCGACTCCACCGTGCTGCGCGCGCTGGGCACCGCGTTCGGCCACACCCAGGTGGCGCTGGAATCGCTGGCCAAGGGCCTGGGCAAGCTGGAGGTGAACCCGCAGCGCCTGGACGCCGATCTGGACGCGGCCTGGGAAGTCCTGGCCGAAGCCGTGCAGACGGTGATGCGCCGCCACGGCCTGCCCAATCCGTACGAGCAGCTCAAGGCGCTGACGCGCGGCCAGGGCATCACCGCCGAATCGATGCGCGGCTTCATCGAATCGCTGGACCTGCCGGCCGATGCCAAGCAGCGCCTGCGCGAGCTCACCCCCGGCGGCTACGCCGGCCTGGCCGCGCAGCTGGCCCGGGCGATCTGACCGCGGCCCGGCCGATATCCCGCGGGTATCGGGGTTCGCCGCGCGTACAACGGCCAGGCCAGCACCTGGCCGTTGTCGTATCCGCCGGGGCCATCGCCACTGCCGGCCCCGCCCGGCGGCCTGCCGCCGGCACGCGGCCGACGTCTGGAACAATCGCCGCCAATCGTGTAGAAAAGCGCGGTTGAGGTACCGCCAGCCGCGGTGACCGGCTTTGCCGGGCAGGACGCACGGGCCTGCAAGACGAAGCGCCATGACAGCCACTCCCCCGGGGTGGCTGTCATGGCGCTTTTTTAATGCCCAGGTTTTCAACAGGGGGATTCATGGGTGCTGTCGAGACATCGCGGACGCGGGATGCGGAGGCCATCGAGGCGGACCGGCTGTTCCTGCTGATGCTGGCGCTGCTGGGGATGGCGGCGCTGGCCCATGCACTGGATTCGGGCAGCTGGGCCCTGTTCGTGGCGGCATGCCTGCCCACGGCCGGGTTCGCCGGGTTCCAGGTCTGGCAGTCGCCCGGCAGCCGGCGCAGCCGCCTGGCGATCGCACTGGCACTGGCGGCGGCGCTGGCCGCCGCCCCGCCCGCCCTGGGCGATGCCGGCGGCGTGGCCGTCGTTGCCATGCTGCTGTGCTATCGCGACTGGGCGCCGCTGGCGCTGGCGGCGACGGGCCTGCTGCTGCCGCTGTTGGCATTGCAGCCGGCCGCCACGGTGGCATGGCCGCAGATCGCCTGGGCCGCAGCCATGGCGGGGTTCGCCTGCATGGTCGCCGCGCGGCTGCGGCGTTCCGGTGCGGCGGCGCGCCTGCCTGCCCACGAGGAACCGCCGGCGACCACGCAGGCACCCGCCGCGGCGGGCGCCGCCCCCGCCGGCTTCCATGTCGAGGCCGCGCTGTGCGCGCTACGCACCGGCATGATGATCGCCGACCGCGAGCATCACATCGTCTACGCCAACCAGGCCGTCATCGCGATCCTGCGCAACCAGCGCGGGGAGCTGCTCAAGGCCTTTCCCGACTTCGATCCCGAGCGCCTGATCGGCGCCAGCATCCACTGCTTCCACCGTGATCCGGCGCGTATCCGCGCCCTGCTCGATACGCTCGACGGCACCCATTCCGGGCGCATCCAGATCGGCGAGGCGCATTTCAGCCTGAACGTCACGCCGATGGTCGACGGCGACGGCCAGCGCCACGGCTTCGTCGTCGAATGGCACGACCGCACCGCCGAAGCCCGCATGGAGCACGACATTGCCACGATCATCGATGGCGCCGCGCAGGGCCGGCTGGACCAGCGCCTGCACGCCACCGGCGAGGCCGGCCTGATGGGACGCCTGTCGCGGGGCGTGAACCGGCTGCTCGACGCCACCGCCGAAAGCGCCGACGAAATGCGCCAGCTGCTGTCGGCGTTGTCCCGCGGCGACCTGGGCCGCCGCATCACCCGCGATTTCGAGGGGGTGTTCGGGCAGATGAAGACCGATGCCAACGCCACCGCCGAACAACTGGCCGCCATCGTCGCCGGTATCCAGCAGTCCGCCGATCGCATCTCGGCGGCCGCCACCCGCATCGCCGCCGGCAACGACGAACTGTCGACGCGCACCGAGCGGCAGGCGGCCACGCTGCGCGAGGCGGCCGCCTCGATGGACCGGCTCACCGCCACCATCGGCGACAATGCCGGGGCGGCGCACCACGCCAGCCAGCTGGCCGAGGGCGCCGCGACGGTCGCCCGCCAGGGCGGCCAGGTGGTCGACGAGGTGGTGCTGACGATGCGCGCCATCGAAACCGCCTCGCGCAGGATCGGCGAGATCATCGGGGTGATCGACGGCATCGCCTTCCAGACCAACATCCTGGCCCTGAACGCGGCGGTCGAGGCCGCCCGCGCCGGCGACAGCGGGCGTGGCTTCGCCGTGGTCGCCGCCGAAGTACGCACGCTGGCGCAGCGCTCGGCCATCGCCGCCCATGAGATCAAGGACCTGATCGGCAACTCGGTGGACAGGGTCGCCGACGGCTCGGCGCTGGTGGAGAGGGCGCGCTGCACCATGATCGACATCGTGTCCTCGGTGCAGCATGTCACCGCCCTCACCGCCGAGATATCGACCGCCTCGCGCGAACAGAGCGCGGGCATCGCGCAGCTCAACCAGACCATCGCGCAGATGGACAGGAGCACGCAGCAGAATGCGCAGCTGGTGCAGGAAACCGGATGCGTCACCCATGACATGGAGCGCGAGGCCACCCGCCTGGCGCACGCCGCGGCCCGCTTCCGGCTGGCTGCCCCGCCGCCGGACGCCGCGATGGAGGTACCCCGCGCGGCACCGGCGATGGCATGGTGAGAGGATGCCCGCATGCCGGGAAACGATGGAAGCTTTTCACGCAAACATGGAACAGGAACAGATGTCGAGCATGCTCCACCCCACGCCCGGCGCCGGACGCGTCCGGCCCGATCCGGAACCGGACGCCGCGCCCGCGGCGCTGCCCGCGTCCCCCACCACAGGAATGCGGCATGGCCCGGATCATCTGCACTGACCCGGGGCTGGCCACGCGGCTGCGCACGCTCCTGGCCGAGACCGGCGAGGCCGAGGTCATCCAGCAGAGCTGCGACTGCGACCGCGCGCCGCTGTGCCGTTGGCTCGATCCCGATCCGCTGGGACCCAGCGGACAGGTCCAGGCCACGCTGTACGAGGCCATCGAAACCCTGGAGCGCAGCCGGCACGCCTTCCGCTCGCGCGAGATGGGGCAGCTGCGGCAACGCCTTACCCGCCTGCTGGAGGACCTGGCAGGCGCCGCTTGACCCGGGTGCCGCGCCGCGCGCGGACCCGCTTTGCCGGGCAGGACGCACGGGCCTGCAAGACGAAGCGCTGCGACGGCCGTTCCCGACGGGACGGCCGCCACGGCGCTTTTTTCATGCTGGTCTTCAACGCAAGAGGAAACCATGGGTGCCGTCGACACACTGCAGGAGCTGATGCGGCGCATTGGCCTGGAGCAGGCAGAGATCAGCGAACGCGGCCGCCTGCTGGAATGGCGGCAGGACGATGCGCAGCGCCTGAACGAGAACGCCGCGCGCATGGCCGGTGCGCAGGCCGCCTTCATCGAGCGGCTCTACCGCCATCTCGACGACTTTCCCGCCCCGGCCGCGCTGCTCGGCGACACCGGCACCGTGCACCGGCTCAAGCAACGGCAGCTGGAGTACTACCAGCGGCTGTGGCAGGGGCCCTACGACCGCGACTACATCGACAACCGCCTGCGCATCGGCCTGATCCACCACATCAACGGGGTCGAACTGAAGTGGTACCTGGCCGCCTACCGGCTGTACCTGGAACAGATGCTGGCCCCGCTGTGCGGCCAGGGCGCCGACGCGCAGCTGTTTTCCAGCCTGCTCAAGGCGGTGTTCTTCGACATGACCCTGGCCATCGACACGTACAGCGCCGCCCAGCGCAAGGCGCTGGAGGACAGCGAGGCCCGCTTCGCGCGCGCCCTGCGCGGCGCCCATGACGGGATCTGGGACTGGCACCCGGGCGCGGACACGCTCTACGTCTCCGAACGCTGGGCCGAAATGATCGGGCTGGAGCGGCGCAACCTCGGCCAGACCAGCGATGCCTGGTTTTCCCGCGTCCACCCCGATGACCTGCCCGGCCTGCACCAGGCCATCAATGCGCACCTGCACGGCGAATCGCACTGGATCCACCACGAATACCGCATCCGCTGCCGCAATGGCGACTGGCTGTGGGTGCTCAGCCGCGGCGTGGCCGAGGCCGAACGCGACGGGCAACTGCGCATCACCGGCTCGCAGAGCGACATCAGCCGGCGCAAGGCCGTCGAGCACCAGCTGCACCACGCCGCCCGCCACGATCCGCTGACCGGGCTGGCCAACCGCCTGCGCCTGGACGAACTGCTCCTGCACACCCAGCGCCAGCTGCACGAAACCGGCAACGGCCAGGCCGCGGTGCTGTTCATCGACCTGGACCGCTTCAAGCTCATCAACGACAGCTTCGGCCACCTGTTCGGCGACGGCGTGCTGGTCGAGGTCGGCCGCCGGCTCGCGCAATGCCTGCGCGCCGACGACCACCTGTTCCGCTTCGGCGGCGACGAATTCGTGGTGCTGCTGGCCGACCCCGGCAGCGCCGGGCGCGCCGAACAGGTCGCCCAGCGCATCCTCGGCCACCTGCACCAGCCGATGCGCGTGGACGACCGCACCCTGGTGGTCAACGCCAGCATCGGCATCGCCACCCTGCAGGCCAGCGCCGACCTGAACGACGCCCTGCAGGCCGCCGACCTTGCCCTGCACCAGGCCAAGCAGGCCGGCAAGGCCCAGTTCGCCCACTACAGCGCCGGGCTGCAGGCCAGCGCGCAGCGCCAGCTGGAGCTGGAGAGCGCGCTGGGCCAGGCGCTGGCACGCGGCGAGTTCGTGCTGCACTACCAGCCGATCCACCGCCTGGACGCGCACGACCCGCCGATGGTCGGGGTCGAGGCGCTGCTGCGCTGGCGCCACGACGGGCGCCTGGTTCCGCCGCTGGAGTTCATCCCCTCGCTGGAGGAATCCGGGGAAATCGTCCAGGTCGGCGACTGGGTGCTGCGCGAGGCCTGCCGGCAGACGCGGGCCTGGCAGCTGGCCGGGCACCGGCACCTGTACTGCTCGGTCAACCTCTCCCGGCGCCAGCTGCAGCAGGACGATTTCGTCGCGCGGGTGGTCGCCATCCTCGATGACACCGGACTGGCCGCGGCCAGCCTGGTGCTGGAGATCACCGAGACCCACCTGATGCAGGACAGCAACGCCACCCTCGGCGCGCTGCGGGGCCTGGCCGCGCTCGGCGTGCGGCTGGCGCTGGACGACTTCGGCACGGGTTATTCGTCGCTGGGTTACCTCAAGCGCTTCCCGCTGCACATGCTGAAGATCGACAAGAGCTTCATCGCCGGCCTGCCCGGCGACGCCGAGCTGGAGGTGATCAGCCGCGCCATCATCGGCCTCGGCCACAGCCTCGGCCTGGAGGTGGTGGCCGAGGGCGTCGAGCACCCCCGGCACCTGGAGTTCCTGCGCGCCGAAGGCTGCCCGCTGGCCCAGGGCTACGGTTTCAGCCCGCCCTGCCCGGCGGCGATGCTGGAGCGCCTGCTCCAGGACGGTGCTGCGTCGCCGCCGCTGCCGGCCCCGCATCCGGCGGCGCTAGGCGCGTCGGCGGCGACTGGGTGACAATGCGGTTTCCGTCGGCGGACACCGCCGCCCCCGTTTCCAATGGTATTGCGCGCGATGAAAAAGACCTCTTCCCCCCTGCCCCTCGAGATCAGGGCCAGCGCCCGCCATCCGCTGGGCATGCCCGCCGAGCGCTTCCTGCGCGACTACTGGCAGAAGCGCCCGCTGCTGATCCGTGGCGCGTTCCCGGATTTCCAGACCCCGGTGATGCCCGAAGACCTGGCCGGACTGGCCTGCGAAGAAGGCTCGCTGGCGCGCCTGGTCACCCACGACCGCGCAACCGACGGCTGGACGCTGCGCAACGGCCCGTTCCGCGAAGAGGATTTCCCGGGCATGCCCGACCACGACTGGACCCTGCTGGTGCAGGACGTGGACAAATGGGACCCGGACGTGCGCGCGCTGATCGAGCACTTCAACTTCCTGCCGCGCTGGCGCATGGACGACGTGATGATCAGCTTCGCCGCCACCGGCGGCTCGGTCGGCGCCCATGTCGACCAGTACGACGTGTTCCTGCTGCAGGCCCACGGCCACCGCCGCTGGCAGATCGACGCCAGCGAATCGACCAGGGGCAAGCGCCCGCCGCTGGATTTCCGCCCCGACGTCGAACTGAAGCTGCTGCGCAAGTTCAAGCCGACCCACGACTGGGTGCTGGAACCGGGCGACATGCTGTACCTGCCGCCGAACGTGCCGCACCACGGCGTCGCCGAAGATCCCTGCCTGACGTTCTCCTTCGGCATGCGCGCGCCGTCCTCGGCCGAGCTGATCAGCGACTGGCTGGATGACCTGGTGGCCGACGCCGACGAGGCCATCCGCTACCAGGACCCGGACCTGAAGCTGCCGGAAGACCCCAACGAGATCGACGCAGCGGCAATGAAGCGCGTGGTCACCGCGCTCAATGCGCTGCGCATGAACGACCCCGACCGCCTGGGCGACTGGTTCGGCCGCTTCATCACCACCTACCGCGCCGCCGGCGACATCCTGCCCTCGCAGGCCCCGCCCGCCCCCGCGGAGGTGGACGGGGTGCTGGACGAGGGTGGCCTGCTCGAGCGCCATCCGTGGGCGCGGCTGGCCTGGCGTCGCGCCACCCGCGGTGCCGTGCTGTACAGCAGCGGCCATGCCTTCCCGTTGCCGGTCAAGGACGCGCAGGGCCTGGCCGCGGCCGAACGGATCGATGCACCGCTGTTCCGCAAGCTGTCGGCCAAGGGCCGCAGCGCGGTGATGGAACTGCTTGCCGGCGGCCACTACCAGTTGCTCGACGCCGAGACCCTGGCGGCGATGCAGGCCGAGCAGGACGCGCTCGACGTCATGGAGGAAGCGTTCGATGACGCGTTCGACGACGAAGCCGACGCACCTGAGCTGGAAATCGAGGTGTTCGAGTACGCCCAGGCCGGCGAAGGCGAGCCGGCCAGCGGCGCCATCGACACCGTGCAGGTGAACGAGGAAGGCGTCGAGGTCGTGGTGATCTGCGACGACGGCGACGACGAGGACGGCCCGGCGGCATGACGCCGGCGGCGTTCCATGTGGAGGCGGCCGACTACGCCACGCGGCAGGCCCTGCTGCATGGCGTGCGCCGCGCCGTGTTCGTCGACGAGCAGCAGGTCCCGGCCGCGCTGGAAAGCGACGACCTGGACCCGCTCAGCCACCATGTCCTGGCGCTGGATGCCGATGACCACGCCATCGGCACCGGCCGGCTGACGCCGCAGCATCGCATCGGCCGCATGGCGGTGCTGGCCGGATGGCGCGGCAAGGGCGTCGGCGAGGCGCTGCTGCAGGCGCTGGTGGCCGAAGCGGCACGCCGCGGCTGGGGCGAGGTGACCCTGCATGCCCAGGTCCACGCCCGCGATTTCTATGCCCGCAACGGCTTCCTGCCCGAGGGCGCGCCATTCACCGAGGCCGGCATCGTCCACCAGACCATGCGCCGCCGCATGGACGGCGCCATGCGCGTGCAGGATGCCGACCAGGCCGAGGCAGCCATGGCGACGGTGATCCACCGCGCCCGCCGCAGGCTCCTGCTGGGCTGCCGCGGCGGCGATACCGCGCTGCTCGCGCAACCGGCGGTGCTGCAGGCGCTGCGCCGCTTCGCCACCCGGCGCCACGACAAGCAGGCCCTGGTACTGCTCCACGATGGCGAACCCGCGGCCATGCCCACGGCGCTGCTGGCACTGTTGCAGCGACTGCCCACCGTATTCGCGCTGCGCCTGCCGGCGGACCCGGGCGACCCGTCGCTGGCGCCGGCCAGCGTCATCAATGACAACGGCGACTGCTACTTTCGTCCAATGGGTGACCGCTTCGAGGGCGAGCTGTGCCTGGACATGCCCGCACCGGCCCGCCAGCAGGACGCGCTGTTCCAGCGCGCATGGGACGCGGCAGCGGTCTGCGAAGGGTTCCGGACGCTCGGCATCTGAGCCCTGTCGGGCGCGGTCAACGCATGGCCCGACATTAACCCGGGGGACAGCGTGTGTGCCCCTTCCTGTCCCCGCGAGGGTATAATTCAGCGGTTTCATCACGCCCGCGCGGCGCCCTGCTGCAAGGTCCCCGCCGGTTCCAGAAGCCATACCCCACAAGCGAATCCGACCCTCCATCGTGGACAATCTCCTGAAGCAGTTTGCGCAGTCATCGCAACTCGCCGGCGGCAACGCCTCCTATATCGAGGACCTGTACGAGCAGTACCTCGTCTCCCCGGACAGTGTGGACCCCAAATGGAAGTCCTACTTCGACGGTTTCAAGGGCCGCGAGGCAGGTGATGTCCCGCATTCGGCCGTCATCGCCCACATCGCCGAGGCCGGTCGCAACGCCTCCAGCGCCGTGGCCGGCAGCGGCGGCGGCGACGAGCGCGAGCGCAACGTCGGACGCCTGATCACCGCCTACCGCTCGCGCGGCCACCTTGGCGCGCAGCTCGACCCGCTGGGCCTGACCCCGCCGGTCAACCCGCCCGACCTGGGCCTTGCCTTCCACCACCTGTCCGATGCCGACCTCAACGACGAGTTCAGCACCGGCGGCGTCGGCGGCCAGCCGCGCATGAAG
Source organism: Stenotrophomonas acidaminiphila (assembly GCF_001431595.1). Taxonomy (GTDB): domain Bacteria; phylum Pseudomonadota; class Gammaproteobacteria; order Xanthomonadales; family Xanthomonadaceae; genus Stenotrophomonas; species Stenotrophomonas acidaminiphila. The sequence continues at coordinate 28,124 of NZ_LDJO01000032.1, forward strand.
CTGCGCGACCTGCTGGCGCGCCTGAAGGCGACCTATACCGGCTCCATCGGCGCCGAGTTCATGTACATCGCCGAGGTCGACCAGCGCCAGTGGCTGTACCAGCGCCTGGAAAACGCCGGCGGCAACTACAACCTCGATGCCGACACCCAGCGCCGCACGCTCGAGCGCCTGACCGCCGCCGAGGGCCTGGAGCGCTACCTGCACACCAAGTACGTCGGCCAGAAGCGCTTCTCGCTGGAAGGCGGCGACTCGCTGATCCCGATGATGGACACGGTGATCCGCGGCGCCGGCAAGGACGGCGTCAAGGACGTGGTGATCGGCATGGCCCACCGCGGCCGCCTGAACGTGCTGGTCAACACCCTGGGCAAGAACCCGCGCAAGCTGTTCGACGAATTCGAAGGCCGCTTCGAACACGACGACCGTGCCGTCGCCGGCGACGTGAAGTACCACATGGGCTTCTCGGCCGACGTCGCCACCGCCGGTGGCCCGGTGCACCTGGCGCTGGCGTTCAACCCGTCGCACCTGGAGATCGTCGACCCGGTGGTCGCCGGCTCGGTGCGTTCGCGTCAGGAACGCCGCGGCGACGCCGCGCGCAAGCAGGTCATGCCGATCCTGATCCACGGCGACGCCGCGTTCGCCGGCCAGGGCGTGGTGATGGAGCTGTTCCAGATGTCGCAGGCGCGCGGCTTCGCCGTCGGCGGCACCGTGCACATCGTCATCAACAACCAGGTCGGCTTCACCACCTCCAACCGCGACGACTCGCGCTCGACCCTGTACTGCACCGACATCGCCAAGATGGTCGGCGCGCCGGTCCTGCACGTGAACGGTGACGACCCGGAAGCGGTGGTGTTCGCCGCGCAGCTGGCCTACGACTTCCGCCAGCAGTTCCACAAGGACGTCGTGATCGACCTGGTGTGCTACCGCCGCTGGGGCCACAACGAGGCCGACGAGCCGGCGATCACCCAGCCGCTGATGTACCAGGTGATCCGCAAGCACAAGACCACCCGCGAGCTGTATGCCGAGAAGCTCGAGGCCGCCGGCGTGATCCCCGCCAACGGCGGCAAGGCGCTGGTCGATGCCTACCGCGACAAGCTCGATTCGGGCGAAGTCACCACCGAGCTGGCGCAGGTCGAGAAGACCCCGCCGACCAGCAAGCTGTACGTCGACTGGCCGAAGCTGCTGGCCGGCAAGCTGTCCGACCCGGTCAGCACCCAGGTGCCGATGGCCGAGCTGGCCCGCCTGGCCAAGCTGATCAACACCATCCCCGAGGGCGTGGAACTGCACTCGCGCGTGGCCAAGGTCTATGACGACCGCCGCAGGATGGCCGCCGGCGAGATCCCGGGCGACTGGGGCTTTGCCGAAAACCTGGCCTACGCCACCCTGCTCGACCAGGGCCATGGCCTGCGTCTGGTCGGCCAGGACGTCGGCCGTGGCACCTTCACCCACCGCCACGCGATCCTGCACGACCAGAAGACCGACGCCTATTACCTGCCGCTGCGCCAGCTGGTGCAGTCGCCGGAGCAGGCCACCATCATCGATTCGCTGCTCAGCGAGGAAGCGGTGATGGCCTATGAATACGGCTTCTCCACCACCGATCCGAACACGCTGTGCATCTGGGAGGGCCAGTTCGGCGACTTCGCCAACGGCGCCCAGGTGGTGATCGACCAGTTCATCGCCTCCGGCGAGGCCAAGTGGGGCCGCATCTCCGGCCTGACCCTGCTGCTGCCGCACGGCTACGAAGGCCAAGGCCCGGAACACAGCTCGGCGCGCCTGGAGCGCTTCCTGCAGCTGTGCGCGCTGGAGAACATGCTGGTCTGCGTGCCGTCGACCCCGGCCCAGGCGTTCCACATGCTGCGCCGCCAGCTGTGCATGACCACCCGCAAGCCGCTGGTGGTGATGTCGCCCAAGTCGCTGCTGCGCCACAAGCTGGCGGTCTCGACCCTGGACGAGCTGGCCAATGGCGAATTCCAGCACCTGATCGGCGACGCCAACGCCGACGCCAAGAAGGTCAAGCGCGTGGTGCTGTGCTCGGGCAAGGTCTACTACGACCTGCTGGAAGACCAGACCAAGCGCGGCCAGGACGACGTGGCCATCATCCGCGTGGAGCAGCTGTACCCGTTCCCGCGCACGCTGCTGGCCGCCGAACTGAACAAGTACGGCAAGGCCGCGGACGTGGTCTGGTGCCAGGAGGAGCCGATGAACCAGGGCGCCTGGTACCAGATCCGCCACCACCTGCAGGCCTGCCTGGCCGACGGCCAGAACCTGCACTACGCTGGCCGTCCGCGTTCGCCGTCGCCGGCCGTCGGCCACATGGCCGACCACCTGCGCGAACTGCAGCAGCTGCTTGCCGATGCGCTGGTCAATCCCTTCAACGACCAGTTCGCTGAATAACTCTCCCCCTTTCACGAAGAATACGAACCAGGAAGCCCCTGCATGGCCACCGAAGTCAAAGCCCCGGTACTGCCCGAATCCGTCGCTGACGGCACCATCGCCACCTGGCACAAGAAGGTCGGCGACGCGGTCAAGCGCGACGAAAACCTGCTTGACCTGGAAACCGACAAGGTCGTACTCGAGGTCCCGTCGCCGGTCGATGGCGTGATCAAGGAGATCAAGTTCGCCGAAGGCGCCACCGTGACCAGCAGCCAGGTCGTGGCGATCATCGAGGAAGGCGCGGTTGCCGCCGCTCCGGCCCCGGCTGCCGCCGAGGC
>NZ_LDJO01000033.1 GCF_001431595.1 Stenotrophomonas acidaminiphila
CTGTCGCCAGCCGCCGCCGGTACCCGGCGCATGGTGGCTGGCGCTATGGCCGGCATTGCTGGCGTTCGCCGGCGGCGGCTGGCGACAGGCGCGCATGACCTCCTGATTTCCCTTTCCTCCTCGAACGAAGAACCGACATGAACCTGATCGAATCCCTGTTGCACCAGCTTTCCGGCTGGTTCCTCGCGCCGGTGCTGCTGCTGATCCTGGCGCTGTTCCTGTACGCCTGCTACGCGCTGGGCATGTTCGCGGTGGAAGCCGTGCAGCGCCGCGGCGACCGCATGCATGCGATGGAGCGGCACTGGCGCCGCAACGGCGGCGGGCTGGAAGACATGGAACTGTGGACGCTCAAGCGCCTGGAGCCGCTGCGCATCGGCAGCCGCACCGCGCCGATGCTGGGGCTGGTAGCGACCATGATCCCGATGGGACCGGCGCTGGCCGGGCTGTCGGACGGGCGCATGGATGAGGTCGCGCGCCACGTCGGGGTCGCCTTCGCCGCGGTCATCGTCTCGCTGCTGGCGGCCTCGGCGATCTACACCGTGCTGGTGGTGCGGCGGCGCTGGCTGCTGCAGGACCTGCGCCGGATCGAGCTGGCCATCGCCGGCGCGGAGGGCTGAACCATGCGCCGTCGCTATCTCGACGAGGACGACCAGGACGACCCGGTGCTGTCGGTCGTGAACCTGATCGACGTGTTCCTGGTGATCGTGGCGATCCTGCTGATCGCGCTGATCCGCAACCCGCTCAATCCCTTCAGCCACGACAAGGTGGTGATGGTCGCCAACCCCGGACAGGCCGACATGGAGATCGTGGTCAAGGACGGGCGCACGCTGGACCGCTACAAGGCCAGCGGCAGCATCGGCGAAGGCGAGGGCACCCGCGCCGGCACCGCCTACCGGCTCAAGGACGGCAGCATGATCTACGTGCCCGAAGGCGGTGACCGGAGCGAAGGCGCCGCATCCGCGGGACAGGGACAGCGCTGACCGCGCGGCTTGACCGGCGTCATGGTGGTCGCGGGGGGCGGCGCGGAGGATGGCGCCATTCCCCCAAGGAGCATCCGCCATGACGATCCGCCTCCTCCATGCCCTGCCGCTGTTGCTGGTCGCCGCCCCGGTGCTGGCCGCCGATGCCGGTGGCGCGCCACTGCTGGACCTGCGCTACCGCTACGAGCACGTCGCGCAGGACGGCTTTGCCCGCGATGCCGACGCCAACAGCGCGCGCCTGCGGCTGGGCTATCGCACCGCGCGCTGGCATGGCTGGTCGGCGCTGGCCGAGGCGGACGGCGTCGCGCACCTGGGCGGGGAGCGGTTCAACGACACCCGCAACGGCCGCACCGGCTACCCGACGGTGGCCGACCCGGACTACGCCGAACTGAACCAGGCGCTGCTGCGTTACGACGGTGCCCACGCCAACGTGCAGTTCGGCCGCCAGCGCATCAACCTGGGCAACCAGCGTTTCGTCGGCGGCGTGGGCTGGCGCCAGAACGAGCAGACCTATGACGGCGCGATGATGGAACTGGCGCCGGACGCGCGCTGGAAGCTGACCTACGCCTACGTTGCCAACATCAACACGGTGTTCGGCCCCGATGAACCCAAGGCCCCCAGCCTCACCGCGCCGGCCAACATCCACGGCGACAGCCACCTGCTGCAGGCGCGGTTCGCGCCCGGCCCGGCGCTGGCGCTCACCGGCTACCACTACCGCCTGGACCTGGAGAACGTGGCGGTGGCTGCGGGCGCGCCGCGCGGCACGCTGTCGGGCAACACCACCGGCCTGCGCCTGCAGGGCAGCCACGGCGCCTTCGGCTACGTGCTGGAACATGCGCGGCAGGTCGATGGCCGCGGCAACCCGTGGTTGCTGGACAGCCGCTACTGGCTGGGCGAGGCCAGCCATGCCGCCGGCGAAGTGAAAAGCACGCTCGGCTACGAAGTGCTCGGCGCCGGCGAGAGCGGGCCCGGCAACCGTGCGTTCCAGACGCCACTGGCGACCAAGCACGCGTTCCAGGGGTGGGCCGACCAGTTCCTGACCACGCCCGCCGATGGTCTGCGCGATGCGTATGCGGGCGTGGTGGTGCCGCTGGCCGGCGGCAAGGCGCAGGCGTGGTACCACGACTTCCGCAGCGACCGCGGCAGCTACCGCTACGGGCGCGAGTTCAACCTGTCGTGGGAGCGCGCCGTTCCGCAGCTCAAGGGCCTGAGCGTGCTGCTCAAGGCCGCGCGCTACCGCAGCAGCGACGAGCTGCGTACCCGCGATGCCGACAAACTCTGGGTGCAGCTGCAGTACACCCGGTCCTAGCCGCGTCGTGGCGGCAGCGCGGCTTCAGCGTACCGGTGCCGCGCAGCTGCCTTCCTTGCCGCGCAGCTTGTCCAGTCGCGAGCGGCTGTCCAGGCAGCGCTGGTAGGCCTCGGTCGCGGCGGCGCTGGCCCGCGCATCGGCGTTGCGCGCGCTGGCCGCATGCGCCTGCTGCAGGCGGGCGATGCCGGCGCGGATCTGCGGCATCGCCGCCATCGCCGCCTTCTCGCCCTCGAGGATGGCGCGGCCGCGCTGCTCGAAATCGGCCGCGCCGATGTCCAGCACCTGCGGCCGGATCACCACGTCGGCGCGCGCCAGCTCCTGCTCGCCCAGGCGCTGGCCCATGATGGAGATGGACTGGTTCAACGTGCCCAGCAGGCCGCTCGGGCGCTGGCCGCTGGCCTTGCTGGAAATGTCCACGGCGATGACGAACTCGGCGCCGAGCTGGCGCGCGGCATCCACCGGCACCGGGCTGACCACGCCGCCGTCGACGAAGGTCTTGCCGCCGATGGTGACCGGTTCGAACACCCCCGGCACCGAGCTGGACGCCCGCACCGCCTGGCCGACGTTGCCGCGCACGAACACCGCGCGCTCGCCGGTCTCCAGCTGGGTGGCCACCGCCGCGAACGGCTTCTTCAGCTGTTCGGCGGGCTTGTTGCCGACCTGCGCGTTGACGTAGTCCTGCAGCTTCTGGCCCTGGATCAGGCCGCCGGAGAACAGGCGCACGTCGCGGATGCTGGCCTGGTCCAGCGAGACTGCCTTCTGCTGCATGTCGAAGGCGTTCATGCCGCTGGCATACAGGGCGCCAACCACGCTGCCGGCACTGGTACCCGATACCACCACCGGCTCGAACCCGTTGGCCTCCAGCATCTTGATCACGCCGATGTGGGCGAAGCCCTTGGCCGCGCCGCCGCCCAGGGCCACGCCGATCTTCACCGGCTTGGCCGCGGTGACCGGCCGGCTCGCGGCCGGCGCCGCGGGCTTGACGTTCTCGCCACCGCATGCGGCCAGCAGGCCGGACAGTGACAGGGACAGCAGCAGGCGGGCGGTGCGCGGCTTCATGATGAACGGGCAGGGGTGTTGAAAAGGCGCCAGCATAGCGCTTTGCGCCGGGCAGGGACCGCGCGGGCGGCGCGGCCGTTTAGGCGCCACTTCGTTGCCGCCGCGTGGTGGCGGTCAGGCGTCGCCGGTCAGCAGCACCAGGCTGGCCAGCGACATCAGCCAGAACAGGCCGCCCGGCACCAGCCAGAGCCAGTTGGCCACCGTCAGCCGCGCATTCGCCGCGCCCGTGGCGTCGCCGCTGGCCAGGTTGGCCGCGCGCTGTGCGTGGACCATCGCCAGGGTGCCGCCGGCCAGGCTCAGTACGATCAGCCCGAAACCCGGCCCGAATGGCAGCACCGAATCGGGGAGGCGGCTGATGATGCGGCCGGTGATCGCCGAGACCACGAACAACGTGGCCCAGGCGCCGGGTGACCAGGCATGGCGGCTGCCGGAGCGTTGCAGCCGCTGGTCGATTTCGCGGTTCAGCCCGTGGGCGAAGAAGATCGAGAAGAGGGCGCGCGGGACCGGCCAGATGTCGAGCTTCCTGTCGAGCTTGTGCAGTTTCCAGTGACGCCAGAACCAGTACAGCGAATACAGCCCCAGAGTGGCGAACGAGAGCAGTACCAGCTTGGTGACGGACACCACGTAGAACGGCGGCAGGCGCGGCCGTTCCGTGGGAGCGGCGACCAGCGCCGCCCGTGGTGCCGCGTAGACATCGTCCTGCGCGTCCATGCCACCCATCCGTCCCTGCAGGTGAATGCGGCGAGTATCGGATGCCCCGCCCATGCCGACAAGCATCGCCGATCCGGGCGCGCCGGCCTGTCCTGCAGCGCCGGCCGCGTGCCTGGGCGCTGCGCGCCGCGGTGGCTCAGAAGCGGTTGTCGCCGTCCAGGATGCGTCCCAGCCCGCCCAGCACCGAGCCTTCGCCGCGGCTCTGGCCGCCGCCCTGCGGCGCGGCCGCGTACATGCGCCCGGCCAGGCGCGAGAACGGCAGCGACTGCAGCCACACCTTGCCCGGTCCGGTGAGGGTGGCCAGGAACACGCCCTCGCCACCGAAGAACATGCTCTTGAGCCCGGCCACGCGGCGCACGTCCATGTCCACGCCGGCGTGGTAGGCGACCACGCAGCCGGTATCCACGTCGATGCGCTCGCCGGCCGCCAGCTCGCGTTCGACCACGCAGCCGCCGGCATGCACGAACACCCAGCCGTCGCCTTCCAGCTTCTGCATGATGAACCCCTCGCCGCCGAACAGGCCGGTCATCACCTTGCGCTGGAGATGCACCCCGACCTGCACCCCGCGCGCGCCGGCCAGGAAGCTGTCCTTCTGGCAGATCAGCTTGCCGCCGTGTTCGTCGAGCTTCATCGGCAACACGGTACCGGGGTAGGGCGCGGCGAAGGCGACCTTGGCCTTGCCCTGGCCACCATGCGTGTAGAGCGTGGCGAACAGGCTTTCGCCGGTGATCACGCGCTTGCCGGCCGACAGCAGCTTGTCCATGAAGCCGGCGCCCTCGCTCTCGTGGCGGCCGTCGCCGAACACGGTGTCCATCCGCACCGCGGCGTCCTTGTACATCAGCGCGCCGGCCTCGGCGATGGCGCTCTCGCCCGGATCCAGCTCGATCTCCACGAACTGCATCTCGTGGCCGACGATGCGGAAGTCGATGTCATCGGCGCGGTTGCGGCGTCCTCCCACCGGCGGCGGCATCGGCGGCGGCGACGCCTGGCCGCCGAGCTCGGGCAGCGAGCCGGCCGGCTGCCAGCCCTGCAGGCCCTCGCGCCAGGCCAGCGCATCGCGGTGCAGCTGGGCGTGGCGGCGGGCGGCCTCGTCGTCGAGCGGGCCGATACGGTCGGAGTGTCCGGGGGTGTGGAAGTACCACTGGCTCATGGGCGCGCCTGGCTGGGGAAGAGCGCCCAGTCTATGCCGTGCCGGCATCGTCCAGACAGGTGCCGGCGGTCGCTGGCGGGTGCGCCACGCGGGCGCGTCACCATTCGTTTTCTTCCCTGCCGCCGCTAAAGCGGCCGGTCGCAGGGCCGATAGATCAAGTATCGCGAGGGAGGGCTGGAGGCCATGCCGCGCAGGTCCTGGCAATGCCGCCATGCTCGGGTGGTTGCGGAACGGCAGCCATGAAGGCGCCACCCCGTCCGCCTTGGGAAAGCGGACCGGCGGCAATGGAATGAGTCAGGGCGCCCACTCATTCAAGGGGAACTTCATGTCGATCAAAGCGCTGTTCATCAGTCTGTTCGCCGTCACCCTGGTCATCCTGGGCCTGGTGTTCGCCTCCATCTTCCAGGTCAAGGTGACCGCGGCCCAATTGAAAGCGGCCCAGCAGTCGCGCTACGACTCCTACCTGCTGGCCGACGAACTGCGCCAGAGCTCGGACGACCTCACCCGGCTGGCACGCACCTATGTCGTCACCGGCGACGAGCGCAACGAACAGGAGTACGCCGACATCATCGCGGTCCGCAACGGCGACAAGGCGCGCGCGGACGGCCAGACCGTGTCGCTGCTGAAGCTGATGGAGAAGGCCGGCTTCACAGCTGCCGAGTTCGCCAAGCTCAAGCAGGCCGAGGACCTGTCCAACGAACTGGCCAAGGTGGAAAACGCGGCCATGCACATGGTCAAGGGCCAGTACGACGACGGCAACGGCGGCTTCACCCAGGCCGGCGAACCGGACCTGGAACGCGCGCGCGCCCTGATGCACGACCAGGCCTACCAGGACACCAAGGCCGCGATCATGAAGCCGATCAGCGAGTTCTTCGTGCTGCTGGACCAGCGCACCGAAGGCCGGGTGCTGGCGGCTGAGAAAGCCAACGGCCTGTGGACCGGCATCGCCGTGACCTCGATCGTGGCCACCCTGGTGGTGCTGCTGGGCGCACTGCTGTTCGCGTTCCGGCGCATTATCGGCCAGCTCGGCGGCGAGCCGCGGGACGTGGTCAAGGCGGTGGAGCGCATCGCCAACGGCGACCTGCAGACCCCCATCGCGCTGCGTCTGGGCGACACCTCCAGCCTGGTGCACTCGCTGCGCGGCATGCAGGGCAGCCTGAAGTCCATCGTCGCCGACATCCAGTCGATGGCCGAGGCGGCAGTGCGCCGCGGTGACTTCAGCGTCAAGATGGACAGCGCCGGCCGTGCCGGCTTCATGAAGGACATCGCCGGGCTGCTGAACGAGCTGTCCGACGTGACCGAGGCCGGCCTGCAGGACATCAGCCGCGTGTCCGGTGCGCTGTCGGCCGGCGACCTCTCGCAGAAGATCGGGCAGGACTACCCGGGCCTGTTCGGCCACACCGCCAGCGCGGTCAACCACACGGTCGCGGTGCTGGCCGGCCTGGTCGATGAAATCCGCACCCTGGCCGACAGCGCCGGCCAGGGCGATTTCAGCCGCCGCATCGGGCTGGACGGCAAGGAGGGCTTCGGCCAGGAGATCGGCCGCCTGCTCAACCAGCTGTCCGTCACCACTGACGCCGGGCTGCGCGACGTGCTGCGGGTCGCGCAGGCACTGGCCCAGGGCGACCTGACCCAGCGCATCGACACCGAGTATCCCGGCCTGTTCGGCCAGGTGCACGCCGGCATGAACGCCACCGTCGCCAACCTCCACCACCTGGTCCAGCAGATCAAGGACGACGCCGACCAGATCGGGCTGGCCACCACCGAGATCGCCAACGGCAACCAGGACCTGTCCGCGCGCACCGAGACCCTGGCGGCCAACCTGGAAGAAACCGCCGCCAGCATGGAGGAGCTGACCTCCACCGTGCGCGACAACGAACTGCGCGTGGCCCGCGCCGGCGACATCACCCATTCCGCCACCGACGTGGCCGCGCGCGGCGGCGAGATCGTCAAGGCGTCGATCGTCACCATGGACGAGATCGCGCACAGCTCGCGGCAGATCGCCGAGATCATCAGCGTCATCGACGGCATCGCCTTCCAGACCAACATCCTGGCGCTCAATGCCGCGGTGGAGGCGGCGCGCGCCAGCGAGCACGGCCGCGGCTTCGCGGTGGTGGCCTCGGAGGTGCGCAGCCTGGCGCAGCGTTCGGCCGAGGCCGCCAAGGACATCAAGAACCTGATCACCGAGGCGGTGGCCAAGGCGGAGAACGGCACCGAGCGCGTGCACCGGGTCGGTGACGCGATGGACGAGATCGTCACCGGCATCGGCGGCGTGACCGCGATCATGTCCGAGATCCTGCTGGCCAGCCGCGAGCAGAGCAGCGGCATCAGCCAGGTGGCCCAGTCCACCACGCAGATGGACGAAGTGACCCAGAGCAACGCGGCGCTGGTGGAAGAGGTAGCGGCGGCGGCGACCTCACTGCACGACCGCGCGCAGAGCCTGCTGCAGTCGGTATCGGCGTTCAACCTCGGCAGCAGCCTGCGCCTGGCGGCGTAGGCAGACCACCCGCAGGAGCGGTTCCGTCGGCGCTCAGTGCGCGTGCAGTGCCTCGTGCAGCACGTCCAGCAGCTGGCCGTCGTCCAGCCGGTGTTCCCAGTACATGATGCCGCCGAGCTTGTTGCGTTTGACGTACCCGGCCTTGATCGCCAGCGACTGCGGGTCGTCGTAGGTGATCAGCTGTCGCGTGGTGGGATTCCACAGCCACGGCACCTGCGCCTGCGCGTCCCAGTGGCGTTCCCAGCCCGGCGCGCCGAGGCGGCTGCGCACGATCTCGCCCCAGTCGATGAAACCGCCCTCGCTGCCGAAGCTGCGGTACAGGCCGGCATCGACCGGCTCCACGTCGCCGAAGCGGCGGCCGTAGAACGGCACGCCGACGTTGATCTTGTCCGCCGGCACGCCGGCATCCAGGAAGTAGCGCACCGCGCCTTCGGTGGTGCGTTCGTCCGCCGGCGCCAGCGCCGAACGCGCCAGCCCGCTCTGGTGGCCGGTGGTCGGGGTCAGGCTGCCGTGGAAGTCGTAGGTCATCAGGTTGATCCAGTCCAGCGACCGGGCGATGCGCGGCAGTTCCAGGCCTTCGGCGAAGCGGCCTTCGGCCGCGGCGATGGTCAGCAGGTAGTGGCGTTGGCCCTTGCCTTCGCGGTCCAGGCGCGCGCGCAGCGCTTCCAGCATCAGGGTGAAATTGCGGCGGTCGTCCGGGCTGTGGCTGATGTCGGCGTCGCCCAGGGTCGGGTATTCCCAGTCGATATCCAGGCCGTCCAGGTCGAAGCGGTGCAGCAGGGCGACGCCGCTGTCGATGAAACGCGCGCGCGCTTCATCGGTGGCGGCAGCCTCGGAGAAATTGCCGGCCCCCCAGCCGCCGATGGAAAGCACGATTTTCAGCGCGGCGTTGTCGGCCCGATGGGCGACGAGCGCGTGCACGTGCGCCGGATCGACCTTGTCGGGCAGGTACACGCTGCCGTCGGGCGCGACCCTGGCAAAGGCGAAATTCACCACGTCCAGCTGCGCGGCCGGCAGCCGCGGCGGCGCCGGGCCGTCGGTCACGTAGCCGATCAGGCGGAACGGCTGGGCCTGCGTGGCGGCGGCGAACGCGAGCAGCGCTGTGGCCAGCAGGGCGCGCAGGCGGCGGTGGGGCATGGGCATGGGTGGTCCCGGCGTGGATCAGCGGCCCACTCTAGCCGCTCCGGCCGATGCGGCCGTGCGCGGTAACGCCTGAAACCGGTGGCCATGACGCCTGTAGGAACGCCATGCAGGAACGCCAGATCGCCAGGTCAGCGCGCGTCGGGCAGGCCGGTCGCCAGCGCCGCGGCTTCGGCGGCGCAATCGCGCGGTATCGGCAGCGCCTGCGCACGCGCGGCGGCGATCTCCTGCCGCGCCGCGGCCAGGTCGGCGACGAACCCAGCGTTGTCGTGCAGGCGCGCGACCGTGGCCGCACCCAGCGCCTGGCCCTGCTGCACGTCGCTGTACCAGTGCACGTTGCACACCAGCCGGCTGTGGCCGTAGTTGCGCCCGCGCTCGAGCAGCGCGGTGGCGCGTTCCGGGGCGATCTCCGACAGGATCAGCGCCCATGCCCAGCCGATGGCGGTGTGGCCCGACGGGTAGGAGCCGCTGCCGCGCAGGTGCGGCTCGTCGTCCGGGGTGCAGGTCGGCTCGCCGTTGACCATGAACGGGCGTGGCCGCCGGTAGTGGTTCTTGGCCGCACGGGTGGCCGCGCTGGCGTCGATCAGGCTGCGCTGCAGCAGGCGGTACAGGGCCGGGGTGTGTCCGCTGTCCACCGCGATCCCCAGCGCACAGCTGAACTGCCCGGCGCCGGCGGGAAAGCGCAGGTCGGCGTCGGCGCTTGCCTGCGCGAAGCGCGTGCTGCCGCGCAGCGCGGTGGCCTGGCGGGCGATGGCCTCGTCCAGCGCCGCCCAGGCCGAGCCCGGCGCCGGTGGTGGCGGGCTCAATGCCTGGCTGTCCGGGATCGCCGCGCCCTGCAGGTAGCCGGTCGGCGCCGGCTCGGCGGATGCGTCGTGGCCGCGGTCAACGGGGGCGGGCGTGCTGGCGCATGCCGCAAGCGCGGCGGCCAGGACGGAGGCCGCGCCCAGGCGCAGCGGAAACGGGGAACGGGACATCGTGCAGGCATGGATCGGCGGAACGGGCCGGCATCATCGCACCGATGCCCCGGCCCACCTAGATGGCGCGGGCCCACGCGCTGAGCCGGCCGTCCTCCTCCCGCACCTCGATCGGGCCGCCGAACACTTCGGACAGCGGGCCGGCGCGCAGCAGCTCGCCCCGCCTGCCGTCGGCGAAGATGCGCCCGCCCTTCATCAGCACCACGCGCTGGATCTCCGGGATCACTTCCTCGATGTGGTGGGTGACCAGCACCAGGGTGATGCCCTGCCCGGCGAGGTGGCGCATGGTGTCGATCAGGTGCTGGCGCGATACCAGGTCCAGGCCGGTGGACGGCTCGTCGAGCAGCAGTGCGCGCGGCTGGTTCACCAGCGCGCGGGCGATCAGCACGCGGCGGGTCTCGCCGGCGGACAGTTCGGCGTAGCTGCGGCCGAGCAGCGGCAGGGCGCGTGCCAATCCCAGCGCGTGGCGCGCGCGGGCGCGCATGTCGTCGCTGACGTCGCGGTGCGCCGGCACCACGTAACTGGCGAAAAAGCCGGAGATCACCGCCTCTTCCACGCCCAGCCCCGGCATTTCGGCCAGGTTGCCGGACAGGTCGCCGCTGACGATGCCCAGCTGCGAGCGCAGCCGGTCCACCTGCCAGCGGGTCTGGCCCAGCACCTTGACCGGCACATGGCCGTCGGCGCGCGCCAGCGGGTACAGCTCGCGGGTGATCAGCTTGATGAAGGAGGACTTGCCGCAGCCGTTGGGGCCGAGGATGGCGGTGTGCTGGCCCTGCTCGATGCGCAGGTCCAGTTCGTGCAGGACCCGGACCTGGCCGCGGATGACGCAGGCGTGGTCCAGTTCGATCAGGGGGGCCGCGGCGGCGGCAGGGGCGGTGGACATCGTTCAGGCGGGAGCGGGGCAAGGGGCGCGCAGCTGAAGGATTGGACCAAAGTCGGGCGCCGGGTGGATGAAGTTTGCCGCTGCAGGCCCCATCATGTGTATCCACAGTTTCATATGCCACCGAACGGCCTGGAGTTCCGCGATGTCCGACACCCTCCTCGACTTCCTCACCGGCGGCGTCGCCGGCCTGGGCTGGTGGGGCATGCTGGCGGTGCTGCTGGTGTTCACCCAGCTCACCATCTTCGCGGTCACCCTGTACCTGCACCGCAGCCAGGCCCACCGCGGCGTGGATTTCCACCCGCTGATCGCGCATTTCTTCCGCTTCTGGACCTGGCTGACCACCTCGATGATCACCCGCGAGTGGGTGGCGATCCATCGCAAGCACCACGCCAAGGTGGAAACCGACGAGGACCCGCACAGCCCGGTGACCAAGGGCATCGGCCGCGTGTTCTGGCGCGGCGTCGAGCTGTACCGCGAAGCCCGCGCCCAGCGCGCGGACATCGAGCAGTACGGCCGCGGCGCGCCCGAGGACTGGATCGAACGCCACCTCTACACCCCGCACGCCAACCTCGGCCCGGTGGTGCTGTTCGCGCTGGACTTCGCGCTGTTCGGCCTGCCCGGCATCGCCCTGTGGGCGATCCAGATGGCGTGGATCCCGTTCTGGGCCGCCGGCGTGGTCAACGGCCTGGGGCACTGGTGGGGTTACCGCAACTTCGAATCGGCCGATACCTCGACCAACCTGACCCCGTGGGCGTTCTGGATCGGCGGCGAGGAGCTGCACAACAACCACCACGCCTTCCCCAGCTCGGCGCGTTTCTCGATGCGCCGCTGGGAGTTCGACATCGGCTGGCAGGCGATCCGCCTGCTGCAGGCGCTGGGCCTGGCCAAGGTGCTGCGCGTGGCGCCGACCATGGACATCCGCCCGAACATCGCCGTGCCCGACACCGACACGCTCAAGGCACTGCTCTCGCACCGTTTCCAGGCCATGACCGACTACCAGCGCAACGTGTTCGCCCCGGCCCTGCGCGAAGAGGCCGCCATCGCCGGCGCCAAGCTGCGCAAGATGCTGCCGCGGCGCATGCGCAGGGGCCTGGTCAATGACGGCCGCTGGCTCAAGCCGGCCTGCCGCGAACAGCTGCAGCAGTGGGTGAGCCAGCGCCCGCGCATCCAGCTGCTGGTGGAACACCGCGCGCGGCTTTCGGCGCTGCTCGAGGCGCGTACCCACGACGCCGCCGAGCGCCTGCGCCACCTGCAGCAGTGGTGCCACGAGGCCGAGGCCAGCGGCGTGGCCGCCCTGCAGGCGTACGCGGCGCGACTGAAGGGTTACTCGCTCAGCGCGGCATGAGCGCCCGCGCCGCCGCGCCGGTCACGGGACGCCGCTTCGCGCGGCGCCTGCCGGTGCTGCTGGCGGCGCTGCTGCCATGGACCGCGCCGGCGCAGGTGCACGATGCCGGCGACTACCTGCGGCGCATGGACCTGGACGGCGACGGCCGGGTCGCGCCGGACGAATACCAGCGGTGGATGCTCTACGCCTTCGAGCGCATGGACCGCGACGGCAACGGTGTGCTGGAGCCGGGGGAACAGCCCGGCGGCCGCGGCCGGCCGATCACCCGCGAACAGCACGGGCAGGTGATCCTCGAACGCTTCCGCAGGCAGGATGCCAACGGCGACGGTTACCTGGACGCGCGCGAGCTGATGGCGCCACCGCGTTGATGCGCTGCCGGCGTACGACCGCAATGGCGCACCCGAACCATCCGGGACATCGGCGATGACGCACTTGTCCGTACCATTGCCGGCCACCACGTCGTTGCGATTGCCGGGAGCCGCGCTGTCGCTGGCGCCGGGCAACCAGCCCATGTGGCGCTTTTCCAGTTGCGCGTGGGCCGCTTCGGCTGCATGCGCGCGCGGCCAGGCCCGCCCGGACCCGCGTTCCGGGGGGCGCGAATAACAGGATCGAGCGATGCCGGAACTGCCCGAAGTAGAAACCACCCGCCGCGGCCTGGAGCCGCACCTGCAGGGGCGGCGCATCCACGGCGTGATCCTGCGCCGGCCGGACCTGCGCTGGCCGATTCCGCCGGACATCGAGCGGGCGCTGCCCGGCCAGCGCATCGCCGCGATCCGCCGCCGCGCCAAGTACCTGCTGCTCGATACCGATGCCGGCAGCGCGCTGCTGCACCTGGGCATGTCCGGCAGCCTGCGCGTGCTTCCCGGCGACACCCCGGTGCGTGCCCACGACCACGTCGACATCAGCCTCGAGGATGGGCGCCTGCTGCGCTTCAACGACCCGCGCCGGTTTGGTTGCCTGCTGTGGCAGCCGCCGGGCGAAACCCACGAACTGCTGCGCGGGCTCGGCCCCGAGCCGCTGGACGCGGCGTTCGACGGCGACTACCTGTTCGCGCGCAGCCGCGGCCGCAGCGCACCGGTCAAGAGCTTCCTGATGGACCAGCGTATCGTCGTCGGCGTCGGCAACATCTACGCCGCCGAAAGCCTGTTCATGGCCGGGATCAACCCGCTGCGCGAGGCCGGCAAGGTGTCGCGCGAGCGCTACCAGCGCCTGGCCACGGCGGTGAAGGACATCCTCGGCTACGCCATCACCCGCGGCGGCACCACCCTGCGCGATTTCATCAGTCCCGACGGCGCCCCCGGCTACTTCGAGCAGGAGCTGTCGGTGTACGGCCGCGAGGGCCAGGCCTGCGTGCGCTGCGGGCGCCCGCTGCGCCATGCCAGCATCGGCCAGCGCGCCAGCGTGTGGTGCGGGCACTGCCAGCGCTGAGCGGCCGCGGCGGGCCGGCGCGCGGCTGAGCCGGCCTTCACCCGCGGCTTACCTTCGTTCACCCGCCGCTGCCTATCATCCGCCCACCCCTTACCGGACGACCGCATGGATCGACGCGACTTCCTCCAGCGCGCCTCGCTGGCCCTGGCCGCCTTCGGACTGCCGGCGCTGCCGGCCTGTGCCGCCGCCGAACGGCAGTTGGGCCTGCGTCGCATCGGCCAGCCGCAGCCGTTCGACTTCGCCGCGCTCAAGGGCCAGGCGCGCGCGCTGTCGCAGGCGCCGTACCGCAGCCACAAGCGCACCCTGCCGCCGGAAGTGGAGGCGCTGGACTGGGACCAGTACCAGTCCATCCGCTACCGCCAGGACCACGCGCTGTGGGCCGACCAGCCCGGCAGGTTCCAGGCCAGGTTTTTCCACCTGGGCCTGTATTTCCATTCGCCGGTGCGCATGTTCGACGTGGTCGACGGCAAGGCGCAGGAGCTGGCCTACGACGGCGCCGCGTTCGATTACGGCAACAGCGGCATCCACGGCGGGCGGCTGCCGGCGGACCTGGGCTTCGCCGGCTTCCGCCTCAACACCCGCAGCGACACCGAACGCGACTTTGCCGCGTTCCTTGGCGCCAGCTACTTCCGCGCGGTGGGCAAGGAAGGCCAGTACGGCCAGTCCGCGCGCGGGTTGGCGATCGACACCGGCACCGGCAGGCCCGAGGAGTTCCCGGACTTCATCGCCTACTACCTGGAGCAGCCGGCGCGCGACTCGGACACCGTGGTCGTCCATGGGCTGCTGGATTCGCCGAGCGTGACCGGTGCCTATCGCTTCGCCATCACCAACGGCGACGTGCTGCTGATGGATATCGACAGCGCGCTGTACCCGCGCCGGGAGATCGAGCGGCTGGGCATCGCCCCGTGCACCAGCATGTACCAGGTGGGCGAGAACGACCGCCGCATGGCCTGGGACTGGCGCCCGGAGATCCACGACACCGACGGCCTGTCGATGTGGAGCGGTGCCGGCGAGTGGATCTGGCGCCCGCTGTGCAACCCGGCGCAGTTGCGCTTCAACATGTTCGTGGACGACAACCCGCGTGGCTTCGGCCTGCTGCAGCGCGACCGCGACTTCGACCATTACCAGGACGACGGCGTGTTCTACGAGAAGCGCCCGTGCCTGTGGGTCGAGCCGAAGGGCCAATGGGGCGAGGGCTCGGTGCAGCTGGTGGAGATTCCCACCGTCGACGAGACCTTCGACAACATCGTCGCGTTCTGGAACCCGAAGCAGAAGCCGCAGCCGGGGCAGGAACTGCTGGTCGGCTACCGGCTGTACTGGGGCGCGCAACCCCCGGCACGGCCGCCGCTGGCGCACTGCGTGGCCAGCCGCACCGGGCTGGGCGGGGTGATCGGCAAGAAGCGCGAGTACTTCTCCTGGCGCTTCGCGGTGGACTTCGAAGGCGGCGAACTGGCCGGCCTGATCGACAAGGCCGAGGTCGAGGCGGTGGTGGAAGCCAGCAGCGGGCGGGTGGAGGTGGTTTCGGCGCGCCCGCTGCGCGAGATCAACGGCTACCGCGCCATGTTCGACCTGGTGCCGCCCGACGGCGGCACCGGGCAGATCGACATCCGCCTGTACCTGCGCAGCGGCGGCAAGGCGCTCACCGAGACCTGGCTGTACCAGTACAGCCCGCCGCCGGCGGACCAGCGCACGCTGTACTGACGCGCCGCGTCCCGGCCTGTCCGGCAGCGCGCGGCCGGGGGCTGCGGCGCAACGGCCGGGCCGTCGGCCGGCGTCGTGCACGCGCGCTGACCGGTGCATCGCCAGGCATCCGTTGACAGCATCGCCGGATCGCGCCTAAAACGGCCGACGGTCCGTCATCGCCCGCGTGCGCGCGTGGCGTGGCGGGACCGCGCACGGGGCTTCCCGTGGGTCCGCAGGGGACGGGCGCGGCGCGCCCGCAGTGACGACGACAACGAGACCGGGATGCCATGACGCAGAAAACCCGCTGGTCGCAGTTCGGTGTGCTCATCACGGTGTTCTTTTTCTGGGGCTTCGTCGCCGCCAGCAACGACATCCTGATCCCGGTCTTCCAGAAGGCCTTCGACCTCAGCCACGCACAGAGCCAGCTGGTGTCGTTCGCGTTCTACATCGCCTACACGGTCGGCTCGCTGGCCTATTTCGGCATCTCCCGGCTCGCGGGCCAGGATCTGCTCAACCGCATCGGCTACCGCAACGGCATCTGCCTGGGCCTGCTGGTGTCGGCGCTGGGCACGCTGTTGTTCTACCCGGCGGCCAACAGCGGGTCGTTCGTACTGATGCTGTCGGGCCTGTTCATCGTCGGCCTGGGATTCTCGCTGCAGCAGATCGCGGCCAATCCGCTGGCCATCGTGATGGGCAATCCGGCCACCGGCGCGCAGCGCCTGACCCTGGCCGGCGGGGTCAACAACTTCGGCACCACCATCGGCCCGCTGCTGGTCAGCGTGGCGATCTTCGGCAGCGTGGCCAGCGGCAACACCGAAGCCAGCATCGAGAGCGTCAAGATGCCCTACCTGGTGCTGGGCGCGGCATTCGTGCTGGTGGCGCTGTTCCTGAGATTCTCCTCGGTGCCCAACCACATCGACCTGGAAGGCGTCGCCCGCAGCGAGTCGCAGGACGCCGGCCGGCTCCCGCACAAGGCGTCGGCGTTCGCCTACCCGCAGCTGCTGCTGGGGATGGTGGCGATCTTCCTCTACGTCGGCGTGGAGGTGTCCACCGGCGCGCACCTGCCGGCCTACATGCGCGAACACCTGGGCGTGGATACCTCGGCGGTCGCGCCGTACGTGTCGCTGTACTGGGCCAGCCTGATGATCGGCCGCTGGACCGGCGCGGCCGGCGCATTCGAGATCGGCGCCGGTGCCCGGCGCATGCTGACCCTGGTCCTGCCGTTCGTCGCCTTCGGCGTGTTCCTCGCGGTGAACGCGGCGCTGCGCCACGAGGTGGCGCAGTTCTACGGCTATGCCGGAGTGATCGTGGTGATGATCGCCGCCACCCTGCTCAGCCGCGGCAATCCGGCGCGGATGCTGCTGTACTTCGCGCTGTGCGGCATCGCCGCGCTGCTGGTGGGCATGTTCAGCGACGGCAAGACCAGCGCCATCGCCTTCATCAGTTCCGGGCTGTTCTGCAGCACCATGTGGCCGTGCGTGTTCGCGCTGGCCATCGCCGGACTCGGTCGCCACACCAACCAGGGCAGCAGCCTGCTGGTGATGATGATCATGGGCGGCGCGCTGGTACCGCTGCTGCAGGGCGTGCTGGCCGATACCGCCGGCATCCACATGAGCTTCTGGGTCGGGGTGGCCTGCTTCGCCTACCTGGCGTTCTACGCGCTGCGCTCGGCCGCGCTCCTGCGCCGCCAGGGCATCGACCTGGACCGGCTGGCAGCCGAAGGCGGGCATTGAGCCACCCGGCGGCGGCCGTCACCGCGGCGCCGCCCGCTACAGCGGCAGCGGCGCCTGCATCGGGTCGATCCGGCCCTCGCCACGGGTGATCTTCTTGAACTCGGCGCGGCTGACCGACACGTAGCGGTCGTTGCCGCCGATCTCCACCTGCGGTCCGTCCTGCACGGCGAAACCGTTCCCGTCCACGCGCACGGTCATGGTCGCCTTCTTGCCGCTGTGGCAGATGGTCTTGATCTCCTGCATCTCGTCGGCCCAGGCCAGCAGGTACTGGCTGCCCTCGAACAGCTCGCCGCGGAAATCGGTGCGCAGGCCGTAGCACAGCACCGGGATGCGCAGCTGGTCGACCACCTCGCTCAGCTGCCACACCTGTGCCTTGGTCAGGAACTGCGCCTCGTCCACCAGCACGCAGCCCAGCCGCCCGTGCGCGGCGATGTCGCCCTCGACCAGCCGCTGCAGGTCGGTGTCGTGGTCGAAGGCGGTCGCCTCGGCCTGCAGGCCGATCCGCGAAGCGACCACGCCGCTGCCGGCGCGGTGGTCCAGGCGCGGGGTCAGGATCGCCACGCGCATGCCGCGTTCGCGGTAGTTGTGCGCCGATTGCAGCAAAGTGGTGGTCTTCCCGGCGTTCATCGCCGAGTAGTAGAAGTAGAGCTTGGCCATGGAGCTGGGAACGAGTGGAAAGGGGCGGGTCGAGGCAACGGCCGACCCTGAGGGGTGACAGAATACCCGCCGCCGGCCCACCCGGGCTTCTCACGTTTCTGGTTCCCGTCCCTTCGTTCCCATGCTGGATTCCCTCAATCCCCCCCAACGCGCGGCGGTGCTGCACACCGAAGGCCCCCTGCTGGTGCTGGCCGGTGCCGGCAGCGGCAAGACCCGCGTGATCGTGGAGAAGATCGCCCACCTGATCGGCAGCGGCCGCTACAGCGCCCGCCGCATCGCCGCGATCACCTTCACCAACAAGTCGGCCAAGGAAATGCGCGAGCGCGTGGCCAGGCGCCTGCAGGGCGGCCAGGCCGAGGACGTGACCATCTGCACCTTCCACGCGCTGGGGCTGAAGTTCATGCAGATCGAGCACGCCGCGGTGGGCCTGAAGCGCGGCTTCTCGATCTTCGACGCCGACGACGCGGCCGCCCAGGTCAAGGACCTGCTGGGTGGCGGCAACGCCAAGCCCGACGACATCGAGGACATGAAGAACCTGATCTCGCGGGCCAAGAACGCCGGGCTCTCGCCGGAGCAGGCGATGGCGGCCGCACGCAGCAACCGCGAGAAGGACGCGGCGATGGTCTACGCGCTGTACCAGGCGCGGTTGACCGCGTTCAACGCGGTCGATTTCGACGACCTGATCCGGCTGCCGGTGCAGGTGCTGGAAGAGAACCCGGACATCGCCGCGGCCTGGCGCGAACGCATCGGCTACCTGCTGGTGGACGAATGCCAGGACACCAACGATGCCCAGTACCGGCTGCTCAAGCAGCTGGCCGGCGCGGCCGGCAACTTCACCTGCGTGGGCGACGACGACCAGTCGATCTATGCCTGGCGCGGCGCCAACCCGGAGAACCTGCAGAACATGGCGGTGGAATACCCGTCGCTGCAGATCATCAAGCTCGAACAGAACTACCGCTGTTCCAACCGCGTGCTGCGCGCGGCCAACGCGCTGATCGCGCACAACCCGCACGAACACCTGAAGACGCTGTGGTCCGACCAGGCCGACGGCGAGCGCATCCGCGTGTGGGAGTGCCGCAACAGCGAGCACGAAGCGGAAAAAGTGGCCGCCGAGATCCAGTTCATCGCCACCAGCCGGCGCGTGCCGTGGAGCGATTTCTGCATCCTGTTCCGCGGCAACTTCCAGAGCCGGCCGCTGGAGAAGGCGCTGCAGATGGTCGGGGTGCCCTACCACCTGACCGGCGGCACCGTGTTCCTGGAGCGGCAGGAAGTGAAGGACACCCTGGCCTGGCTGCGGCTGCTGGTGAACCCCGACGACGACACCGCGTTCATGCGCGCGGTGCAGGCGCCCAAGCGCGACGTCGGTGCCGGTACCCTGGCCAAACTGGCGGAGCTGGCCTCGGACAAGGGCATGTCGATGGCGCAGGCGGCCGAGGCGATGGGCGCGCTGGCGCAGCTGCCGCCGCGCGCGGCCAACAGCCTGAGCCGCTTCACCGACATCCTGCGCGCGCTGCGCATGGACATGCGGCAGATGTCCTCCGGCGACCTGGTGCGGCGCGTGGCCAAGGACTCGGGCCTGCTGGCCGAGCTGCGCCACCAGGCCAAGGACACCGCCGGCTACGAACGCCGTGCCGCCAACCTCGAGGAGCTGGCCTCGTGGTTCGAGAACGGCCCGCGCGGCGCCAGCGCCGCGGACATGGCCGCGCAGCTCGCGCTGATCTCGCGCAGCGACAAGGACGACGGCGGCAACCAGGTGCGGATGATGACCCTGCACGCCTCCAAGGGCCTGGAATTCCCGTACGTGTTCATCGTCGGCTGCGAGGACGGCGTGCTGCCGCACCAGGTCAGCCTCGACGAAGGCAACCTGCAGGAGGAGCGGCGCCTGCTGTACGTGGGCATCACCCGCGCCAAGATCCAGCTGTGGATGAGTTACAGCCGCCTGACCCGCAAGTTCGGCGAGCACGTGCGGCTCAAGCCCAGCCGTTTCTTCGACGAGCTGCCGGCGGCCGAGATCCAGCGCGACGGCGCCGACCCGGTGGCCGATGCCGTGCACAAGAAGGAGCGTGCGCAGGCCGGACTGGCGGCGATCCAGGCGCTGTTCGACTAGCCGCCAGCGGGCTTGCGCCCGCGCGTGCGTGGAGCCACCCTGCATGGCAACGACCGTGGCGGGCCAGACGATGCTGATCGAAACCGAACGACTGCGCCTGCGCCCGTTGCGCGATGACGACGCCGATGCCGCGGCGATGCTGGAGCTGCTCAACGAGCCGGGCTTCCATCGTTACATCGGCGACCGCGGCATCCGCACGCTGGAGCAGGCGCGCGGCTGCATCCGCGACGGCCCGCTGGTGAGCTACGCGCGGCACGGCTATGGCATGTACGTGGTCGAGCGCCGCAGCGACGGGGCCTGGCTGGGCAATGCCGGGCTGGTGCACCGGGCCGCGCTGCCGCATGCCGATGTCGGCTATGCCCTGCTCGAGCGCCATACCGGCCAGGGCTATGCGCTGGAGGCGGCCCGGGCGGTGCTGGGCCATGCGCGCGCTACGCTGGGGCTGGGCGCGCTGTGCGCGATCGTGACGCCGGGCAACGTGCGTTCGGTCGCATTGCTGGAAAAGCTTGGATTCCAGGCCAATGGCAGTGTGCGCCTGCCCGGCAAGGACGAGGACCTGCTGCTGTTCGTCAACGAGCCTGCAACCGGTTAACCCGGGTCGCACCCGGGACCCGCCAGTGCGGCGGGAGGCGCATGCCGGAGGCATGGCCCCGACATGCATCGCTGTGCGGCGATGGGCACTGGCCGCTGGCGGGGCGTCCACGGTAATGCCCCTGCGGCGCGAGCCCCGCAGCTGCGTTGAATCAATCGTCGCTGGTAATGCCCCCTGAGGGGCAAGCCCCGCAGCTACGCTGGCTCAGTCGTCCAGCCGGGACTGCAGCTGCGCCAGCTGTTCCTGCAGCGCTGCCACCGCCGCTTCGAGCTGCGCCACGCGTTCTTCCAGCGCGCCGTTGTCCGCGGCCGTGCCCGCGGGTGCGCGGAACTGCGCCGCCAGCGCGTCCACGTCCACCGGGCCGCCGAGCAGGTGCATGTAGCGGTCCTCGCGCTGGCCGGACGCGCGTGGCAGCTGCACCGCCAGCCCACGCTGGATCAGGCGCCCGAGCTGGTGGCGCAGGTCCTCGGCGTCGGCGAACTTGGCCATCCGCTCGCTGCGCGTGGCCAGTTCCCCGGCGGTCTGCGGGCCGCGCAGCAGCAGCAGGCCCAGCAGCGTGACCTGCTGCCGCGGCAGGTCGAGCTTGGCGCCGAGCAGGTGTTCGTAGCGCTCGGCGCGCGCGGAGAAATGCTGGCGGGCCAGGCCCATCGCCTCCAGCTGGCGCAGTGCGTGCTGCACGGTGCCGGCGTCCAGGTTCATCACCGGATCGCGTGCGGTCTTCTGGTTGGCCGCGGTCTGCGCGGCGTTGACCGTCAGCGGATAGGTCTCGGGCGTGGTCGCTTCCTTCTCGACCAGGCAGCCGAGCACCCGCATCTGCGCGGCGTCGAGCACGGGAACGGGCAAGGGGGCAGGGGTGTCGGTCATCGTCGGCATCCGGTCGCGCGAGGGGGGCGCAAGCATAGCCGAGGGCCCGACAGAACCGGGGTCGGAGTCGGCTTGCCGCAAAACCGACGCTGCCCCTGGTTTTGCCTGCCCTCGGCGCGGGCCGGGTGGGGAGCCGGTAAACTTGCCGGGTTTTCGTTCTGTCCGGTAGCCGTGCCCATGTCCCGAATCCACCACTCCCTCCTGCTCGCCGGCGCGCTGTTGTCGCTGGCCGCGTGCAGTACGTCCCGGCCCCTGGTCCACGGCGAGCCCGCCGTGCCGGCCCCGGTGACGGTCGCCACCGAGGGGGCCAACGACAACCTGAATGCGGTGCTGTGGGTGCAGCGCTCGCAGGAGTACCGGGCCAACGCCCTGCAGACCTGGCGCGCCGCCGCCGCGCAGCTGGACCGCGCGCTGGCCGACCGCTCATGGACCGCGCTGCTGCCGCAGGAAGGCGGCAGCCAGCAGTCGGCCAGGTTGAAGCCGGCGGTGGTGGTGGACGTGGACGAAACCGTGCTGGACAACTCGCCCTACCAGGCGCGGCTGGTGCGCGACGGCGGCAGCTACGACGACGTCAGCTGGGACGCCTGGGTGTCCGAAGGCAAGGCCGGCGCGGTGCCGGGTGCGGTCGAGTTCGCGCAGGCCGCGGCGGCCAGGGGCGTGACCATGATCTACATCACCAACCGCACCGAGCACATGAAGGACGTCACCCTGGCCAACCTGCGCCGGCTCGGCTTCCCGGTCGCCGGCGACGACGTCTACCTGGGCCTGGACAAGTACGTGCCGGGCTGCGAACAGGAAGGCAGCGAAAAGGCTTGCCGCCGCCAGCTGGTGGCCCGGCAGTACCGGGTGCTGATGCAGTTCGGCGACCAGCTCAGCGACTTCGCCGCGATCGGGGTCAATACCCAGGCCGGCCGCGATGCGCTGCTGCAGGCCCACCAGGGCTGGTTCGGCCAGCGCTGGTGGATGCTGGCCAACCCGACCTATGGCGGCTGGGAGCCGGCGCAGTTCAACAATGCCTGGTCGCTGCCCGAAGCCGAGCGCCGCGCCGCCAAGCGCGCCGCGCTGGACCTCGCCCAATGAGCCGCGGGCCGCTGCCGCTGCGCACCGACGAGCGCCTGATCTTCGCGCTGGATGTGCCGGGGCGCGCCGAGGCCATCGACTGGGTCGAGCGGCTTGGCGACGCGGTGTCGTTCTACAAGATCGGCATGGAACTGCTGGCCTCGGGCGAATATTTCGCGGTGCTCGACGAACTGGCCAGGCGCGACAAGCGCGTGTTCGTCGACCTGAAATTCTTCGATATTCCCGCCACCGTCGCCGGCGTCATCCGGCGCCTGTCGCAGTGGCCGGTGAGCTACTGCACGATCCACGGCTGGCACCCGGCGATGATGCAGGCCGCGGCCACGGCCAACACCTCGGACATGCGCCTGCTGGCGGTGACCGTGCTGACCTCCATGGGCCGCCCCGACCTGGCGCAGATGGGCATCGACCGCGAACCGGTGGAGGTGGTGGTCGAACGCGCACTGGCCGCGCAGCGCGCCGGCATCGATGGCGTGATCGCCTCCGGCCAGGAGGCCGCGTCGATCCGCGCCGCCACCGGCAGCGGCTTTTCCATCGTCTGCCCGGGCATCCGTCCCGGCGGCCCGGTGGGGGACGACCAGCAGCGCACGGTCGGCGTGGCCCAGGCGTTCGCCGATGGCGCCGACGCCATCGTCGTCGGCCGGCCGATCCGGCTGGCCCCGGATCCGCGTGCGGCGGCGCAGGCGATGCAGCGCGAAATCACAGATTTCTTTGATTAAAAATCAATAACTTACATATTGATTCATGAAGTGTTGCATTAACTGAAGCGGGCGCGTAGGCTGTGCCCCGTCCCGGCATTGCCGGTGATGTGTCACATGTCCCCGGCTCCGCCGGCTTGAGGAGGTTCGCCACCGGCAACGGGGCGGCCTCTTTTTTTTTGCGCGCAAACCGGCGCCGCTTGCCGCTGTCACCTTGCTGGCCGCAAGATGCCACGGCCCGGGGGAGGACCAACGACGCCATGCCACGCCGTTCATCTCGCAGCCGTTCGCGTCTCGTCTTGCTGTCGCTGTGCGCGGTGGCCGTGCTTGCCGCCGGCTGCCGGCGCTCGCAGGAGCCCTTGCCGGGTGCTGCCACCGAGCCGGCCGCGGCCGTGCGCCAGCTGGTCCAGCACCTGCACGACAACGACCTGGCCGGCTACGCCCGCGCGGCGGTACCGCCGGCGCAGTACGCGGAACTGGAGGCGGCCTGGGCCCAGGGCCACAGCCGCTGGCCACTGGACCAGCTGCCGCTGCACGACAAACTGCCGGCGCTGCTGGCCACGCTGTCGGCCGCCGACGCCGAGACCCGGCTGCAGCGCGCATTCAAGGCACAGATCGCCGGGCAGGCGGCCGGCGTGCGCCAGGCCGCGCACTCGCTGGGCCTGTTCGGCGAGCAGTACATCAGCCACCAGGGCGACTACAGCGCCGACGAGCGTGCCCACTACGTGCAGCTGGTCAAGGCGCTCAGCGCCTGGGCGCAGGCCGCGCCGCTGTCCGATCCCAAGCTGGCCCGCTCGGCCATCACCACCTTGACCACCGCCGCGCGCGCCACCGGCCTGGACAGCGACGCCGCGCTGCAGGCCGCGGGCATGACCGGCAGCCTGCAGCGGCTGTCACCGTTCGCCGCGGCCAGCAAACAGGTGCTGGCCAGCTACGGGTTGTCGCTGGACGAGAGCGTCGCGCAGATGCGCACCGGCCTGAGCAGCCAGGACGGCGACCGCGCCGTCGTCCACGTGCAATACCCGCTTGCGGGCCACGACATCGACCTGCAGGTGGCGCTGCAGCGCCGCCAGGGGCACTGGTACCTGGCCCGCACCCTGGCCGAAGTGGACGCCGTGCTGGCCGCCGCGCGCGCCGCCGCCCCGCCGCCGGTGGAGGGCGAGGCGCCCCGGTCCGGCTCCGGCAACGACGCAACCACCGGCACCGGGGACAGCCTGGCGGCGGCAGCTAAGCCATAATGTCGCCGATGTCGAAACAGAACCCACGGCCCGAACAGGGCGAACTCCTGCCGTCGGGCGAAGCCAGCGCCCCGGCCGCCTCCCCCCTGCCGGCCGCGGCCGGTCGGCCGCCCGTACGCCCGGGCCGGCGCCCGCTGTGGGCGCGCCTGCTCGGCCGCCTGATCGAGCCGTGGCTGGGGCTGAAGATCGAGCCCGAGCAGCTCCAGCACGACCCGGCGCAGCCGGTGGTCTACGTGCTGGAGGACTACGGCCTGTCCAACGCGCTGATCCTGGACAAGGCCTGCCGCGACGCCGGGCTGCCGTCGCCGCTGGTCCCGCTGGCCGGCGATCCGACCGGGCGCAAGCGCGCCTATGTCGCGCTGTCGCGGCGTTCCAGCAACAACGCGCTGATCCCCGAGCAGCGCGGTGCCCGTACCCATTCCGACTCGCTGGCGCGGCTGCTGCAGGCGCATCGCGCCAATCCGGCGCTGGACGTGCAGCTGGTGCCGGTGTCGATCTTCGTCGGCCGCGCGCCGGACAAGCAGAGCGGCTGGTTCGCGGTGCTGTTCTCGGAAAACTGGGCGCTGGTCGGTCGCTTCCGCCGCCTGCTGGCGGTGCTGCTCAACGGCCGCGACAGCATCGTGCGCTTTGCCGCGCCGATTTCGCTGCGCGAGACCGTGGAAGAGGGGCTGGAGCCCGAACGCACCGTGCGCAAGCTGCAGCGCGTGCTGCGCGCGCACTTCCGCCGCATCCGCGAATCGATCATCGGTCCGGATCTTTCCACCCGCCGCCTGCTGGTGGACAAGGTGCTGGAAGCCGAGCCGGTGCGCGAGGCCATCGCCGCCCAGGCCAAGCGCGACAACTCCAGGCCGGCCGATGCCTGGAAGAAGGCGCAGGGCTACGCCTGGGAGATCGCGGCCGACTATTCCAGCCCGGTGGTGCGTTCGGCCAGCTTCATGCTGACCCACGTCTGGAACCGCATCTACGCCGGCGTGCTGGTCCACCACCTGGACAAGTTCAAGGAAGCCGCGCCCGGGCACGAAGTGATCTACGTGCCCAGCCACCGCAGCCACATGGACTACCTGCTGCTGAGCTACCTGCTGTACGACCGCGGCATCGTGCCGCCGCACATCGTGGCCGGCATCAACCTCAACCTGCCGGTGGTCGGCACGCTGCTGCGCAAGGGCGGCGCGTTCTTCATCCGCCGCAGCATCCGCGGCAACGCGCTGTACTCGGCCGTGCTCAGCGAGTACGTCGCGCAGCTGGTGGCCGGCGGCTACTCGATCGAGTACTTCGTCGAGGGCGGGCGCTCGCGCACCGGGCGCCTGCTGCAGCCCAAGGGCGGCATGATCTCGATGACGCTGCGCGCGTTCCTGCGGCAGCCGCGCAAGCCGGTGCTGTTCCAGCCCATCTACATCGGCTACGAGAAGCTGATGGAGGGCAACAGCTATCTGGACGAACTGTCCGGGCGGCCCAAGGAAAAGGAATCGATCTGGGCGCTGCTGTGGGGCATCCCCAAGGTGCTCAAGCAGAATTACGGCCAGGTGGTGGTGAACTTCGGCGAGCCGATCGCGCTGAACGACGTGCTGGCCGAGAAGGCGCCGGAGTGGGATGGCCAGCCGGTGTCCGAGGACGAGAAGCCGTCCTGGCTGTCGGGCACGGTCGATACCCTGGCCGAGCAGATCCAGGTGCGCATCAACGGCGCCGCCGACGTCAATCCGATCAACCTGCTGGCGCTGGCGCTGCTGTCCACGCCCAAGCACGCCATGGGCGAGGCCGACCTGGTCGCGCAGATCGAGCTGTGCAAGAAGCTGCTGGTGGAACTGCCGTATTCGGACCGGGTGACGGTCACCCCGCATTCGCCCGAGCGCATCATCGCCCACGCCGAGGAGATCAACGTCCTCACCCGGGTCAAGCATCCGCTGGGCGACGTGCTCAGCGTCAGCGGCGACACCGCGGTGCTGCTGAGCTACTTCCGCAACAACGTGCTGCACCTGTTCACCGCGTCTTCGTGGGTGGCCTGTTGCTTCCAGAACAACCGCCGCATGAGCCGTGCCGGCCTGCTGCGGCTCGGGCGCGGGCTGTACCCGTTCCTGCAGCAGGAGCTGTTCCTGCCGTGGACCGAGGACGAATTCGCCGCGCGCATCGAGCAGACCATCAACGTGTTCGTGCGCGAAGGCCTGCTGCAGCAGGTGGGCGAGGACGAGGGCGGCATGCTCGCGCGCAGCACCGGCCAGACCGACGAGGTGTTCCGCCTGCGTGCCATCGGCCATTCGCTGCAGCAGGCGTTCGAGCGTTACTACATCGCCATCTCGGTGCTGGTGAAGAACGGCCCCGGCGTGCTCGGCGCGGCCGAACTGGAAAGCCTGTGCCAGCAGGCCGCGCAGCGCCTGAGCCTGCTCTACGCCCCGGCCGCGCCGGAGTTCTTCGACAAGACCCTGTTCCGCGGTTTCATCCAGAAGATGCGCGAGCTGCGCCTGGTCTGGCCGGACGAGAACAGCAAGCTGCTGTTCGACGAGCGCCTCGATGCCTGGGCCAAGGACGCCAAGTTCATCCTCGGCCGCGAACTGCGCCACACCATCGAGCGGGTGAGCCCGGAAGCGGTGAAGCCGGAGGAACCGGCGGCGGGTTGAAGCTTCCCCGGCGCCGGACAACGGAGGGCAAGGTGATGTGGCAGACAACGTTCTTCGCGTCGGTGGCGACCCTCTGCGTGCTTGCCGCGGTGCACGCCATGCGCCGCAAGCCGCGCGATGTTTCCGCACTGCCGGCCCCTTCGGACGAAGGGAAGGCGCTGCTGCGGAGCGGTAGGAAGATCGCCGCGATCCGGGCCTGCCGCCGGCAATGCGGCGCATCGTTGCTGGAAGCCAACCGGGTCATCGCCCGCCACGCGGCCTGAGCGACCGCCGTGGCGCCGCCGCAGGTCAGGCCGGCTCGTCGGGAATCAGCATGCTTTCCAGCCTGGTGATGCAGTCCCTGAGCTGCAGCTTGCGCCTTTTCAGCCGCTTGGCGTCCAGCTCGTCGTCGGGGTTGGCGGCGAGCCTGCCGATGCGTTCGTCCAGGCTGCGGTGCTCGGCCCGCAGTTCGGCGATGCGCTGGCTGATCTCGGCGAAGGGCGGCAGCTCGGACATGCCGCCAGCTTAGCCGGTCAGCGGGGCCAGTTCACGTACACCGGGTTGCCCAGCATCAGCAGGCTGCCGTCGTCATCGCGCGCATCCACGCGCAACCAGTGTCGCTTGCCATCCGAGCGCCAGCGCAGGCTGGCCCGCTGGCTGCCGTCCTCGCCGGTTTCCACCGTGGCGGGGTGGCGGCGGCCGTCGATGACGAACTCGATCCGCAGCGGGCGGGGATAATCCAGCTCGGCGTGCGCGGTGGCCCACTGTCCGGCGGGCAGGTCCAGTTGCTGGCCCATCCCGGTGCGCTGGCCGCCCGCGTCGCGCAGCCACAGGTCCAGCCGGCTGCCGGCGACGTTGCGCACGTCCACCACCACCCGGCCCTGCCTCAGTGCGGCCAGGATGGCGTCGCGCGACAGTGCCGGGGCATGCACCAGGGTGGCCGGCAGGCCGATCGGCGAAGGACCTTCGGCCGCGCCCGGATCATGGCTGTCGCTGCCGCCGATGGCGGTCATGCGCCGGCCCTGCTGCAGCTGCTGCTCCCAGAAGCCGACGCCCGCACGTGGGCCGTCGGCCTGGCTGGCGTTGACCACTTCCACCGCGGCGACCGCGTCCATGTCCACCGGTTTGGCGGGGGTCCAGCCGCAGCCCATGCACGCCTCGCCGGAGGCCAGCGCCGGGTGGTTGATCGACAGCAGCGCACCGCTGTCGTTGACCTGGCGCAGCAGCGGGTTCCAGTCGGGCAGGGTGTCGCCGAGCCGGAACGGCAGCGGCCCGTTGATGCCGAATACGTTGGCGTGGCCCTGGAAGGTGGTGACTTCCATGCCCGGAATCAGCAACAGGCGATCGAACCAGGGCTGGTGGCGCGCCAGCTCCTCCAGGTGCGAGGCCGTGTTGTGCTCGGTGACGGCGACGAAATCCAGGCCCTGCCGTGCCGCGGCCTGCAGGCTCAGGAACAGCGGGCAGGGCACCTTGTTGCCCTGTTGGCTGCTGCAGCTGCCGTCGCTGTGGGTGCTGTGCATGTGCAGGTCGCCGCGGTACCACGCCGGCCCCTCGCGCAGTACCTGCGGCGCGCGGTCCCTGCCGGCCTGCACTTCATCCTCGTCCCACAGGGTCACGCCGACGGTGTAGGGCGTGCGTGCCCCGGCACGGATGTTGGGAATGCCGAGCAGCACCTTCCACTGGCCTGCCGGCAATGCGCCGGGCAGGTAGCCACCGCTGGCGTCGTAGCGGGAAACCGTGACCGCGCGGCGCGAACCGCCGCTCCAGCCGCGAAAGCCATGCGTGTCCAGCAGGCCGAGGTCGATGACGGTACGCTCGCCGGCGCCGTCATGCCGCAGCGTGACGTCCACCCTGGCGGTGCCGTCGGGCACCGTGAACGGCAGTTCCAGGTACCGCTGATGGTCCTTGCCGCTCAGCGTGCCCTGCAGTTGCAGGGTCTGCGCGGCGTGGGCGCAGGGGCTGGCGGCAAGCGCCGCCAGCACCACCGGGAGCAGGGCGCGCATCAGAACCGGTACATCAGGGCCAGGCGGTAGTTGCGGCCCAGCAGCGGCCGTGCGATGAAGGCGCTGGCGCCCGCGTCGCTGCTCGCGAGCTCGCCGGCACGCGGATTGCCCTCGGTCAGGCCCAGCGAGTTGGTGACGTTGTCGACGTAGCCGTACATCGACACGCGCTCGCTCAGTTCGTAGCGCGCGCTGAGGTTGAGCAGCTGGTAGGACGGCAGGCGCACCGAGTTGGCGGTGTCCACGTAGCGCTCGCCCTGGTGCTCGGCGGCGGCCTGCAGGCGCAGGCGCTGGTCGAGCAGGTTGATGCCGGCGACCACGCGCGCGCCCAGCTCCGGCACGCGGATCAGCTGGTTGCCGACGAAATCGCGCAGCACCGGCGCGCCATTGACCAGCTCGCTGTAGCGCAGGTCGCGGTACTGCGCATCCTGCCAGGTGGCGTTGACGCGCAGGTCGAACCAGTCGGTGGGGTACCACGCCGTCTCCAGTTCCAGGCCGAACGTGCGGGTACTGGCATAACCGGCTTCGCGGGTGGACACGCCGGTGTCCGGGTTGAAGCGGTAGTTGCTGAAGCCGACGTTGTCGTACTTGGTGTAGAACGCCGTGGCGTAGGCGCTGAACAGCGGGTTGGCGAACTTGAAGCCGACTTCGGCCAGGTCCATCGTCTGCGTGTCGGCCGCCTTGCCGTTGGCGAATGCGCAGGCGGCGACGGTCGCGGCCGAGGTCGCGTCGCAGTTGTCGTTGCGGGTGATGTAGTTGCCCAGGCTGGGCAGGCGGAAGGCCGAGGTCCAGCGGCCGAACACGCCCATGCCATCGTTGAACTGCCAGTTGGCGCCGATCGACCAGCCCAGGTCGTCCGACTCCAGGTCGTGGTTCACGTACAGGCCCGAACCAGTAAGCATCTGCGAGGTCGCCAGGGTGCCGCCGTCGACGCTGCGGCGCACCTCGTTCCAGCCGCTGCTGCTGGCCTTCTCCCAGCGCAGGCCGCTGTCGATGCGCAGCCTGTCGTTGACCTGCCACTCGTCGCTGACATAGAAGGCCTGGGTCTTCTGTTCGCCCGAGGCGTTGTTCCATTCGTAGCCGTAGCGCCACACGCCGTTGTCGCTGAGCGTACGCACCACGTTGCCGTTTGCATCCAGCGCGACCAGGTCGAGCAGGCGGGCGTTGTCGGTGGCGTCCATCAGCACCGAGGACGAGTAGCGGGTGTAGTCCTCCCGGGTCGAGGCCAGGTAGTAGCCCAGGGTCAGGTCGTGCTGCTGGCCGCCGAGCGCGAAGCTGCGCATCAGCCGCGTGTCGCTGACGAACTCGCGCACCGGGATGTCCAGCCCGCGCAGTCCGCCGATCACCATCAGGCCATTGCCGTTCTGGCTGGCGGTATCGAAGCCGCCGCTTCCATTCACGTAGCGCAGGCCCAGCGCGGTGGCGCCCGGCACCGATGCCAGCAGGTTCTTCTGCCCGGCGAGGAACGTGGCCGCCGGCGTCAGCGAGTTGGGGAACACGCCGTTGCGGATGGTGTCGGTGCGGCTGAAGCGCGCCGATTGCGCCAGTTCCCAGTCGCCGCCCAGTCCGGTCTCCAGCTTGAACGTGAGCTGGTCGCGCTTCACATGGGTGCCTTCGCTGTTGTCGAAGTCCCAGCCGCGGCCATCGGCGGTCTTCATCGACAGGTAGCGGGTTTCCGGGCCGGCCAGCGTCCCGTGGTTGCCGTCGAAGCCGGGCACCGCGCGGATGTCGCCGTTGCCGTTGGTGTACATCGGGATGCCCAGATACAGGGCGACGCGGTCATCCATGCGCTTGGCGTCGATGCTGAAACGCCCGCCCTCGAACTCCCTGGCCAGGTTGAGGCGGAACTGGCCGCCATCGTTGCCGTTGAAGCCGGGATCGCGCACGCCGTCCTCGACCCGGTAGAAGCCACCCAGCAGCAGCTTCCAGCCATTGGCCAGCGGGCTGCCGTAGGCGAAGTCCAGGCGGTTCAGGCCGCTGTCGCCGACGGTGTACTTGAACACGCCGCTGGCGTCATCGCCGACCTGGCGCGGGATGAAGTTGATCGCACCGGCCGGGGCGTTGGAATACATCACCGATGCCGGTCCGCCGCGTACCACCTCGATGCGTTCGATGGTTTCGTCCAGGCGGAATGCCTGGTCGCCGTTGAGGTAGCCCAGCGCCGGGTCATGCACCACCGGGATGCCGTCTTCCAGCAGGGTGACCGAGCCGAAGCCGTCGACCGGGATGCCGCGCGCGCGGATGTTGCCGCTGGCCTCGCCG
Organism: Stenotrophomonas acidaminiphila; assembly: GCF_001431595.1. GTDB lineage: Bacteria > Pseudomonadota > Gammaproteobacteria > Xanthomonadales > Xanthomonadaceae > Stenotrophomonas > Stenotrophomonas acidaminiphila. The sequence continues at coordinate 30,979 of NZ_LDJO01000033.1, forward strand.
CCGGAGGCTTCCACCCAGAACCCGGGCACCGATTTGAGCGCCTCGGTCACGCTGGTCGGCGCCTGCATGCGCAGCTGCTCTTCCTCGATGTTGGTGATCGAGTAACTGGTCTCGGCCTTGGTGCGCACGCCGGTGCCGCTGCGGCCGGTGACGATGACCGTATCCAGGTCCTTGGCGGAGGAACGGGAAGCGCTGGCGGCCTCCTGGGCAAGCACGGAAGCCGGGGCAAGGGCGGAGGACAGCAGCAGCGCACGGCAGACGGCGGAAGCGAGACGGTTATCGAGCACGATGGACCCAGGGGCTGGACGGGGGAGCCCGGGATGCTGTCAGCGCGGCGTGACGTCGCCATGACGCTTTTGTGCCAGCCCGTGTCACCCGCCGCTGTGGAGCGCGGGGCCAGCCGGTAGAATGCACGCGATGAGTGCCGTCATTCCCCTTCCCGATCCCGCGCCGCGCGCCCGCGACCCGCGCGTGGCCGAACGCGAACACCACAAGCTGGGCAAGCGCCTGCGCCGCCAGGTCGGCCAGGCCATCGCCGACTTCGGCATGATCGAGGCCGGCGACAAGGTCATGGTCTGCCTGTCCGGCGGCAAGGACAGCTACACCCTGCTGGACATCCTGCTGCAGCTGCAGAAGAAGGCACCGGTGCCGTTCGAGCTGGTGGCGGTGAACCTGGACCAGAAGCAGCCCGGATTCCCCGAGCATGTGCTGCCCGAGTACCTGGCCGGCATCGGCGTGCCGTACCACATCATCGAGCAGGACACCTATTCGGTGGTCAGCCGGGTGATCCCGGAAGGCAAGACCATGTGTTCGCTGTGTTCGCGGATGCGTCGCGGTTCGCTGTACAGCTACGCCGAGGAAAACGGCTTCACCAAGATCGCGCTGGGCCACCACCGCGACGACATGGTGGCCACGTTCTTCATGAACCTGTTCCACCACGCCAAGATCTCCGGCATGCCGCCGAAGCTGCGCAGCGACGACGGCAGGCACGTGGTGATCCGCCCGCTGGCCTACGTGCGCGAGAGCGACATCATCGACTACGCGGCGGCGCGGCGGTTCCCGATCATCCCCTGCAACCTGTGCGGCAGCCAGGAGAACCTGCAGCGCAAGCAGGTCGGGCTGATGATGAAGCAGTGGGAAAAGGACCACCCCGGGCGCATCGAGCAGATCTCGCGCGCGCTGGGCGACATCCGCCCCTCGCAGATGGCCGATCCCAACCTGTTCGACTTCATGGCGCTGGGCCGCCGCGACGACGCGCCGCTGCCCGACGCGCATGCCTGGCTGGCCGGTGGCGACCCGCAGGCCGCCCGGCAGCCGGAAGAAGACTGAGGCGCCACGGCCACCCTGATTCCGGCGCCGCGTCGCGGCGTCCTTTCCAGGCGGGAGGCATGTTCCCGCCGATCACGCATTCCCCAGGACCTCCATGTTTTTCAAGAACCTCACCCTGTTCCGCTTTCCCACCTCGGTCGATTTCTCCGAAGTCGATACCCTGCTGCCGCACGTCGTGCTCAAGCCGGTCGGCGCGCTGGAAATGAGTTCGCGCGGCTTCATCTCGCCCTTCGGGCGCGAGGAGAAGGCGCAGTTCTCGCACCGCATCGGCGATGCGCTGTGGCTCACCGTCGGCGGCGAGGAGAAGATCCTTCCCGGCGCGGTGGTCAACGACCTGCTGGCGCGCCGGCTGGAGGAAATCGAGGAGAAGGAAGGGCGCAAGCCCGGCGGCCGCGAGCGCAAGCGGCTCAAGGACGACCTGCTGCATGAACTGCTGCCGCGCGCCTTCGTCAAGAGCTCGCGCACCGACGCCTTCCTCGACCTGCAGCACGGCTACGTCGCGGTTGACAGCTCCAGCCGCAAGACCGGCGAGAACGTGATGAGCGACATCCGCGGCATGCTCGGCAGCTTCCCGGCGATGCCGTTGAACGCCGAGGTCGCGCCGCGCGCGATCCTGACCGCGTGGATCGCCGGCGAGCCGCTGCCCGAAGGCCTGAGCCTGGGCGAAGAATGCGAGATGAAGGACCCGGCGGAAGGCGGCGCGGTGGTCAAGTGCCAGCACCAGGAACTGCGCTGCGACGAGATCGACAAGCACCTGGACGCCGGCAAGCAGGTGACCAAGCTGGCGCTGGTGTTCGAGGACAACCTGTCCTTCGTGCTCGGCGACGACCTGATCGTGCGCAAGCTCAAGTTCCTCGACGGCGCCCTGGACCAGCTCGAACACATCGACGAGGAAGGCCGCCGCGCCGAGCTCGACGCCCGGTTCGCATTGCAGAGCGGCGAGATCCGGCGCCTGTTCCTGCTGCTGGAGCAGGCGTTCAAGCTGAGCAAGGCCGACAGCTGAACGGGCGATCCATCGACCGGCCCGGCGCGCGGGCAGGGACTATGCTGGACACATGGCCAACCTGTTCCGCCGCCTGACCGCACCCGCCGCGCCCGTCATCCAGCGCGACACCGTGCGGCTGCGCCTGGACGATGCCGAGATCGACGTGCTGCGCGTGCGCGACCCGCGTGCGCGCCGGCTCAAGCTCAGCGTCGATGAACGCGGCGCGCGGCTGACGCTGCCGCTGCGCGCCAGCCTGGCGTCCGGCGAGCGCTTCCTGCAGGCCAACCGGCAATGGCTGCAGCAGCAGTTGGCGCGGTTCGATGGCGAGGGCCTGCTGGCGGCGCCGCTGGCATTGCGCGAACCCGGCGTGCTGCCGCTGCGCGGGGCGTTGCTGCCGGTGCGCTGGCAGGAGGGCCGCTTCACCCGGATCGAGGTGGATGCCGAAGGCGCCTGCATCCAGCTGCCGGCGCGGGCCGGTGACGCCTCGCTGCGCCGGGTGCTGCGCGAGTTCTACGAAGCGCGGATGCGCGCCGACGTCGGCCGCTGGCTGCCGGCCTATCTGCCCGGGTTGCCGCGCGCACCGGCGCGGCTGCGGTTGAAGGTGATGTCCTCGCAGTGGGGTTCGCTGGCGCCGGACGGTTCGCTGGCGCTGGACCTGGCGCTGGCCTTGGCCCGGCCGGCGGCGTTCGAGTATGTGCTGGTCCACGAGCTGTGCCACCTGCTGCAGGCCAACCATTCGCCGGCCTTCTGGGCCGAGGTGGAGGGGCGCTTCCCGCAGTGGCGGCACGAACGCGATTACCTGCGCGAGGAAGGCCGCCGGCTCAAGGCGACGCTGCGGCAACTGCTGCGCGGCGCCTGACGCACCGGCGGTACCCGGCGCGATCCGGGCCGCCCGCCACGCGCCCCCGCGGTTGTGCCGGCGCGCCTGCGGGTACCCGCCCCGGCATCAATGGCGCGGAACCGTACCGAGGAAATCGCGGACCACCGCCGCCACCGCTTCGGGCTGGTCCATGTGCAGGTGATGGTGGCCGGGCAGCGTGTGCAGGCGGCCATGCGCCAGCAAGGCCGCGCGCTGGCTGCGCTCGGGCTCGGGAAAGTAGGGCTGCACCGGCGTGGCGTAGATCACCTGCGCCGGGCATTGGATGGCGGCCAGCACGTCGCGCACCTGGTCCTCGGTCATGCGCACCGCGGTGGGCAGCATCAACCGCGGATCGCTGCGCCAGCTCCAGCCGCCGGCGACCGCGCGCACGCCACGCTCGACCAGCAGCCGCGCCGACGGCTCGTCCAGCTGGTTGGCCAGCATCCGCGCGCGTACCGGCGCGGCGATATCGGCGAACACGCGCAGCTGCTTGTCGCTGAACGCGGCCAGTGCCGCCACGTGCGCGCGCAGGCGCTCGACCGTCTGCGAGGCGGGTGCGGCAAGGCCGCCCAGCGCCTCGATGGCGACCAGCGCCTGCGTCCGCCGTGGCGCCACCGCCGCCACCAGGCTGGCGATCGCGGCACCCATCGAGTGGCCCAGCAGCACGCAGCGCTCCCAGCCCAGCGCGTCCATGATCGCCAGTACCTGCACGATCGCCTGTGGCGTGGTGTACGCCGCGTCGGCAGGCAGGGGGTCGCTCAGGCCGTGGCCGGGCAGGTCCACCAGCGCCCAGTCCAGCTCCGGCAGCCGCGCCGCCAGCGGGACGAAGCTGGCGGCGTTGTCGAGCCAGCCGTGCAGCGCCAGCACCGGCATGCCGCCAGGGCTGCCGGCGCGGAGCCCGGCCACGCGCAGGCCGCCGGCGTCCAGTCCGAACGGCGTGGTCATGCGTCCTGCGCGGTGGCCAGCGCAGCCAGCGCGCGGGCATGGGCAGGGCTGTCGTTCAGGCAGGGGATGTAGCGCATGGTGGCGCCGCGCTCGGCGACGGTGGCGGTGAAACCCATCGCCACTTCCTCCAGCGTTTCCAGGCAGTCGGTGGCGAAGCCCGGGCAGACCACGTCCAGCGTCCGTACGCCGCCCTCGGCCAGCGCCCACAGCGTGGGCTCGGCATAGGGCTGCAGCCAGCGCTCGCGGCCGAAGCGCGACTGGTAGGCCAGCTGCCAGTCGCCGTCGCCCAGCTGCAGCGCCGCGGCGATCGCGCGTGCGCTGGCCTCGCAGCGCTGCGGGTACGGATCGCCAGCGTCCGCCAGCCGCTGCGGGATGCCATGGAAGGAGAACACCAGCCGGTCGCCGCGGCCATGCGCCTGCCAGTAATCGCGGATCGAGCCGGCCACCGCCGCCACCCACTGCGGGTCGTCGGCGTAGTCGCGGATGGTGTGCACCTGCACGTCGCGGTGGCGGGCCTGCCACTGCTGCACCTTGTCCTCGACCGAAGCGGTGGTGGTGGTCGAGTACTGCGGGTACAGCGGCAGCACCACGATGCGCCTGGCACCGGCCGCGGCCAGCGCGTCCAGTGCCGGCTGCAGTGCCGGCTGGCCATAGCGCATGGCCTCGCGTACCTGCCAGTGCGGCAGTTCGCGGGCGATGTTGGCCACCAGGCGACGGGTATGTACCGCCAGTGGCGAGCCCTCCGGCATCCACACCTGCGCGTACTTGTGCGCGGAGCGGCCGCCGCGCAGCGGCAGGATCAAGCCGTACAGCAGCGGCTTCCACAGCAGGGGGGGAATCGAGACCACGCGCGGGTCGCCGAGGAACTCGGCCAGGTAGCGACGTACCGCCGGGGCGGTGGGTGTCTCGGGCGTGCCTAGGTTGACCGCGAGCAGTGCGGTAGTGGGTGCGTCGGACATGCGCGCATTGTGGCAGAAGGCAGTGACCGGTTTGCAGTGGCCGGCAGCTGCGAACGGGTCCGGGTCGCGGCCACGCCTGCTGACGCGCGCGGGTACGGGCTGGCGCCGCTCACTCCCTATTCATGGCGTCGCTTCCAATCTCCAGTGCTTGCCGTATCTTTCCGTGCATCGACCTGTGGAGTCCGCCATGCGCCGCCTGCCGTACATCGCCCTGCTGCTGTCCGCGAGCCTGTTGTCCGCCACCGCCCTGGCCGGGCCGCAGGAGGACCAGCGCGCCCGCAACGCCGTGCGCGTGCTCGGCGAGATCCAGGAGATTCCCGAGCAGGCCATTCCCGACAAGCTGCTCGACGAAGGCCGCGCGATCATCGTCATCCCCGACACGATCAAGGCCGGCCTGGTGCTCGGCGGCCGCCGTGGCCATGGCCTGATGTCGGTGAAGATGCCCGACGGCAGCTGGTCCAACCCGGTGTTCGTCAAGCTCACGGGCGGCAGCATCGGCTTCCAGGCCGGCGTGCAGTCCTCCGACGTGATCCTGGTGTTCCGCAACAACCGCAGCCTGGACAACATCGTCAACGGCAAGTTCACCCTGGGCGCCGACGCCGGCGTGGCCGCCGGCCCGGTCGGCCGCAGTGCCGCCGCCGCCACCGACGGCCAGCTCAAGGCCGAGATCTGGTCGTGGTCGCGCGCCCGCGGCCTGTTCGCCGGGGTGGCGCTGGACGGCGCGGTGCTGTCCATCGACGATGCCGCCAACCTCGACGCGTACGGCCAGGGCACCACCCCGCGGATGATCCTCGAGGGCCGCCTGAATGCGGCACCCTCCAGCGACGTGGTCGCGTTCCGCGACCGCCTGGAGGAATCCACCTACGCCGCGCGCGAGAAGCGCGGCACCCAGGGCGACACCGCTCCGGTGGCCGCGTCCGCGCCGCGCGCGCAGGCGGTCACCGTATCCGCCGGCACGCCGCAGCAGGGTGCCGAGGCGACCACCCAGCCGTTGCAGCCGGCCACCGCCGAGCCCGCGCCGCAGCAGGGTTTCCAGCCGGTGTCCGAAGGCGAAATCCGCACCGAGTCGCTGGACGGCGGCAACTGACCTTCGGCAGGGGCGTCCGGCGGGGCCGGGTGCGTTATGCTCACTGACCTCCACACCGAATAACGCGAGCGGATCATGGGCAGTTTCAGCATCTGGCATTGGTTGATCGTGCTGGTCATCGTCGTGCTGGTGTTCGGCACCAAGCGGCTGACGAGCGGCGCCAAGGATCTGGGCAGCGCGGTCAAGGAATTCAAGAAGGGCATGCGCGATGACGACGCGCCGCCGGCGCGCCTGAACGACGAATCGCGCGAACGCGAATCCAGCCGCGACACGCAGGCCGAGCGCGACCGCGAGACGCGCTGAACCGAAGGTTCCACGCGTGTTCGATATCGGCTTCAGCGAACTGCTGCTGATCGGGGTGGTGGCGCTGGTGGTTCTGGGCCCCGAACGGCTGCCCAAGGCGGCGCGCTTTGCCGGGCTGTGGGTGCGCCGTGCGCGCAACCAGTGGGATTCGGTCAAGCAGGAGCTCGAGCGCGAACTGCAGGCCGAAGAGCTGCAGCGCAACCTGCGCAGCGTGCGGCAGTCCGTGCAGCAGGCCGAACGCGACCTGCAGGAAGGCGCCACCCAGCTGCGCGGCGACGTGGATGCGCTGCGCAGTGAGGTCGATGCCGTTGCCGCCCCCGCGCCGCCCGCCGCCGATGCAGGCGATGAGCGCACGGCGCAGGCACTGCCGGCGCCCGAAGCGGCCCCCGCGCAGGCACCTGCGCCGGAGATGACCGAAGCGGTGGCGTCGCCGGCCCCCACGGAGCGCGCGCCATGAGCGATGACTTCAACGAAAGCCCGTTGATCGAGCACCTGGTCGAGCTGCGCGCACGCCTGGTGCGCGGCCTGCTGGGGCTGGGCGTGGTGCTGCTGGCGCTGCTGCCGTTCGCGCGCACGCTCTACAACCACCTGGCGACGCCGCTGATATCGCAGCTGCCCGCCGGGCAGTCGATGATCGCCACCAATCCGGCCGGCGCGTTCTTCGCGCCGCTCAAGCTGACGTTCTTCACCGCCGTGTTCATCGCCGTGCCCTGGCTGCTGTACCAGGCCTGGGCATTCGTGGCGCCGGGCCTGTATGCGCGCGAGAAGCGCCTGGCCGTACCGCTGCTCGCCTCGGCGGTGGCGCTGTTCTACATCGGCTGCGCGTTCGCCTATTTCCTGGTGCTGCCGGCGGTGTTCCATTTCCTGACCACGTTCCGCCCGGAAGTGATCGCCATCACCCCGGACGCCAACGCCTACCTGGATTTCGTGCTGGCGATCTTCTTCGCCTTCGGCGCCAGCTTCGAGCTGCCGGTGGCGATGGTGATCCTGGTGCTGCTGGGCTGGGTCACGCCGCAGCAGCTGCGCGAGGGGCGCGGCTACGCCATTGTCGGCATCTTCGTGCTGGCCGCGGTGCTGACCCCGCCGGACGTGGTCTCGCAGCTGATGCTGGCGATCCCGATGTGCGTGCTCTACGAACTGGGCATCCACGCCTCGCGCTGGCTGCAGCCACGCAGGCAGCCGGCCTCGGAGCCGTAAGCACGGCAACCACCCGATCGGGGCGTTGCAGCCGCCTGCGTGCCGCCCGGCGGGGACGCCGCACCGCCGCCACGGTGTGGCTCAACTCAGGCTTCGATGACGTGCATGTCCGGCGGTGACGCCGCCGCGGCCGCGGTCGGGCCCAGCATCTGCTTCCAGGCCGCGTACACCGCGCCGGCGAACACCGGCATCAGCACGGCCATCAGCAGCAGCTGTGCCACCGCCATGGCCGCGGTCTGGCCGGCGACCAGGCCGACGATGACCGCCAGGATCATCACCGCGAAATAGATCGCGAAGATGGCGATGAAGGCCAGCACGAAGAACACCAGCATCGCCGGCAGGTTGTGCAGGCTCGAACGCAGGCTGCGGCGCAGCGCGTGCCAGCCGCCGGTGCGCTGGAACATCACCTGCGGCGGCATCACGAACAGTGCCAGGGTCAGCGCGGCGAAGGTGGCTAGCATCAGCAGCAGCCACAGCAGGATGCGCCCGGCCGGCAGCGTCGCCACCAGCGCCTCGATCTGCGCCGGATCCGGCTGCGCGCCGGACTGGCTCAGCTCGTTGATCCGCAGCATCACGTCCGACAGCCGCTGCAGGCCGTCGCTGCCGACCAGTACCAGCAGCAGCGTGCCCAGCAGCAGCGCCGCCACCAGCTGCGGCAGCAGCGCCACCAGCAGGTGCGGGGCGCGGCCTTCGCGCACGCCCTCGAGCAGGTGCGCCGGACGCGCCGGACGGTTCTGGTCCACTTCGCGCACGGCCCACAACAGGCCGCCCATGAACAGCGGCCCGGCCAGCAGCAGCAGGAACTGCACCAGGGTGCCCAGTGCCGGCACCAGCAGGGACAGCGACAGCACCAGCGAGGCGCCAACGCCCCAGAGGATGCCCAGCGAGCCCAGCGCCAGCGGCGCGCGCCTGAGCAGGCCGAAGCCGGCCAGCAGCCATTCCGCGCCGGCGGAGGCCGGCACCTTGCGAATATCGCCCATTGCAGTTCCGAGAAGGGGGAGCGCCGGCACCACGCCGGCGTGGGCGGATTATCGCCCGAACCCGGCCGACGGGCGAGTCGCGCCACGGGAACCTGCATTCCGCCACCGGCCGCGCTGCCGGCACCGCGCGGCGCCGGGCGCCGGCACCGCTAGAGGGTGCGGGCGTGGCGCACGAAACGGCGCAGCAGCTGGCGCGCCTGCGGCGCGGCGCTGACCTGGCGCGACACGGTGCGCGCGCAGCCGCCGTGGCGGGCAATGCAGTCGGCGCGGGCGCGCACGTAGCCGCGCATGTGGTGGGTGGCGAATTCCGGGTGGAACTGCAGGCCCCAGGCGTTGTCGCCCCAGCGGAACGCGTGGCAGCCGTCCTGTGCCGAGCGTGCCAGCACGGTGGCGCCCGCCGGTGCCCGGAGCACGGTCTGCAGGTGGGTGGCCTGGGCCGGGAAACTGGCCGGCAGCCCGCCGAACAGCGGATCGCCGGCGGCGGCCGGGTCCAGTTCCAGGCGGATGGTGCCCGATTCGCGCCCGGCCGGGTTGTAGTCCACCTGCCCGCCGAGCGCGTGCGCCAGCAGCTGGTGGCCGTAGCAGATGCCCAGCAGCGGCATGCCGGCGTGGGCGGCCTCGCGCAGCCAGTCGGCGCTGCGCTCGCTCCACTCGGCGCGGTCGGTGACGAAGGCCGCCGAGCCGGTGACGATGGTGGCGGCGAAGCCGTGGCGCGCGGGCAGGCGCTCGCCGTGCTCGACATTCACCACCACGGTCTCGGCCTGCTCCAGGCCCGCGGCGACGCGGATCCAGTGCGGGAAGCGGCCGTAGCGGCGCAGGCTCGGGAACGGTTGCCCGGTTTCGATGATGAGGAACGGCGGGGGTTTCATTCCGCTGGGGGCAGGACCGACAGGACTTCCTCGATTGTAGTCAGCCCCTGCGCCACCTTTTCAAGCCCGGTACGGCGCAGCGTGCGCAGCCCGTCGGCGCGCGCGGCGTGGCTGAAACCGGCCAGGTCCATGTCCGCGCGGATCAGCGAACGCAGCCGCGGGCCCAGTGGCAGCAGCTCATACAGGCCGATCCGGCCCAGGTAGCCGGTGCGCCGGCACTCCAGGCAACCCACCGGCGCACAGGCGTGGATGGCATCAGGTAATGCCTCATTGCCATCACGCAGCGGCGCCCAGTCCTCGTCGTCGAGCACGTCGGCGCGCTTGCAGTGCGGGCACAGCGTGCGCACCAGGCGCTGCGCCAGCACGCCGTTGACGGTGGAAGCGATTAGGTAGTGCGGCACGCCCAGGTCGAGCAGGCGGGTGATGGCCGAGGGGGCGTCGTTGGTGTGCAGGGTGGACAGCACCAGGTGGCCGGTCAGCGAGGCCTGCACCGCCATCTGCGCGGTCTCCAGGTCGCGGATCTCGCCGATCATGATGATGTCCGGGTCCTGGCGCAGCAGGGTGCGCACGCCGCTGGCGAAGTCCAGGTCGATGTTGGTCTGCACCTGCATCTGGTTGAACTCGGGCGCGATCATCTCGATCGGGTCCTCCACCGTGCACACGTTGACGTCCGGGGTGGCCAGCCGCTTGAGCGTGGAGTACAGGGTGGTGGTCTTGCCCGAGCCGGTGGGGCCTGTGACCAGCACGATGCCGTGCGGGCGCGCGACCAGCTCGTTCCAGCCGGCGGCTTCCTCCGGGCTGAAGCCCAGCTGCTCGATGCTCTTGAACGCCGCGTCCGGGTCGAAGATGCGCATCACGCACTTCTCGCCGAACGCGGTGGGCATGGTCGACAGGCGCATCTCGACCTCGCGCCCGCCCGGGGAGCGGGTCTTGATGCGGCCGTCCTGCGGGCGCCGGCGCTCGGCCAGGTCCATGCGCCCGAGCACCTTGATGCGGCTGATCACGGCGGTCATCACCGCCGGCGGCAGCTCGAACACCTTGTGCAGCACGCCGTCGATGCGGAACCGCACCCGGCCCATGTCGCGGCGCGGCTCCAGGTGGATGTCGCTGGCGCGCTGCTCGTAGGCGTACTGCAGCAGCCAGTCGACGATGCTGACCACGTGGTGGTCGTCGGCGTTGACGTCGCCGGCGCGGCCCAGTTCCACCAGCTGCTCGAAGCTGGGCAGGCTGCCGCCCTCGGTACGCGCGTCGCTGCGGGCATTGCGCACCGAGCGGGTGACGCCGAAGAACTCCATCGAGTAGCGGTGCAGGTCCAGCGGGTTGACCAGCACGATCTCGATCCGGCGCCGGGTCAGGTGCTGCAGGTCGGGTATCCAGTCGCGCGCCATCGGCTCGCTGGTGGCCACCAGCACCCGCTCGGAGTCCATCGCCAGCGGCAGGATCCGGTGGCGCCTGGCATAGGCGTGCGAAACCACCGCGGTGGCGTTGGCCACGTCCACCCGGGTCGGGTCGATGCGCAGGTAGCGGACCCCGGTGCGGGCGGCCAGCCATTCGGTCAGCCGCTCCAGCCCGAGTTCGCCGGAGGCCGGGGGCGCCGCGGCCAGCTTGAGGTTGGCCAGCAGCACCAGCGGGTGCACCTCGCTGGCGTTGCGCGCGCCCTGTGCGGAGAAGCGGATGCGCTCCTGGTCGTGCGCGGCCACCAGCCCGTCGCCCAGCACCGCGGCGGCAATGTTGGAGAACTGCAGCCGGCCCGGGGCGATGGCCACCGGGGACGGCGGGGTCGGGACGCTCGGTGCGGCCGGGTGTTCCACCTGAAACTCCTTGCTGGCGCGGCCGCCGCGCGGTCGCTCGCTATACTAGCGCACCCATCCGTACGGCCCAGGCAGCATGTCCGCGACTCCCACCGTTCCCATCACTTTCCAGGGCCTGATCCAGACCCTCAACAACTACTGGGCGAAGCAGGGCTGCGTGCTGATCCAGCCGCTGGACCTGGAAGTGGGCGCCGGCACCTTCCACCCGGCCACGTTCCTGCGCTCGATCGGCCCGGAAAGCTGGAACGCCGCCTACGTGCAGCCCAGCCGCCGCCCCACCGACGGCCGCTACGGCGAGAATCCCAACCGCCTGCAGCGCTACTACCAGTACCAGGTGGCGATGAAGCCGAGCCCGGACAACATCCAGCAGCTGTACCTGGATTCGCTCAAGGCGCTGGGCATCGACCCGCTGGTGCACGACCTGCGCTTCGTCGAGGACAACTGGGAATCGCCGACCCTCGGCGCCTGGGGCCTGGGCTGGGAAGTGTGGCTCAACGGCATGGAGGTCACCCAGTTCACCTACTTCCAGCAGGCCGGCGGCCTGGAGTGCAAGCCGGTGCTGGGCGAGATCACCTATGGCCTGGAGCGGCTGTGCATGTACCTGCAGAACTGCGACAACGTCTACGACCTGGTGTGGACCTACGGCCCGGATGGCACCCCGGTCACCTACGGCGACGTCTACCACCAGAACGAGGTGGAGCAGAGCACCTACAACTTCGAGCATGCCGACGTGGCCGAAATGTTCCACCGCTTCGACGCCTGCGAGCAGGAAGCGCAGAAGCTGGTCGAGGCCGGACTCCCGCTGCCGGCCTATGAGCAGGTGTGCAAGGCCAGCCATTCGTTCAACCTGCTGGACGCGCGCCGCGCCATCTCGGTGACCGAGCGCCAGCGCTACATCCTGCGCGTGCGCGCGCTGGCCCAGGCGGTGGCCAGGTTGTACGAGGCCAAGCGCCTGGAAGCGGTGGCGGCCAGGGAGGTGCAGGCATGAGCATGCAGCCGCTGCTGATCGAACTGGGCGTGGAAGAGCTGCCGGTCAAGGCGCTGCCGGGCCTGGCGCAGGCGTTCTTCGACGGCGTGGTCGACGGGCTGGCCCGGCGCGGCATCGCCTTCGAGCGCGACGACGCCAAGCCGCTGTCCACCCCGCGCCGCCTGGCGGTACTGCTGCCGGGCGTGGAAACCGAGCAGCCCGAGCAGCACTCGGAAGTGTTCGGCCCGTACCTGAACATCGCGCTGGACGCCAACGGCGAACCGACCAAGGCGCTGCAGGGCTTCGCCGCCAAGGCCGGCATCGACTGGACCGCGCTGGAGCGCACCACCGATGCCAAGGGCGAGCGCTTCGTGCTGCGTTCGGTGACGCCGGGCGCGAAGACCGCCACGCTGCTGCCGGAGATCGTGCGCGAGGCCATCGCCGCGATGCCGATCCCCAAGCCGATGCGCTGGGGCGCGCACGAGTACGCCTTCGCCCGCCCGGTGCACTGGCTGGTGCTGCTGCACGGCAACGAGGTCGTCGACGCCGAGCTGCTCGGGTTGAAGTCCGACCGCTTCAGCCGCGGCCACCGCTTCATGGCCGACAAGCAGGTGTGGCTGAGCCACCCGTCCGACTACATCGAATCGCTGAAGGCGGCGTACGTGCTGGTCGACGCCGACGCGCGCCGCGAGCGCATCGTGCACGAGGTCAACGCGGCCGCTGCGCAGGCCGGCGGCGTGGCGCGCATCACCGATGACAACCTGGAGCAGGTGGTCAACCTGGTCGAATGGCCGTCGGCGGTGCTGTGCAGTTTCGAACGCGAATTCCTGGCGGTGCCGCAGGAAGCGCTGATCGAGACGATGGAGATCAACCAGAAGTTCTTCCCGGTGCTGGATGCCGGCGGCAGGCTGACCGAGAAGTTCATCGGCATCGCCAACATCGAATCGAAGGACGTGGCCGAGGTGGCCAAGGGCTACGAGCGGGTGATCCGCCCGCGGTTCTCCGATGCCAAGTTCTTCTTCGACGAGGACCTCAAGCAGGGCCTGGCGGCGATGGGCGACGGGCTGAAGACCGTCACCTACCAGGCCAGGCTGGGCACGGTCGCCGACAAGGTGCAGCGCGTGAGCGCGCTGGCGCAGCGCATCGCCGGGCAGGTGGGTGCCGACCCGGGGCAGGCAAGGCGCGCCGCCGAGCTGGCCAAGAACGACCTGCAGTCGCGCATGGTGGGCGAGTTCCCGGAACTGCAGGGCATCGCCGGCCGCCACTACGCCGTGGCCGGTGGCGAATCGCCCGCGGTCGCACTGGCCATCGACGAGGCGTACCAGCCGCGCTTCGCCGCCGATGACATCGCCGCCTCGCCGTTGGGCAAGGTGCTGGCCATCGCCGAGCGCCTGGATACCCTGGCCGGCGGCTTCGCCGCAGGGCTCAAGCCGACCGGCAACAAGGACCCGTTCGCGCTGCGCCGCAATGCGCTGGGGCTGGCACGCACGATCATCGAGTCGGGCTTCGACCTGGACCTGCCGGCGTTGCTGGCCGCCGCCAATGCCGGCCTGGCCGGGCGCGAGGTGCAGGCCGACACCGGCGAGCTGTACGACTTCATCCTCGACCGCCTGAAGGGCTACTACGCCGACAGGGGCGTGCCGGCCACGCACTTCAACGCCGTGGTCGAACTGAAGCCGGCCTCGCTGTACGACTTCGACCGCCGCATCGACGCCATCGGCACCTTCGCCCAGCTGCCGGAAGCCGAGGCGCTGGCCGCGGCCAACAAGCGCATCCGCAACATCCTGCGCAAGGCCGAGGGCGACATCCCGGGCATGATCGATCCGGCGCTGCTGCGCGAGCCGGCCGAGAGCGAACTGGCCGAAGCGGTGGCCGCGGCCATCGACGACACCGGCGCGGCGCTGGCGCAGAAGGACTACGTCAGCGTGCTGGGCCGCCTGGCGCGCCTGCGGCCGCAGGTCGACGCGTTCTTCGACGGGGTCATGGTCAACGCCGAGGACCCGGCGCTGCGTGGCAACCGCCTCGCGCTGCTGCGTACCCTGGGCGACCGCCTGGGCAGCGTGGCGGCGATCGAGCACCTGTCCGGCTGAGGCATGGACGTGGCCGCCTCCTGGCAGTCCGCGCAGGCCGTACTGGCCCGGCGCGACATGCCGGAGGCGCGCCGGCACCTGCTGGCGGTGCTGGAACGGCAGCCCGCGCACGCCTACGCGCGGGTGATGCTGGCCGGTACGGTACTGGCCCAGGGGCAGGCACCGTGGATGGAACCCGTCGAACAGGTCCGACAGCGGCGTGCAGGCAGCGCGCCCGGGTCGGTGTACGGACCATTGCGGGCGGTGTGGACGAAGGTGCGGCTGCCGTAGCGCACGGCTGCATTGGGGTTGACGTTGTTGGAGTCGAAGTCCTTGCGGTTGAAGCCGTAGATCGGATCCTGGTTGCTCGGCCGCAGGCCGGCGGTCGGGTCCAGCTTGTTCCAGCTGTGGCCACGGGTCAGCTCGCGGCACTGCTTGCCGCCGCCGTCGTAGCTGCCCATGCGGAAGCTCATCTGGGGGCCGTGCAGCCGCTTCTTCGGGATGATGTCGACCACGCCGGCGATGGCGCTGGAGCCATAGATCGACGGCTGGTTTGCCGGGTGCGATGTCGATGCGCTCGACCATCGAGATGGGATGCTGGCCAGGTCGAAAAAATGCTCTGTCCGTTGTACGGCAGCGGGTAGCCGGCCATGGGACGACGGTCGAACAGGGCCAGGATGAAACCCGGATCCAGGCCCGGCAGGCTGATCGGCCTGGCCCCGGGGATGAAGCCGCCGGAGAACGGGCTGTCCTGCACCGTACCGGTGGCCAGCGACTGCGGGCACAACGCCTCGTAGGCATCCCTGAAACCCCGTTTCTGGATCTCCTGCGCGCTGATCGAGGTGATCGGCGTGGCGGTTTCCACCGGGACCCGCGGGATCAGCGAGCCGGCTACGGGGATGCGGTCGAGGGTCTGGACGCCCTGCTTGTCGCCGCTGTCGTCGGCCTGGGCGAAGGACAGCGGCGAATGGGCGGTGATGGCGGCGCGGGCCGTGGCGCTCAGCAGCCGGCGTTTCATCGGATTGGATTCCTGGCTCACGGCGGAGCTGCAGGGACGACCCGGGCGAAACCGCCGTGATGATTCCGGCCTTCACGAGCGCCCGGTATGCTGTCGCTATGCTGCCCAAGACCTTCGCATTTGCCCTGTTTCTGGCCACGTTCGCCGCCGTTCCCTTCGCCCATGCCCGCGGCACGATCGAGAAGGTCCAGATCAAGGGGCTGGACAAGGGCGACGACGCGGCGATCATCGAGAACATCGAGGTGTCGCTGTCGCTGTACGACACCATCGGCAAGGTGCAGGGCGAGTCGCGCCTGGAGTACCTGCTGTCGCAGGCCGAGCGGCAGACCCGGCAGGCGCTGGAGCCGTTCGGTTATTACAACCCGACCATCACCGTCGAGGCGCCGCGCGAGGGCGACACGGTGCGGGTGGTGATCGAGGTGCACAAGGGCGAGCCGGTGCGGGTGCGCCAGTCGGAGGTGGTCATCACCGGCCCGGCCGCGCGCGACCGCTACCTGCAGCAGGACCTGGAGGACTTCCAGCCGCGTGAGGGCGAGCCGTTCGACCACACCACCTACGAGGCCAGCAAGGTGGTCATCACCCGGCGCCTGTCCGAGCGCGGCTACTTCGACTCCGACTTCACCCAGCGCAAGGTCGAGATCACCCGCGCGCAGGACGCGGCCGACATCTTCCTGAGCTGGGACAGCGGGCGCCGCTACAACATGGGCCGGATCACCTTCAACCAGGACTATTTCCGCCCCGGGCTGTTCGACCCGCTGGTGTACTGGGAGCAGGGCAGTTACTGGCACGAGGGCAAGCTCGACCGCCTGCGCGAATCGCTGACCAAGCTGGACTACTTCAGCACCATCGACATCCAGCCGCGCCCGGAAGACGCCTATGGCGACGGCGAGGTGCCGGTGGACGTGAACCTCACCCTGGCCAAGCGCACCATCTACACCGCCGGTCTCAGCTATGGCAGCGAGAGCGGCCCGGGTGTGCGCGGCGGGGTGGAGCGGCGTTACGTCAACAGCCGCGGGCACAAGCTCAACACGCAGCTGGACTACGCGCAGAAGCGCAAGAGCCTGGTCACCAGCTACCGGATACCCGCATTCCTCTGGCTCGACGGCTGGTACACCTTCGCCATCAGCGCCTACGACGAGCAGACGCGCTACCTGGACATGCGCAACTTCAAGCTCATCGGCAGCCGCAGCGGCGAGATCAACGAGTACTGGACCGCGATCGCCTCGGTCAACGCGCTGCGCGAGCGCTGGCGCTACAGCTCCGGCGACCAGTTCACCGACGCGGTCTACCAGTATTCGACGCTGGTGTACCCGCAGCTGACCGCCGACTACGTGAACGTGGACGACAAGGCCTTCCCGCGCCGCGGCTTCAGCGGCAACGCCACGCTGCGCGGCGGCATCCAGGGTGCCGGTTCGGACACCAGCTTCATCCAGGCCGACGCCACCGTGCGCTGGTACATGCCGCTGGGCGACAGCGACCGCCTGATCCTGCGCGGCCAGGCCGGCACCACCTGGACCGGCGACCTGGTGGCGATGCCGCCGAGCCTGCGCTACTTCGCCGGCGGTGACCGTTCGATCCGCGGCTATGCGTGGCGCGAAGTGGGCCCGCGTACGCCGGCCCCCGACAAGTACGCGCTCGGCGCCAAGCACCTGGTGGTCGGCTCGGCCGAGTACGAGCACTACTTCGGCGGCGGCCCGTGGGGCGCGGCGGTGTTCGTCGATACCGGCAGCGCCTTCGACAACACCATCGACCTGCATACCGGCGTGGGCCTGGGCGTACGCTGGAAATCGCCGGTCGGGCCGGTGCGCATCGACATCGCCCATGGCCTGAACCAACCCGACTCGCAGTTCCAGCTGTACCTGAACATCGGAGCCGACCTGTGAGCCGCCGCCCCGACGACATCACCCCGGAGGAGCGCGAGGCGCGCATCGCCGAACTGCGTGCGCGGCGCCGCGCGCGCATGCGCACGCTGGCGATCCGCAGCGGCATCAGCGTGGGCGTGCTGGTGGTGCTGGCGTCGCTGGCGCTGTACTGGCTGCTGCAGACCGTGGCCGGCCGCGACGTGCTGCTGGCGCAGGTGGTGGCACGGCTGCCGGCCGATTCGTCGCTGACCTGGAGCAGGGTCGAAGGCCCGCTGGCCGGGCCGTTGGTGCTGCACGACCTGGACTTCCGCTACCAGGACATCCACTTCAGTGCCGCCCAGGCCTACCTGGACCCGGACATCCGCCCGCTGCTGGGGCGCAAGCTGCGCCTGGACCTGCTGCGCATCAGCAACGCGCAGCTGGAGCTGGGGCCGCCGGAGGACAAGCCGTTCGAGCTGCCGCGCTGGCCGGACGTCCTGCCGGCCATCACCCTGCCGCTGGCGTTGCAGGCCGACACCATCGAGATCGATGGCCTGCGCATCGTCCAGCAGGATGCGCCGCCGATCGACATCACCCGCATCCGCGGTGGCCTGGAAGCCGCCGACGGCGAGTTCCGCGCCATCGGCCTGCAGGTGGACGGCAACCTGGGCGACTTCCGCATCGACGGCCACTACCTGCCGCGCCAGGATTACCGCACCGACCTCACCGTGCGCGCGCTGATGCCGGCGCGGCCGGGCCAGCCGCGGACGCGGCTGGGACTGGTCGCGCGCGGCGACCTGGCGCACATGGAGGTGGCGCTGGCCGGGTACGCGCCCAGGCCGCTGCATGCCAGCCTGGTGCTGGATGGCCGCAGCGACCCGGTGTGGAGCGTGGCCGCGCGCAGCGAGGAACTGGACCTCGGCCAGCTGGTGCCGGCGCAGTACCTGGCGCAGGCGCCCGCGCCGCTGGCGCTGGATTTCAACGCGCGCGGCCGCGGCGGCAGCGCGCGGCTGCAGGGCCGCGTGCGCCAGGGTGACCAGGAACTGGTGCTGGCGCCGTCCAATATCGTCATCGACAACCAGGTGCTGACCGTCTCGCCGCTGGTGGCCGAGGCCTTCGGTGGCGAGCTGCGCCTGCAGGGCAGCGCCGACTTCAGCGACACGCAGAACCCCGGCTTCCGCTTCGCGGTGGTCGCCAACCAGCTGACCTGGACCCCCGCGCCCGATCCGTCGGCGCCCGGCATCACGCCGGCGCCGCTGCACCTGAAGGAAGCGCGGCTCGGCGTGGCGGGCACGCTGAAGAACTGGGCGGCGATCGGCAAGGCCGAGGTCGCGCGCGAGGCGCAGGACGCCCGCCTGGACTTCGACCTGCGTGGCAGTGACCAGCAGGCGCGCATCGAGAAGCTCGCGGCGAGCACGCCCGGCGGCTCGCTCGATCTCACCGGTTCGGCGGCCTGGCAGCCGGCGCTGTCGTGGGACGTGGATGCGCGCCTGGCCAGCTTCGACCCGGGCTATTTCGTGCCGGGCTGGGAAGGCAAGCTGTCCGGCACGCTTGCCTCCCGCGGCAAGCAGCTGCCGCCGCCGGCCGGCACCGCGGACATGCGGTTCGAGGCCACCCTGGACGTGCCGCAGCTCAAGGGCAGGTTGCGTGGCCGCAGCGTCGACGCGCGTGCCCGGCTGGCCATGCAGGGCACCCAGGGCGAAGGCGACGTGCGCCTGGTGATGGGCGACAGCCGCATCGAGGCCAAGGGCAAGGTGGGCGACCGCCTCGACGTGGATGCGCGGCTGCAGCCGTTGCACCTGTCCGACCTGCTGCCCGGCGCCAGCGGCAGCCTGGCCGGCACCCTGCAGCTGCGGGGCACGCCGGCCCAGCCGGACGTCACCGCCGACCTGCGCGGCGACGGGCTGCGCTGGGATGACTGGAAGGCCGGCCAGGCCAGCATCAGCGGCCACCTGCCGTGGAAGGGCGACAACGGAGCGCTGCAGGTACAGGCCAGCGCGGTGGAAGCGGGCATGCTGCTGGACAGCGTGCGCATCGATGCGCGTGGCAGCGTGCAGAACCTGCGGCTGGAGGCCGACACCCGCAACGAACTGGGCGCGCTCGCCCTGGGCGGCAGTGTGCGCCAGGCCGGGCAGGCATGGCGGGGCGAGCTGGCGGCGTTGCGGGTAGCGCCGGTCAAGGGCGCGCCCTGGCAGCTGCGCCAGGCCGCGCCCTTCAGCGTGCAGGGCGGCAACTTCACCCTGGCCGACACCTGCCTGGGCTCGGACACCGGCGGTGCGCTGTGCGTGGGCGCCAACTGGCCGCGCGAGGGCCTCCGGCTGCGCGGCGATGCATTGCCGCTGGCGCTGGTGCAGCCGTGGCTGCCGCCGAACGCGGGGCGGCGCATCTACCTGCGCGGCGAGGTCACCATCGATGGCCAGCTGCGCCCGCGCGGCAAGGCCTGGGAAGGCAGCTTCAAGGTCGCCTCGGCCGAAGGCGGCATCCGCCTGGGCGACAACGCCCGCGGCGAACTGGTGCGCTACGACCACTTCTCCATCAACGTGGACATGCAGCCCGGCGGCATCAACGGCTACCTCGGCGTCGGTTTCCAGGGCGACGGCTTCGTCGATGCCAAGGTGCGGACCGGCTGGGAGCCGAACGCCGCGCTCAACGGCGAGCTGTACCTGAACATGTCGCGGCTGTACTGGATGGAGCTGTTCTCGCCCGACCTGGTGCGGCCCAAGGGCCTGGTCGAAGGCCATGTCAGCCTGCGCGGCACGCGTGCCCAGCCCTCGCTCGGCGGCGAGGCCAAGCTCAGCGATTTCAGCGGCGAGTTCCCGGCGCTGGGGCTGGCCCTGAGCGAGGGCAAGGGCAGCTTCACCGCGCAGCCCGATGGCTCGGCGCGCATCGCCGCCGAGGTCAGGACCGGTGGCGAGGGCGCGCTGCGGGTCGACGGCGGCCTGTCCTGGTTCGGCGACGCGCAGCCGCTGCGGCTGCACATCGGCGGCGACAAGGTGCTGGTGTCCAACACCAGCGAACTGCGCGTGGTCGCCAACCCCGACCTCGACTTCACCCTGGCCGGCACCGCCATGGAGCTGCGCGGCAGCGTGCACGTGCCCGAGGCGGCGATCGACCTGGAACGCCTGGACCGCGGCACCTCGGTATCCGAGGACGTGGTGGTGCTCGACCCGGTCGATCCGGAGCAATCGCGCTCCTCGCCGCTGGACATGGACCTGGCGGTCAGCCTCGGCGACAAGGTGAAGATGAGCGGCTTCGGCCTGAAGGGCGCGCTCACCGGAAAGATGCAGGTACGCGCGCGTCCCGGCCGCGAGATGACCGCCAACGGCGGGCTGGAAGTCAGCGGCCGCTACAAGGCCTATGGCCAGGACCTGACCATCACCCAGGGCCAGCTGCTGTGGAACCACGGCATCGTCTCCGATCCGCGCATCAACATCCGCGCCCAGCGCGGCATCGGCGAGGTCACCGCCGGCATCGTCGTCACCGGGCGCGCGCAGCAACCGCGCGTGGACGTGTGGTCCGATCCGGCGATGTCGCAGTCCGAGGCACTGTCCTACCTGGTCCTCGGCCGCAGCCTGAGCATGGCCAGCAGCGACCAGGCGCAGCAGGTCAACGCTGCCTCCGCGGCGCTGTCGGCCGGCAGCGGCCTGCTGGCCGCGCAGGTCGGCGCCCGGCTCGGCCTGGACGACGCCGGGGTCAGCCAGTCGCGCGCGCTGGGCGGTGCGGTGATCGGCGTGGGCAAGTTCATCACCCCCAAGCTCTATGTCGGCTATGGCGTATCGCTGATCGGCAGCGGCTCGGTGCTGACCCTCAAGTACCTGCTGCGTCGCGGCTTCGACATCGAGGTCGAATCGAGCACGGTGGAGAACCGCGGCTCGGTGAACTGGCGCAAGGAGAAATAGCCGGTCCCCTGCCGGTCCATCCGTGGCGGGCGCCCGGTGGATCCCGCGTTTACCGCCCCATAGTCCGGGCGCGGCCAGGCACGGCGCGTGTGCGGCGGGGAGGGCCGCGCCACCGCGCAGGCTGGTTCACGGCGCGGACGCGGCGGGCACGGGCGAGACGACCGCGCCGCGCAGCACCGGTTTGCCGGCGACCACGTCGGTCCATACCAGCCGCGCATTGCCGCGGTCGGCGAGCAGGCGCGGGAAGCCGGTACCGCGCCCGCGGCCCTGCAGGATCGCAACCTGCAGGCGGCCGAGCTCGCGGTCCAGCGAGGGGCTGTAGCGGGCAAGCCACAGCGATTGCCCGCGCCCCTCCTCGCGCAGCCACGCCAGCCACAGGCCAGCGGCATCGGCCGCTACCTGCACCCGTCCCTGTACCCCGGTGCCGCGATCCGGCACGCGCGGCGCGCCGAAGCTGGCGCCGCCATCGCTGCTGTGGGCCAGGCGCAGCAGCGGTTCGCCCTGCGGCGCGGTGTACCACGCCACCCAGGCATGGCCAGCGTATGCGGTGACCGCCGGGCCGTTCACCGGGCAGGCCGGCATGACCCAGTCGTCGGCATGGACCCGCCGTGCCGGTTGCCAGCCGGCGGCCGTGCGGCGATGCAGGTGGATGTCGCGGGTCTCGCCGGCGTCGCGGCCGCGATACACCAGCAACACCCCGCTGGCGTCGGCATGGACTCCGGTCTGGCAGCAGTCGCAGGTCATCGGGTCCAGCTCCTGCTCGTCGTGCTTGCCCAGCCGGGCATCGAAGCGGGCGCTGCGCAGGGTCATCGCGCCTTGGCCGTGGCCGTCGCCGTGCCCGGTGCCTGCGGTGCGACGTCCGTCCAGCCAGGCGATGCCCATGCCGTCGGCGCCTTCCGGCCACAACGAAACAAAGCCGTGTTCGGTGGCGGTGGCGTCATCGTGCACGGTGACCGCCGCCGACCACTGCCGGCCGTCGGCCGAGCGCGCCAGCTGCACGTCGTAGGCATACGGGGCATCGGCCGACCTGCGCAGCCATTGCGCCCACAGTGCGCCGTCGGCACTGGCGCGCAGGTGCGGCGTGTCGGCCCAGTTCACGAACCAGTCGTCGCCACGCGCGATCTGCCGGGCCGGCTGCCAGCGGCCGCCGGAAAAGCGCGCGTAGCGCAGCTGGTGGCCCTGTGCGTCCGGCGCCAGCCACGACAGCAGCAGGCTGCCATCGGGCGCGGCCACCAGGTCCGGCTGCGCGGCGCTGGCGTCGGCCGCCAGCGGCCACGGTTCGGCATGCAGGCCCAAGGCCTGGCCGGCAGCCGCGGCAGCGGGCGCCGGCGCATCGCCGGAGCAGGCGCCGAGCAGCGCACACGCCAGTGCGAGGGAAACGGAGAAGATGCGCATGCGCGCAGGATAGCGGCATCGTGACCGTTGGCGGTTGCCCCCCCACCGGTGCCCGGCTACTGTCGCCCCCTGTTCTGTACCTGCTGGAGTTCCGATGAAGCGCACACCGCTTGCCGCCGCCATGGCGCTGGGCATGAGCCTGGCTGCCGCCGCCAACGCCAACGAGGGCATGTGGATGCCCACGCAGCTGCCTGGACTGGCGAAGACGCTGAAGGAGGCCGGCTTCAAGGGTGACCCGTCGGCGCTGGCCGACGTCACCGCGCCGCCGTTGAGCGCGGTGGTGCGGGTGGGCGGCGGCACCGGAGCGTTCGTGTCCGGCGACGGCCTGCTGCTGACCAATCACCACGTCGCCTACGGGGTGATCCAGTACAACGCCAGCAAGGAGCACGACACCATCAACGACGGCTTCATCGCCCAGGGCCGCGATGACGAGCGCGCGGCCAACCCGGACTACCGGGTGCTGGTGACGGTGGGCTTCGACAAGGTCACCGACGAGGTGCTCAAGGAGGCGCGCGGCAAGAACGGGCGTGCCTACTACGATGCGGTGGAGAACGCGCGCAAGCGCATCGTCGCCGACTGCGAGGCCGAGGGCGGGGTGCGCTGCTCGGTGGCCAACATGTACTACGGCAGCGATTTCTACCGCATCCGCCAGCTGGAGCTGACCGACATCCGCCTGGTCTACGCGCCGCCGCGCGCGATCGGCAATTACGGCGACGAGATCGACAACTTCATGTGGCCGCGCCACACCGGCGATTTCACCCTGCTGCGTGCCTACGTCGGCAAGGACGGCAAGCCGGCGCCGTACAGCAAGGACAACGTGCCGTACCACCCGCCGGCACACCTGAAGATGTCGCTGGACGGCCCGAAGGAAGGCGACTACGCGATGCTCGCCGGCTATCCGGGCACCACCTACCGGCTGCGCACCGCCGCCGAGTTCGCCAACCAGATCGACACGGTGCTGCCGCGCCGCGTGGAGGTGTTCCAGCAGCTGATCGACGTGATCGAGGCGCAGGGCAAGGGCAATGCCGACGCGCGCACCCGCTACGCCTCGCAGCTGCAGTCGCTCAAGAACAACCGCAAGCGCGCCGCCGGCGAACTGGAAGGCCTGCTGCGCAGCGACGCCAAGACCCAGCGCGCGCAGGACGAGCAGGCGATGCTGGCCGCCACCGACGCCCGCTACAAGGCCGACATCGACGCGTTGTCCGCCTCGCTGGCCGCCGAGCGCGACGCCGGCGCCGGTGACTTCCTGGTGACGCTGATGTCCAGCCAGACCCAGCTGCTGCGCTCGGCCATGCTGCTGGAACGCCTGCGCATCGAATCGGCCAAGCCCGACGCCGCGCGCGAGAGCGGCTACCAGCAGCGCGACCAGGCGCTGATCGAAGGCGTGCTCAAGCAGGTGCAGCGCCGCTACGACCCGGCCGTGGAGAAGGCCCTGCTCACCGCGCTGCTCACGCGCTACCAGCAGTTGCCCGACGCCCGTCGCGACGCGCGCTACGACGCGCTGTTCGGGCGCACCCCGGAACAGCTGCGCAAGGCACTGGATACCCTGTACGCGGCGACCCGGCTGGGCGACGAGGCGCAGCGCCTGTCGCGCTTCGAGGCGGCCCGCAAGGGCGGCGCGCTCGAAGCCGATCCGCTGCTGGCGGCGGCTGCCACGCTGGTGGCGGCGCAGCTGGACGCCGAACGCGAAAGCAAGGAGCGCGAGGGCGAACAGCTGCGCCTGCGCCCGTCCTACATGCAGGCGCTGTTCGCCTGGCGCGCCAGCCAGGGCCGCGCCGTCTACCCGGACGCCAACAGCACGCTGCGCATCAGCTACGGCAGGGTCGAGGCGCTGCATCCGCGCGACGCGGTCAGCTATTCGCCGGTGACCACGGTGGCCGGCATCGTCGAGAAGAACACCAACACGGTGCCGTTCGACGCGCCCAGGCCGCTGCTCGATGCCATCGCCAAGGGTGATTTCGGCAGCACCGCCGACCCGGTGCTGAAGACGCAGACGGTCAACTTCCTGACCAACCTCGATACCACCGGGGGCAACTCCGGTTCGCCGGTGCTCAATGCGCGCGGCGAGCTGATCGGCCTGAACTTCGACTCCAACTGGGAGTCGGTGAGCGCCAGCTGGTGGTTCGACCCGCGCTACAAGCGGGCCGTGCACGTGGACATGCGCTACCTGCGCTGGCTGCTGGCCAAGGTCTACCCGGCGCCGGCGCTGCTGGACGAAATGGGCCTGCCGCGGGAGTAAGCGCAAGCAAGGCCGGGGCCGGCATCGTGTCTGCCGGGCCCCGGCCGCGTCCCGTCCGGCGCGCGTGGCCGGGCGGCAGCAGGACGCCACTGGCCTAGAATGGCCGGGCGAACAGGGCGGGACAGGTCGTGGGGAAGCACTGATGCAGGTGGATGGGGAACGGCCGGCAGGCGATGCCGGTTGCCGGCTGGATGGCGTACGGATCTGGGTCGTCGAAGATGATCCCGAGTGGCGCGGCATGGTGGTCGAGGAACTCGAGTACCACGGCGCCGACGTGCGCGGCATCGACAGCGTCGAGGCGCTCTACCGCGAACTGGCGGTGGACCGGTGCGACATCCTCGTGCTGGATGTCGGCCTGCCTGGCGAGGATGGATTGAGCGCCACCGGCCACCTGCGGCGGATGGATGGCATGGGCATCGTGCTGGTCACCGGGCGCAGCGGCACCGCGGACATGGCGCACGGGCTCTCGCTCGGTGCCGATGTCTACCTGCCCAAGCCGCTGGAGCTGCCGGTGCTGGTGGCTGCGCTGCACAGCCTGCACCGGCGCATGTCGCAGTCCTCGCCGGCCGTGGTTGCCCCCGGCGAGGCCGTCGCCGCATGGAACCTGCGCTCGGACGGATGGGACCTGCATGCCCCCAATGGCAAGGTGCTGACCCTGACCGCGGCCGAACGCGGCTTCCTGCGCGAACTGTTCGCCGTTCCCGGCGAGGCGGTCGACCGCGAGCGGCTCATCGCCGCGGTCACCGACCAGCCCTGGGATTTCGACCCGCATCGGCTGGAGGTGCTGGTGCACCGCCTGCGCACCCGGGCGCGCAACGCCACCGGCATTGTGCTGCCGGTGCGCGCGCTGCGCGGTATGGGCTACATGCTGGTCTCCGAGCCGATCCCCGCCGCCTGAAGGCGAAAACCGGCTTCCGCCAGCCGGCGCGTGTGAATTCCGGAGAGCAACGGAGATTTTTTGATACTGCCGCGTTGCCGGCAGCTGTCGAGAATCCAACCCCGACGCCGCGGCCACGCATCGTGTGGCCGGCGTGCATGGGGACCGGTATTGGAAACGAAACAGGAAACGCCGCCGGCATGCGCGCCGCAGTCGTTGCAGGGCATGCGCATCTGGGTGGTGGAGGACGACCCGGAGTGGTGTGCGCTGGTGGTCGATGAACTCGTGCGGCAGGGCGCGGCGGCCCGCGGCATGGGCAGTGCCGAAGCCCTTTACCGCGAACTGGCGGTGGCCACCTGCGACATCGTCGTGCTCGACATCATGTTGCCGGGCGAGGACGGACTGAGCGCGACCCGTCACCTGCGCCGCACCGGCGACATGGGCATCGTGCTGGTCACCGGGCGCGGCAGCGCCGCCGACATGGCGCATGGCCTGTCGATGGGGGCCGATGTCTACCTGCCCAAGCCGCTGGAACTGCCGGTGCTGGTGGCGGCCCTGCACAGCCTGCACCGGCGCATGGCGGCCGGTGGCGGTACGGCGGCCGACCCGGCGGCGGAGCCTGCCGGCAATGGCTGGAGCCTGCGCGCGGGTGGCTGGGAGCTGTGGTCGCCCGATGGCCAGGCCCTGGCCTTGTCGACAGCCGAGCGGGCGCTGCTGCACGAACTGCTCTCATGCCCCGGCACGCCCGTGGGCCGCGAACGGCTGATCGCCGCGCTCACGCCCACGCCGTGGGATTTCGACCCGCACCGGCTGGAAGTGCTGCTGCACCGCCTGCGCGCGCGCGTCCGTGGCGCCACCCGGCTGACCCTGCCGGTACGCGCCCTGCGTGGCCTGGGGTATCTGTGGGTACCCACGCAATCCTGATTCCGGCCGGCCCGATGCGTGCCGCCGCACGACGCTTTGAGAGCAACTGTGAGCAAGCGTCAGGAACTGCTACTGCCTTGCCAGCGCGGGCTGTCGAGAATGCGGCCCGAATGCCCTGACCGGGTGTTCCGCGCTTGCCCGCAACGGCAGGCACCGACGACACGCAAGGCCCGGGCCGCCAGGCAGCCGGGTGGGGCGCAACAGCTGCAACGCAGGGGAAAACCCGTGTACCAAACTCACGATCAGGCCGCTCGCGCGATGTCTTCGCGCGCGCATGCAAATGGATTTGCCGTCCGCGCAATGAAGCTCGCCGGCCTGTTGGCCGCGGTCGGATTCATGGCGCCGGCCGCCAACGCCGCCGTGACCGCGACGCAGGTGACCACGGCCGCGGACATCGGCATCGGCCAGGACGTGAACGTCACGGTCGACTGGACGCGTACCAGTGCCGGCGGCGACACCATCACGGTCGTCATCCCCGCCCAGCTCGGTGCCAACCCGCCCGCGCCCCCGGCAGGTTGTACCTACACCGCACCGAACATGGTGTGTTCGACCACCGCCGGCAGCAGCGGCACGGTGACGTTCCCGGTGCGCGGCGTGACCGCCGGCGGTTTCAACCTGACCGCCACCGGCACCTCGGGTCCGTCCGCCGCCTTCTCCGGCAACGTGCGCAACGCCGGCGACCTCACCGTGGGCAAGGCCATGACCGTGCCGGCGAGCGGCAGCCCGCTGACCGGTGGCAACAGCACCTTCCGGCTGACCCCGAACATCGCCGCCGGCGGCAACAACGTGCCGGTGGGCGGCAGCATCGTCATCACCGACAACCTGCCGGACAGCGCGGCCACGGGCTTCGTGGCGACGGCAATCAACTTCGGTGGCCCGCTGACGCCGTCGTGCACCGCGGTGGCCACGGCCAACAGCAGCCGCGTACTGACCTGTACCTATACCGCCGGCGGCTCGGCGATCACCGCCGCGCAGCTCAACAGCAGCTGGATCGAGGTCAGTGGCACCACCCGCAGCTACGGCAGCTTCGTCAACACGGCGTCCATCAGTTCCGCCAATACGCTCTATATCGACCTGGCCGCGGGCAACAACACCACCAGCCTCAACTACAACACCGAGCCGGCCACCGACCTGGCGGCGACCATCAGCAGCTCGCTGAGCAACAGCTCGGCCTCGCCCTCGTCGGGCCTGAGCAACCAGACCATCACCCTGGGTGTGACCAACAACGGCCCCATGGCGTCGGCCGCCGGTGCCGTGATCGAGACCATCGTTCCGGCCGGTTTCACCATCGGTGCACTGCCGCCGGGTTGTACCTCCGTGCCGGCCAGCAGCCTGACCATCGCCCCGCCGGTGAGCGGCGGCACCCAGACCGGAACCTGGAACGGCACCAAGGTCAGCTGCATCGCGGGCGCGTTGAACGTGGGCGTGTCCGCCTCGTTCGTCATACCGGTGACGCTGGACAACGTGCGCCGCACCGGCGAGTACCTGCCCGCCGTGCTGACCCTGCCGCCCGGACAGGATGATGGCCAGCCGAACAACAACAGCGCCACCCGCCGTTACTGGATGGCGCCGTCGGCGGCCGACCTGGGGCTGAGCAAGAGCAAGCCGGCCAAGGTGGCACCGGGACAGACCATCAGCACCACCCTGACCGTCACCAACCGTGGTCCGGAAACGGTCAGCTGGAGCGCCTCGCAGCCGCTGCGCGTGGTGGACTGGCTGGATCCGCGCGAAATCACCAATGCCTCGGTCACCGCCACCAACGGCTGGGTGTGCACCGTCACCCCGGCCTCGCCGCGAACCGATGGCGCCAACCCCGCGCAGACGACGCAGGTCTCGTGCGAGCTGCCCGTCCCCGGCACCATGAGCGTCGGCCAGTCGCGTTCCTTCAGCTTCGCCCACACCATCGCCGACGCCGCGACCCTGGGGCCCAACCCGGTAACGTTGACCAACATCGCCTGTACCGGCAGCGAGGTGCTGCGCCTGCTGGGGCTGGACGCGACCAACGGCCCGCAGCCGGCAGACCCCGAGGATGCCGGCGCGACCGGCGGCATCGCCGAGAACGGTACCAACGGCCAGGACTGCCAGGCCGCCAACGGCATCGGCACCACCATCGAAGACGTCCGCGTGGGCATCCGCAAGGAGTCCTCCGTGGACGGCACCACCTGGCACGATGACGTCGCCGACGCGCCGACGCTGGCCGCCGCCGACAACGACATGCACTGGCGGATGACCATCACCACCGCCGCGGCGCAGGCGACGATCCCGAACCTGCAGGTGAAGGACGTCTACAACGGCCTGATGCGGGCCATCGGGCAGACGCCGAACTACGTCACGCCGAACATCAGTTTCACCTACGACCTGAGCCAGGCCACGGGCGCAACGCACAGCTGCCCCGCCAGTATTTCCGGCAATCCAAACTCGTACGGCCAGGGCGGCAGTACCGTCGAGTCCGGCAGTACCTACGAGCAGACCTGCAATTTCAGCAACGTGCCGGCCGGCGCCACCATCGTGGTCACGGCCACGCTGTCGCGCCCGCTGGGGGCGCCCACCGGCCAGCTGAACAACACCGCCACGCTGGATTCGACCAACGCGTTCCTGAAGGACCTGTCCGGCGGCAACGTGATGAGCGACAGCGCGCGGGTGCTGGTGCTGCCGCGTGCCGACGTGGCCATGACCAGCAAGACGGTCACGACCAGCATCCCGGCCAGCGGCGGCAACAATCCGATGGCATCGGTCGGCGAGACCGTGCTGTTCACCCTGGTCGCCCGCAACCAGGGCCAGGACCACATCGCCGCCGGCAACTTCCGTATCACCGACAGCCTGTTCACCGGTGCGGCGACGCTGGCGACGCCGGCCTTCGAGGTGCTGGAAGTCAAGCCGGCCGATGCGGCCAAGATGAGCTGCGCGGCCAGCAACCTGGCCAGCGGTTCCATTTCCTGCGTCAACGTCACGACCATCTCCCGCCATGAAGTGCAGACGGTCACCGTGCGTGCGCGCGTCAAGAAGCCGCCGAGCTACACCGGCGCGCTGGGCGACAAGCTGTACGAGAACGTCACCAACACCGCCCAGGTCCATCTGGACAACATGTGCGAGTACCGTTTCGACGGGGTCGCCAACTCCAGCGCCTGTGGCGACGCCAACGCGCAGGCGAACAACACCGCCTCGGCCGTGTTCGACGTCACCGTGCCGTCGTTCGACCTGCAGCAGGGCAAGGTGCCGGTGTTCCCCGCCGGGCAGAGCGAGTTCCGCGCCGGCGACGACCTGCGCTACCGCTTCAGCGTCCGCAACGCCGGCCCGTCGATCGCCGAAAACATCGAAATGACCGACACCCTGACGGTGCCGTCCGGGTTCAGCCTGGTGCTGCAGGGCACGCCGCAGAACATGAACGCGGGCGCGGCAAGCGCCGGCTACACCCTGGCCAGCAAGACCGTTGCCTGTACCCAGGCATCACCGAACGCCGCGACGGTGTGTAGCTTCGGCACGCTGGACGTGAACGAGGAAGTGAACTTCGAACTGGTGTTCCGGCCCACCGGCGTGTCCACCGCCCCGGTGATCTTCGGCAATGCCGTGCACGTCTGCGCGGACGAGACCAACAGTTACGAATCCTCCGGCAAGTGCACCGCCGATCCGCTCCAGGCCGGCAACAACCTGGCCGCGATCAACAACGTGCTGTTCCCGAGCACCGACCTGGAAGTGGTGAGCAAGACCGCCATGGTCTCGCCGGTCGACGTCGGCCAGGCCGTGCCGTGGCAGATCGTGCTGCGCAACAACGGCATTTCCACCTCCACCCAGATGCGCGTGGTGGATACGCTGCCGTCCGGCTTCGAGTGGATTCCCGGCACCGCCCCGGGCGTGGGTACCGCCACCAGTGGCGCCACGCTGGCCGCGGCCGGCGGCACCCTGGCCGTGCAGCCCGGCCCGCCGGCGCCGGACGCGGCGGACGTCTGCTATGTCTCCAACGGCGTCGCCAGCGTCACCAGCGCGACCCCGGTGCAGCAGGTGACCTGCCACGTCAACGGCAATTTCCCGGCGGGCAGTGGCTACACCCTGACCCTGCATGCGCGTCCCAAGGCGGGCGTGTATGCCGGGCCGTGGCTGACCGACGTGGACAACCACGCGGCCGTGCAGCCGGGCAAGGACGCGGCCAACGAGGACCTGGCCAAGGACAGCAATCCGAACAACAACGAGCAGGACGGCCCGGTGCAGGTGCGCAATGCCAGCATCGGCGGCCGCGTGTTCATCGACCAGAACAACAACGGCGATACCGACGCCGGCGACAACGGCCTGGCCAACGTCAGCGTGCGCCTGACCGGTACCGACGTCTATGGCAACGCGATCGACGTCACCGTCACCACCGATGGCAACGGCGACTACGTGTTCAACGGGCTGGCGCCGTCCGATGCCGCCGGTTACACCATCAACCAGGACCAGAGCACCGTGTCCGGTGGCTACAACAACGGCCTGCCGCAGCCCAACAGCACGCGTACCGTGCGCAACGGCACCAGTACCGGCGTGACCGACAAGGGCAGCGCCGGCATCGTGGCCAGCGGTGGCGTCATCAGCGGGGTGGTGCTCGGCAGCGGCGGCCAGGGCGTGCAGTTCGACTTCCCGGAAGTCACCCTGTACACGCTGTCCGGCCACGTGTTCCTGGACAAGAACGTCAACGACGTGCGCGACCCGGCCACGGATGAGCCCATCGCCGGCGCCACCCTGGAACTGCTGGAGCTGGTCGGCGGCGACTACGTGCCCGTCACCGGTCCGACCGGGACCGCGCTCACCGACGCCAATGGTTTCTACAAGTTCGTCGGCCTGGACCCGGCCAAGACCTATGCCGTGCGCGAAGTGCTGCCGGCCGGCCACCTGAACCGGCCCAGCGCGGTGAAGCCCGGTACCTGCGGCGGTGCCGGCTGCAGCGCCGGCAGCGCGCAGACCGGCGTGGCCGGCGACGCGCCGACCACCGACCGCATCAGCGGCATCCGCCTGACCGGCAACGGCGAGAACTACGACTTCGGCGAACAGGAAGGCGCCGAGATCCACGGCCGCGTGTTCATGGATTACGACAACGACGGCGTGCAGAACGGCAGCGACGGCGGCATCGGTGGCCAGACCATCGAGCTGCGCAACGCGGGCGGCACGGTGGTCGCCACCACGACGACCGCCAATGACGGCACGTTCTCGTTCACCCAGCTGCTGCCGGGCACCTACACCCTGCACCAGCCGAACCAGCCGGCGGGCACCGCCAACGGCATCACCACCGAAGGAACGGTAGGCGGTATCGCCACCGGCACCGCGACCGGCGTGAACACCACCCCGTCGCAGATCACCGGCATCACCGTGGCCCCGGGCCAGAAGTCGCTGGAGAACCTGTTCGCCGAGATCCCGACCCGCAGCACCATCGCCGGCCGGGTGTGGATGGACAACAACGACAACGGCGTGATCGACACGGGCGAGCAGGGCATCGGCGGCATCACGGTCGAGCTGTCCGGCACCGACGTCAATGGCAACGCGGTCACCCGCACCACCACCACCGGCAACGACGGCGGCTACCTGTTCGCCGACCTGCCGGCGGGCACCTATGCCGTCACCGAGCCGAACCAGCCGCCGCTGACGCTCAACGGCCAGACGGTGCCGGGCAACATCGGCGGCGTGCCGCTGGCGGGCGCCACCGCGACCGGCAAGGCCACCACGCCGTCGGCGATCGGCAACATCGTGCTGGGCGAGAACCAGCACGCGGTGCAGAACAACTTCGGCGAGATCCCGATGAACGGCTCCATCGCCGGGCGGGTGTGGCTGGACCGCAACAACGATGGCGTCATCTCGGTCGGCGAGAACGGCATCGCCGGCGTGACCGTGCGCCTGACCGGCACCGATGCCCAGGGCAACCCGGTGGTGGCCGAGGTGCGTACCGATGAGAACGGCTACTACCTGTTCGACGGACTGGCGCCGGGCACCTATGCCGTGACCGAGCCGGAACAGCCGGCAGGCACGTTCAACGGCCGTACCCGTGCCGGCAGCCACGGTGGCGACGCCACCGCGGTGACCACCACGCCGTCGGCGATCAGCGGCATCGTGCTGGGCGCCAACGAACACTCGGTGGCCAACAACTTCGGCGAGATCCCGCCGGCATCCATCGCCGGCCAGGTGTGGTACGACGACAACGACAACGGGCGCATCGACGCCGGTGAAACCGGCATCCCCGGCCAGGAGATCGTGCTGGAGGGCGTCGACGACCTCGGCAACCCGGTCCGCACCACGGTCGTCACCGACGGCGATGGCCGCTACCACTTCCCGAACCTGCGCCCGGGCCGCTACAAGGTGACCCAGCCCAACCAGCCGCCGCAGACGCAGAGCGGGCAGACGGTGCCGGGTACCACCGGTGGCGACGGCACGCCGAAGAGCGAGCCGGTTTCGGTCATCAGCTGGCTGACGCTGGAGCCGGGCATCCACTCGCAGTCCAACAACTTCGGCGAGCTCAACACCGACGTGCCCGACCTGCGGGTCAGCAAGTCGGTGGATCCGGCGACCCTGGTCACCGGCAGCGCCGCGACCTACCGCATCGTGGTGCGCAATGCCGGCCTGGCCGCGACCAGCGGCGAGTACGAGGTGCTCGACCGCCTGCCGCAGGGCGTGACCCTGGCCGATGTCCCGACGGGCGACGGCTGGAGCTGCACCGGCGCGGCCGGCGACACCCGCTTCAGCTGCCGCAGCAGCACCGTGCTGGCAGCCGGGCAGAGTGCGACGGCGGTGATCAGCGCGCTGGTGCGCGTGGGCGCCGATGCCAGCGCCGGTACCGTCAATAATGCCGTGCTGGTCGCCGGCGGCGGCGAGCCGGAATCGCGCCGCCCGACGCCGGAAGAACAGCAGGCGCTGGAAGGCGGCGACGTCGGCATCCTGCCGGTGTGCGAGGCCGAGGTGGTGCACAACGCCTGTCGCCTGCCGAGCGAACTGGTGAAGGCATGGCCGGACGTGGTGGTCAGCAAGGCCGCCGACAGCGCCGTGTTCACCGTTGGCCAGCAGGCCAGCTACCTGATCCGCGTGCGCAACATCGGCGAGCGCGCCACCGACGCCGAGTACGTGGTCAGCGAACACCTGCCGGCCGGCATCGTGCTGTCGGGCCTGCCCGCCGGCGATGGCTGGACCTGTACCGGCAGCGCGGGCGAGCGCCGCTTCGAGTGCGCGAGCGCGCGCGAACTGGCTGCCGGTGCGACCCATCCGGGCGCGATCAAGGTGCCGGTGGACGTGCTGCCGGAAGCCGTGCGCCAGGGCACCGTGAACAACGCGGTGGTGGTGTCCGGCGGCGGCGAAGATCCGCAGCGCAAGCCGGGCGAGGAACAGTGGAAGCAGTTCGAGGAAACCCCTGGCCAGCTCGACCTGTGTGACCCGCAGATCAGCCAGAACCTGTGCCGGGTGCCGAACGAGGTGCAGGAAGCGCCGGAAGACACGCTGCTGGTGATCAGCAAGCGTGGCGACCGCGCCATGGCCGAGATCGGCGACACCGTGCAGTACACCATCGAGGTACGCCACGTGTCCGGCAGCGCCGTGCGCACGGTGAACATCGTCGACGTGCTGCCGCGCGGCTTCACCTACATCGACGGCACCGCCCGCGTCGACGGCCGCGTGCTGGACGAACCGCTGGGCAGGCCGGGTCCGCGCCTGGGCTTCGACCTGGGCCCGATCGCCGCCGGCGGCCAGCTGGTGCTGACCTACCGCGTGCGCATCGGCGTGGGCGCGCTGCAGGGCGACGGCATCAATCGCGCGCAGGCGCACGGCTGCTCGATCCCCGGCGGCTGCATCGATCCGGTGGGCCTGAACCCACTGCCGGGTTCGACCCCGTCCAACCACGCCCAGTACCGCGTGCGCGTCACCGGCGGCGTGTTCACCGACGAGGCCTGCGTGCTGGGCAAGGTGTTCGTGGACTGCAACAACAACCACGTGCAGGACCAGGAAGAACTGGGCATCCCCGGGGTGCGCCTGTACTTCTCCGACGGCACCTGGCTGGTCTCCGACTCGGAGGGCAAGTACAGCTACTGCGGCCTGCCGCCGAACAGCCACACGCTGAAGGTCGATCCGTCGACCCTGCCGGTCGGCGCACGCCTGACCACCAGCAGCAACCGCAACCTGGGCGACGCCGACAGCCTGTTCCTGGACCTGAAGAACGGTGAGCTGCACCGCGCCGACTTCGTCGAGGGCAGCTGCGCCAACCCGGTGCTTGAGCAGGTCAAGGCGCGCCGTACCCAGGGTGAGGTGCGCGCACCGGAGAGCGAGCCCGGCCAGTCGCCGCTGCGTTTCGAAAGCAAGCCCGTCCGTGCGCCGCAGCAGGCCACGGATACGGCCAACCAGAGACCGATCGTGGATCCCAGACCCAACCCGCCCCCGGCATCGGCCGCG
Organism: Stenotrophomonas acidaminiphila; assembly: GCF_001431595.1. Lineage (GTDB taxonomy): Bacteria > Pseudomonadota > Gammaproteobacteria > Xanthomonadales > Xanthomonadaceae > Stenotrophomonas > Stenotrophomonas acidaminiphila. Next base: position 65,920 of record NZ_LDJO01000033.1, read on the forward strand.
CAGGAGGTGCAGCCATGAGCCGCCGCGACTTCCCGCGTACGCCGCCGCGCCTGAGCCTGCTGGCCTGCGCGCTGGCTGCCGTTGCCGTACCGGCGATGGCCCAGAGCGTGGGCACCAGTACCCGCTTCACCCCGGTGCTGGGTGATGCCAGCACCCTGTACCCGCGCTCGCCGGCGAGCGTCGATGCCGCACCGGAAGCGGTGCCGGCGCGGCCGGGCCAGATCGACTACGCCCTCAACCGCGGCGTGGACCTGGTCCGCGTCGAGGTCGACCGCGACGGCGTGCCGGCCGACGGCCAGACCCCGGTGCACGTGCGCGTGCAGCTGCTCGACGGCGAAGGCAAGCCGCTGGCCGGCCGCGCCTACGCCACCATCGAGAACAGCGGCGGCCGCGTGCGCCTGCCCGGCTCGCGTACCGACGAGTTCGGCCCCGGTGCCAGCGATGCCGACAAGGTCACCCCCGGCGTGCAGCTGGTGGTGGAGGACGGCGTGGCCGAGTTCGACCTGCTCGCACCGCACGAGCCGCAGGACGTGGTGCTGCGCATCACCGCCGGCGGCCGCACTGCCGAGGGCGTGATCGGCTTCCTGCCGGAAATGCGCGAACTGCTGGCCACCGGCCTGATCGAGGGCGTGCTCAATTTCCGCAACAGGTCCAATGCCGGGCTGATCTCGCCGGTGCAGCACCACGACGCCTTCGACCGCGACATCCGCCGCTGGGAGAAGCAGTTCAACAACGGCAAGGCCAATGCCGCCGCGCGCACCGCGTTCTTCGTCAAGGGCCGGATCAAGGGCGAGTACCTGCTCACCGCCGCCTACGATTCGGACAAGGACGTGCGCGGCCGCCTGCTGCGCGACATCCAGCCGGAGGAGTTCTACCCGGTCTACGGCGATGCGTCGCTGCGCGGCTTCGACGCGCGCTCGGCCGAACGCCTGTACGTGCGCATCGACAACAAGCGCAGCTACCTGCTGTACGGCGACTTCCAGACCGGTGACACGCTGGCCACGGTCACCGGCATCGGTGGCAGCGGGCCGATCCCGCAGCGCAGCCTGAGCACCTACAACCGCACCGCCACCGGCCTGGGCTGGCACTTCGAGAGCGCGCGCGCACGCGGCAACGTCTTCGCCATCGAGGACTCGCTGCGCCAGGTCATCGAGGAGTTCCGCAGCCAGGGCAGTGGCCCGTACGCGCTGCGCAACAACACGGTGCTGGAGGGCAGCGAGCGGGTGGAAGTGATCGTGCGCGACCGCAACCAGCCGACCCGCATCGTGTCGGTGCGTCCGCTGGCGCGGCTGGTGGACTACAGCTTCGAGCCGTTCTCCGGGCGCATTCTGCTCAACCAGTTCATGCCGTCCTTCGACAGCGACCTGAATCCGGTGTCGCTGCGCATCACCTACGAGCTGGACCAGCAGACCGAGAAGTTCTGGGTGTTCGGCGCCGACGGCCAGTTCAAGCTGAGCGAACGGCTGGAGGTGGGCGCCTCGGCGGTGGAAGACCGCAACCCGTACGCCGAGTTCCGCATGGGCAGCGCCAACGCCGGCTACCGGTTCGGCGAGAACACGATGCTGGTCGCCGAGTTCGCGCGCACCCGCAGCGAGGTCAACACCAGTTCGCTCAACCAGGTCGCCTCGCAGGGCCTGAAGGACGTGGTCGGCGAGGTCGAGGGCGATGCCTGGCGCGTCGAGTTCGCGCATGACGGCGACAAGTTCGATGCGCGCCTGTTCGCCGCGCGCACCGATCCGGCGTTCAACAACCCGGCGTCGCCGCTGTACGGCGGCCGCGGCGAGTACAACGCGCGCCTGGGTTACGCGCTGGGCCCGCGGCTGGAGCTGTATGTCGAGGCCCTGCGCAGCGAAGACCGCAATCCCGATGGTGGCGAGCGCGAAGCCGGCGGTGCCGGCGTGCGCGTGGCCGCCACCGAGCGCCTGACCCTGGACGTCGGCCTGCGCAGCGTGCGCGAGACCATCGGCGTGACCTCGCCGTGGTCGATGGGGGCGCCGTTCGGCCAGGCCGGCGGCCTGACCGGCGGCTTCGCCACCGGTGCCGGCGGCGGCGCGCTGGGCTATGGCCAGCAGGCGCTGGACCCGGCCACCGGGCTGATGGTCATCAATGGCCCGTCGTCCGGCAGCCTGATCACCAGCGACCTGCCGGTCGGCACCAAGCTGGAATCGGACAGTGCCCGCATCGGCCTGGGTTACCGCTTCAGCGAGAAGTTCAGCGGCGGTGCCGAGGTCGAGCAGAGCGTCAACGGCGAGGACCGCCACCGCGTGGCCGCCGGCGTCGACTACCAGGTGTTCGAGCGCAGCCGCCTGTATGGCCGCTACGAGAAGCAGACCGGCCTGACCAGCGCCTACGGCATCACCACCACCGACCGCCAGGCTGACGCGCTGGTGTTCGGCGTGGACAGCAGCTACCTGCGCGACACCCAGGCATTCAGCGAGTACCGGCTGCGCGATGCGATCAGCGGCCGCGACGTGCAGGCCGCCTCGGGCATCCGCAACAACTGGGACATCCGCGAGGGCCTGCGCCTGAGCAGCTCGGCCGAACGGGTCAACGTGATCGCCGGCGACACCGGCGACAGCACCGGGCTGGCGCTGGCGCTGGACTACAGCGCCAACCCGCTGTGGCGCGGCGCGGTGCGCGTGGAGCACCGCATCTCCGAGGACGTGGCGCACACCGAGGCCAACGAGGCGTTCGATACCACGCTGCTGCAGTTCATGCTGGCGCGCAAGCTCAGCCGCGACTGGACCCTGCTGGGCCGCAACTACCTGCTGGCGACCAACTACAAGGAACGCGGCGACGTCCTGCAGGACCGCTTCCAGCTCGGCCTGGCCTACCGCGACACCGACCGCAACCGGGTCAACGCGCTGATGCGCTACGAGTACAAGCTCGAACGCGACGAAAGCGGATTGACCCTGCTCGACGGCCAGGTGGTCAACGGCACCAGCCAGGACGTGCGTACCCGCGCCCACATCGTCTCCTCGCATGCCGACTGGCATCCATCGCGGCCGTGGTGGCTGACCGGGCGCGTGGCCGGCAAGTGGCAGCGCGACCAGTTCGCACTTGCCGACGGCGCCCGCGTCAACAGCAGCTTCCGTGCGCTGCTGTTCTCCGGCCGCATCGTCTACGACATCACCGAGAACTGGGACGTCGGCGTGCTCGGCTCCACCTTCCGTGGCCAGTCCGGCGGCAACCAGTACGCCTACGGCGTGGAAGTGGGCCGCCTGCTGCGGCAGAACCTGTGGTTGTCGGCCGGCTACAACTGGACCGGCTTCGAGGGCGACCGCGACCTCAACGGCTACGAATACACCCAGCAGGGCCTGTTCCTGCGCCTGCGCTTCAAGTTCGACGAAGACCTTTTCCGCCGTGACCCGGTGCGCTACCGCGACCCGGCCCGCTGAGGACGACCCGATGACTCTCCCGCATACCCGTTCCACCCTGTCCCGCGCGCTGCTGGCGACCGCCCTCCTGTCCGCCCTGGCCGGCCCCGCCGCCGCCCAGCAGACCCGGCTCAACCCGCAGGAAAAGCGCATCACCGACGAGGCCATCCACGCCGACCTGCAGGGCTACGAAGCCACGCAGGGCCGCATCCAGGCACTCAACGACGCCGGCCGCCCGGTGCGCGACTACCACCTGTCCAAGGCGCAGTGCTGGCTGGACGTGTCCTTCCACGAGTACACCCGCAACGACCGCAGCGCGTTCCCGCAGGAGGCGCTGACCGAGTCGGAGAAGCTGATCGTGGCCATGGAGACCGGCGTCTCGCCGATCCCGACCGATACGCCCCTGGTCAACAACGCCAAGTACCTGCGCGACGACCTGTGGCAGCGCCTGAAGGCGATCCACGGCACCCCGGGCTTCAGTTGCGCGCAGCAGGCCGTGGCCTGTGGCGAGGTCGAGCTGGTGCACGCCGGCAACGAGTTCAACCAGCAGCAGTGGCGGCACTCCAAGCCGTACATCCAGATCGCCGAAGACCTGGTCAACGATGCCGAGGCGATGGCACGCCAGTGCGCCGTGGCGCCCGCCGCCGCGGCGCCGACGCCCGGCCCGCTGATCGCCAACGTGCTGTTCGAGTTCGACCGCGATGGCCGCAAGGACATCCGTACCTACTCGCTGGAGAGCATCGACCGCGCGCTGGCCACCCTGGCCGGCGAGCAGCGCGAACTGGCCGGGGTCACCCTGGTCGGACACGCCGACCGCATGCAGGGCAAGGGCTTCGACTACAACCAGGGCCTGTCGCAGCGTCGCGCGCAGACGGTTCGCGAGCTGCTGATCGGCCGCGGCATCGCCGCCGACCGGATCCGCTACGAATACCGCGGCGATACCCAGCAGGTGCAGCAGTGCGATGGCGTCAAGCCGCGCGCCGCGCTGCTGGAATGCCTGCTGCCCAACCGCCGGGTCGAAGTGCGCTTCGAACTGGCCCGGTAATCGCCGCGTCGCGTGAACAGCCGGGGTCCGGGTCGGTTATCGCGTGCGCGCAGCGGCCGCCGGGTCCCGGGTTCAGGGCAGGTGGGAAACCCGACCCTGGCCCCGGTTTTCGTCCCGCGCTGGCGGGGCACCGACGTCGCGCGGCGGTGCCCACGACATCGGCCGGCCGCCGCCGATCATGATCCAGCCCTGTGCCAGGGCCTGTTCCGGATCGCGCAGGATGCTGTACAGGTCGACGTTGCGGCCCTCGGCCAGGCCCCACAGCCCGGCCCAGGTGCCGGTGCCGCTGCGGCGCGCCACCTGCAGCGCCCGGCTGGCCGCGCGCAGGGTATCGGCATGGCTGGTGGCGGTGCCAGGGAACAGCGGGTGCGGGGCCACGCCGGCGGACATGCTGGGCGTCAGGCACTGGCCCGGCGCGACATCCACCTGCAGCCGCTGGATGCTGCGGCACAGGTGCGCGGCCAGCGCGAACGCCGCGGCCTGGGTGGTGTTGGCGCGGATCACCACGAAGGTCGCCCCGCCCCAGCGGGCCACGTGGTCGTGCTGGTCGCTGTTGCGCACCAGTTCTTCGGCCACCGCGCGCAGCAGCAGGTCGCCGGCGGCATGGCCGTGCAGGTCGTTGAGCGCCTTGAAGCCATCGATCTCCAGCAGCAGCACCGCGCTGCGCGCGTCGCCGGTGCGCACTGACATGGTGGCGTCCAGCAGGCGTTGCGCCTCGCGCCGGTTCGGCAATCCGGTGAGCGCGTCGATGGCGCCGAGCCTGCGCAGCCGACGCTGCTGGCGGCGCATGCGCAGGTACAGGCCGCCGCCGCCCAGCAGCAGGACCGCCACCGCGGCCAGCGCGGCGTTGCGCAGCAGGCGGTCGCGGCTGGCCTCCTGGACGGCGTTGATGCGGATCGGATCCAGCGCCTGCTCGGCCGTGGCCTGCAACCTGGCCAGGCGGTTGAGGTTGTCGCCCTTCATCTGCGCCTGGTCGATCTGCCTGGCCTGGCGCAGGTAATCGCGCGCCTGGGCGGTATTGCCGAGAGCCACGCTGGTCTCCGCCAGCAGGTCCAGACTGTCGCGCGCGCCTCCGGGGAACTTGCCGGCTTCGGCCAGCGCCAGGGCCTTTTCGCCGAGATCCCGGGCCTGCTCCGGTTGCGCCTGCTCCAGTGCGATCCGTGCCAGCCGCTGCAGGGTGACGATCTGCCCGAGCGGATCATTCTGGGCCTGCCATGGCAGCACGGCCAGGAACTGCGCCCGGGCCGCCTCCAGGAGACCGCCGGCACGCTGGATCTCGGCCCGGTGGCTGCGGATCCGGTGCAGCATCACGTCCTGGTTGGACACGCGGTTGGCGATCGACTCGGCACGCGCGAAGGCACGCTCCGCCTCTTCATGGCGCCTGAGCCGCAGCAGCGTGTAGCCGTGGTTGTAGTGCAGCATCACGTCCTGCGGCAGTGGCGGCCTGCGCAGGTGGTCGGACAGCGCCAGTGCCTGTTGCTGGTAATGCAGCGCACCCTCGGGGTCGTCCATCTGCTCGGCGCGGATCAGGGCGATGCCGCTCAATGCGGTGATCTGGCTGCCCACGTCGCCTTCGGCGATGCCGCGTTCCAGCATCGATTCGAGCAGTTTCAGGCCCTCGGCGGTCTGTCCATTGCGCTGCAGCAGCGTGGCCGCCATCTGTATCGCCCGGCTGTGTTCGATGGCGGGCAGCTCCGTCGTCCGCAGCAACGCCTGCACCCGCGCCGCCGATTCCAGGCTGGCGTCGCCCTGGCCAAGCAACTGCCGGGCGAAGCCGCGGCATCCCTCGGCGCCTATTTCCACCACCGGCGGCAGCGCCGGCATGTCCAGCAGCTTCGTGGCCATCGCCAGTGCTTCGCGCGGGGCGCCATGCACCGTTGCGTGGCAGCGTCCCACCTGGTCCATCAGCCTTACGTCGGCGTCGGTGCCCTGGGCACCCGCGGGGCCGGCCGGGGCCATTGCCAGTGCCGCCCAGGGCAACAGGCAGCGGAATCGAATGACACGAAGCGGTGGGAGCATGGCGTCCGGTGTTTCCAGGCGGGGAAAGTCCGGCAACGGACGTGGCTAATATAGCCGCACTGCCTGGGCGCCGGGCGCCACATCGCGCCGCCTTCGCGGCTGCATGCCGTGCCCGCCCGGCGTGGGTGGGTGCCTGGACGACGGGCGTCCGTAATATAGCGGCAACTTTCCATGTATCGCGCGGCCATCCGCCGTGCCGGGGACTACACCCGATGCTTTCCGGAACCACCCGGCCCGGGGATCAGCCCGAGCCACCACGCGCCACGCGTGCCACCGACCGCCCACGGCGGCCTGCGGTGGTCGATGCCACCGAAGCGCGCGCCATGGCGATGCTGTTGCGCCTGCTGCTGGCCGTGGCCGGCTACCAGCTGCTGCTCCTGCTGTGGGGCGCAGCGGGCACCGCGGGGCTGGCGCAGGGGCTGGGCGTGGCCGGCATATTGACCTGCGTGGTTTCGCTGGAGCTGCTGCGGCGCCGCCGCCTGCACCTGTCGGTCCTGGTCTTCGTGGTGCTCAACCTGGTGCTGACCTCGGTGGCGTATGGCTACTGGGGCCTGCGCGCGCAGATGCACGGGCAGTTGCTGCAGCTGCTGCCGGTGCTGCTGGCCGGGGCGCTGCTGGGCCGCCGTGCGCTGTGGCTGGCGACCACCTGGCTGGCCGCGCTGCTGGCGCTGGGCGCATGGTTGGACGCGGCCGCCGCCTTCTACCTGCCGGCGCGCGTGGAGCTGGCGTTGCGCGACCTGGTGCTGGCCGGCTTCGGCACGCTGGTGGTGGCGTTCGTGCTGGACCAGTCGCTGTCCGCGCTACGCGACAACCTGCGCATCGCCCGCCGCCGCGGCGCCGACCTGGCGCGCAAGCGCGATGCGCTGCAACTGGAAATGCAGGAAAAGGAGCGCTCGCGCGAGCAGCTGGTGCACGCGCTGAAGATCGAGAACGTCGGCCGGCTGGCCAGCGGCGTGGCGCACGATTTCAACCATCTGCTGGCGCTGATCATGGGATATGCCGGCAAGGGCCGCCGCAGCGACGATCCGGCGGAGCTGAAGGCGGCTCTGCAGGGCGTGGAGTCGGCCGCACGGCGCGCCGGCGCGGTCACCCGCCGGCTGCTGGACTTCAGCCGCCAGGACGTGGCGCGGCCGCAGCTGCTGGACGCGGCACCGACCATCGCCGCGATGGAGCCGATGCTGCGCCAGCTGTTCGACGCGCGCATGGTGTTCGAACTGGACACCGGCCATGTGCAGTGCCAGATCCATTTCGACCCGGCGCAGCTGGAGCTGGTGCTGTTGAGCCTGGCCGCCAATGCGCGGCAGGCCATGCCCGACGGCGGTACCTTCCGGCTGGCGTTGTCCTGCCCGGAGCCGGGCAACGAACTGCGGATCGAAGTGAGCGACAGCGGCCATGGCATGAGCGAGGAGGTACGGCTGCGCTGCATGGAGCCGTTCTTCACCACCAAGCCCAGCGGCCAGGGCACCGGCCTGGGCCTGGCGGTGGCGGTCAACCTGATTGCCGCGGCCGACGGCCGCATCGAAGTGGACAGCGCGCCGGGCGAAGGCACCCGGTTCCATCTGTACCTGCCGGCGCGGGCATTGTCCGTCGAGCCGGCGCCGCCGGCCGGGGGCGGCGAAACGATCCCCTGCTGAGCCGCGCCGGGCGGCCGCCACGGCGCGGGCCTGGCAGCGGCTACACTGCGGCACGGCCCGTCCGGAAACGCGTCCTTGGTCTCAAGCTGGATCCTGCTGCTGGTCTCACTCGGCTATGCCGCGCTGCTGTTCGGCGTGGCGTGGTGGGGCGACCATCGGCCGATGTATCCGGACCGGCCGTGGCTGCGGCCGGTGATCTACAGCCTTGCGCTGGCGGTGTACTGCTCGTCGTGGACCTTCTACGGCGCGGTCGGCACCGCGGTGCGCTACGGCATCGGCTACCTGCCGATCTACCTGGGGCCGCTGCTGCTGCTGCTGTTCGGCTGGCGCATCATCGAGCGGCTGGCGCTGATCGCGCGCAGCGAGAACGTGGTCTCCATCGCCGATTTCATTTCCTCCCGCTACGGCCGTTCGCGGCGGCTGGCCGCGCTGGTGGCGGTGATCGCGCTGATCGGCGTGGTGCCGTACCTGGCGCTGCAGTACAAGGCGGTTGCGATGAGCCTGCGGGTACTCACCGGCGACAGCGGCGGTGGGGGCGTGCTCACCGATCCGGCGCTGTACGTGGCGCTGCTGATGGCGCTGTTCGCCACGTTGTTCGGCACCCGCCAGGTGGACGCCACCGAGCACCACCACGGCATGATGCTGGCCATCGCCCTGGAATCGATGATCAAGCTGCTGGCGATGGTGGCGGTCGGGGTGTTCGCCTACGTCTGGCTGTCCGACCGCGGCACCGCGGTGGTGGCGTCGGCGCGCACCCTGTTCGAGGGCACGCCGCCGGTGGGCTTCGTTTCGCAGACCCTGCTCAGCTTCCTGGCGCTGATCTGCCTGCCGCGCCAGTTCCACGTGGCGGTGGTGGAGTGCGGCGACGTCGGCGACGTGCGCCGCGCGCGCTGGCTGTTCGGCGGCTACCTGGTCCTGATCTCGCTGATGATCGTGCCGATCGCGGTGGCCGGCAACGCCCTGCTCGGCGGGGGCGGCGTGGTCGACGACGCGCTGGTGCTGGCGCTGCCGATGAGCAGCGGCAACACCGCGCTGGCGCTGGTCGCCTACGTCGGTGGCTTCTCCGCGGCGACCGGCATGGTGATCGTGTCCTCGATCGCGCTGGCGACCATGATCAGCAACGATCTGGTGATGCCGCTGCTGCTGCGCCGCAGCGGCGACCACCGCGAGGCCGCCGACGTCGCCTCGCGCGTGTTGTGGATCCGCCGCCTGGCGATCCTGCTGCTGGCGCTGGTGGCCTACGGCTACTACCGCGGCAGCAACAACGACACCATGCTCGCGACCTACGGGCTGATGGCGTTCGCTGCGGTGGCGCAGTTCGCCCCCGGCCTGATCGGCGGCCTGTACTGGCGCGGCGCCAGCCGCCGCGGCGTCGGCACCGGCATGGCGGTGGGTTTCGCGCTGTGGATCTACACGCTGCTGCTGCCGGCGCTCAGCCATGGCGGCTGGCTGGACGTGGGGCTGGTCGAGCGCGGCCCGTTCGGCATCGGCTGGCTGCGGCCCGAACAGCTGTTCGGCCTGACTGGCTGGGACCCGCTGACCCATGGCACGTTCTGGTCGCTGCTGCTCAACTCCGCGACCATGCTGCTGGTGTCGATGCGCTGGCGCCCGGGGGTGGCCGAACGGCTGCGCGTGGCGCCGTTCCTTGAGCCATACGCGCGGCGCCCGGCGGTGGCCGGCGACTGGCCGGCGCACGTCAAGGTGCGCGACCTGCTGGCGCTGGCCACGCGCGTGGTCGGCGACGCGCGCGCGCGGCGCGCCTTCGTCGAACAGGCGCAGGCGCTGCAGCGCGAGTTCCAGCCGGCCGCCGCCGCCGACCGCGCCTGGGTGCAGTTCACCGAACGCCTGCTGGCCGCGTCCATCGGCGCCGCCTCGGCGCGCCTGCTGCTGACCAGCCTGCTGCGCGGTTCGGGCATGGACCTGGGCGAAGTGGTGGCGGTGCTGGACGAGGCCGGGCAGGAGCTGCGTTTCAACCGCGAGATCCTGTCCACCACGCTGGAGAACATCAGCGCCGGGGTCAGCGTGGTCGATCCGGACATGCGCCTGACCGCATGGAACCGCCGCTACCAGCAGATGTTCGGCTATCCCGACGGCATGCTCTACGTCGGCCGCCCGGTCGCCGACCTGATCCGCTACAACGCCGAGCGCGGCGAGCTGGGCGAAGGCGACATCGAGATGCAGATCAACCGGCGCATCGGCCACATGCGCGCCGGCACGCCGCACGTGTTCGAGCGTACCGGCGCCGACGGCAAGGTGATCGAGCTGCGCGGCCAGGCCCTGCCCGGCGGCGGTTACGTCACCAGCTACAACGACATCAGCGACTTCAAGCGCGCCGAGCAGGCGCTGCTGGAGGCCAACGAGACCCTGGAGCAGCGCGTGGCCGAGCGCTCGCAGGCGGCCGAGGCGGCGCAGCAGTCCAAGACCCGCTTCCTGGCCGCCATCAGCCACGACGTGCTGCAGCCGCTCAACGCCGCGCGCCTGTTCGCCTCGGCGCTGCGCGACGGCCTGCAGGAGGGCGACGAGCAGCGCCACCTGGCCGAGCGCGTGGACGCCTCGCTGCGTGCGGCCGAAGAGCTGCTCGACGGCCTGCTCGACGTGTCGCGGCTGGATGCCGGCGGGCTGCGTCCGACCGTCACCGATTTCGATGCCTCGGTGCTGGTGCGCGAACTGGCCGCGCAGTACACCCCGGTGGCGGCCGGGCGCGGGCTGCGCCTGCACGTATTCGCGCGCCAGGCGTGGGTGCGCAGCGACCGCCGCCTGCTGCGGCGGGTGCTGCAGAACTTCATGGCCAACGCGCTGCGCTACACCCGCAGCGGGCGCATCGTGCTGGCGCTGCGGGTGCGTGGTGGCCAGGTCGAGCTGCAGGTGTGGGATACCGGTCCCGGTATCCCCGAGCACCACATGCAGCAGATCTTCAACGAGTTCCATCGCTACCAGCAGCCGTTCGACTGGGGCGAGCAGGGCCTGGGCCTGGGCCTGTCGATCTGCCAGCGCATCTCGCGGCTGCTCGGCCATGGCCTGGATGCACGCAGCCAACCCGGCCGCGGCAGCATGTTCTCCATCACCCTGCCGCGCGTGCCGACGCCGGCGGTGGCGCCGCCGCCGCGCGCCATGCCGGCGTTCGGCGGCGACGAGGCGCTGGCCGGCCTGCGCGTGCTGTGCGTGGACAACGACCAGGAGATCCTCGACGGCATGCGCGCGCTGCTCGGCCGCTGGAAGGTGCAGGTGATCGCGGCCAGCACCGTGGACATGGCGCTGGAGAAGATCGCCGAGCGGCCCGACGTGATGCTGGTGGACTACCACCTGCACGACCGCATGGACGGGCTCGACGCGCTGGTCGCGCTGCGCGCGGCCGCCGGCCGCCCGCTGCCCGGCGCGCTGCTCACCGCCGATGGCCGCGACGAGCTGAAACGGCTGGCGCGCGAGCGCGGCTACCGGGTGTTGACCAAGCCGGTGAAGCCGGCCTCGCTGCGTGCCTTCCTGACCGCCCTGCGCTGAGGCCATCGCGCTGGCGGACCTGCCGGCGGCGCGATGCCGCCGGCGTGCCGCAGGCCGCCAGGCGGGTGCGTTGCAGCGGCCGGGACGCGGTGTGCCCGGCCGCCGCCGCGGCCCTGCGCTCAGGCCGCGCCGTGCAGGTGCTCGTACAGGATGCTGGCGCCGATGACGATCAGGATCACGCCGCCGACGATCTCCGCGCGCTTTCCGACCAGCGCACCGAGCACGCGGCCGAGCATGATGCCCAGGGTCACCATGACCAGCGTGCACAGGCCGATGACCAGCGCCACCACGCCGATGTGCACGTCCAGGAAGGCCAGGCTCACGCCGATCGCCGCCGCGTCGATGCTGGTGGCCAGGCCGGTGGCGGCCAGCGTCCAGAAGCGGTTGTGGCGGTTGTCGCCGGGTTCCTGGGTGTCCTCCTCCGCATCCGGTCGCAGCCCGGCGACGATCATGTGCACGCCCAGCGCGCCGAGCAGCACGAACGCGATCCAGTGGTCGAACGCTTCGACGTACTGCGACGTGGCGCGGCCCAGCAGCCAGCCGAGCAGCGGGGTGATGGCTTCGATCACGCCGAAGATCAGGCCGGCGCGCAGCGCGTCGGGCAGGCGCGGCCGGCGCATCGCCGCACCCTTGCCGATCGCGGCGGCGAAGGCGTCGGTGGACATGGCGAAGCCGATGAGAAGGATGGACAGAGGGGACATCGGGTTTTCCTGGCCAGGCGGACACGGACGGCACGCGGCGCGCCCGACCTGACGTTGCGCTCGCATGCCGTTGGTCTCGCCAACCGTGGAACCGGTCGCACGCGCCACGACGCAATGGTCGAGTGTGTTGACGCGTGCGCTTCCAGACGCTGGAAGCAGGCTACTCCCCAAGGGAGCGCGGATTCTAGCACGCCGCCGCGGCCGTCGCCGTGCAGGCGACGGCGGGCGAGAGCGGGGCTGACATGCTGCCGTCATCACCCGCTGGCTTCATTGCGCCGCGCGCGGCGACCGGAAGTCCCCCCGCTTGCGAGACGTCCTAAAGGTTGCGCGCCGGCGGCCGATCCAGAGGCGTCCCCACGCCCGGAGTCGTGCAATGAAGTTCCCGCTTGGAATCGCCCAGAAGCTGCGGTTGAGCCTGCTGGCGCTGGTGGTCGGCCTGGCCGTCATCGGCTCGGCCTATGCCTGGCTCAGTGCCGGCACCCGCGCCGCCGACCAGCGGCTGCAACGCTACCAGCAGGACGCGGCGCGGCTGGAGCGCCTGGCCCGCGCCTTCGCCGAGACCCGGCGCGCGCAGGCCGAGTATGCCATGTCGTTCTCGACCACCGCCGGGCAGGCTTTCGGCAAGGCGCGGGTGCAGCTGGGCCAGGCATTGGCGCTGGTGCCCGGCGCCGAACCGTGGCCGCCCGCGCTGGCTGCCGCGCTGCACGCCTACCTGGAATCGGCGCGCCTGCTGGACGAGCGCATCGACGAGCTCGGCCACGATGCCGACAGCGGCATGCAGGGCGAGCTGCGCGCGGCGGTGCATACCGTGGAGAACCTGATCGGTGATTACCGCGAGCCGGAGCTGCAGGTATCGATGCTGAGCATGCGCCGCTACGAAAAGGACTTCATCGCGCGCCGCGAACAGAAGTACGCCGACGAACTGGGGGCCGAGGCGATGCCGTTCGAACTGCTGCTGCAGCGCGCACGCATGCCGGAGCCGGTGCGCGCGCAGGTGCGCGAGGCGATGCAGCGCTACCAGGGCGCGTTCCTGTCCTATGCGGCGGCGCGCTTCGGTGTCGACAGCGAGACCCAGGCGCTGGACGAGTATGCCGCGCAGGTGGATCCGGTGATCCTGCGCCTGCAGCGCGACCAGCGCAGTGCGCTGCAGCGGCAACAGGCCGGGCAGGCCGCCGCGCGCAGCTGGATGAACGCCGCCTTCGCCGCCACCGTGCTGATCGTGGGCGTGCTGCTGGTGACGCTGCTGGTGCTGCTGCTGCGCGCCATCGACCGCCCGCTGGCCGCCGCCGCTGCCTTCGCCGGGGCCATCGCCGACGACCACCTGGATGGCACCCTGGTGGTGCGCAACCGGCATGACGAGATCGGCCAGCTCGCCACCGCGCTGATGCAGATGCAGGCGCGCCTGCGCGAACGCATCGCCAGCGAGCGCATCGCCGCGCTCGCCAACCAGCGCGTGCGCCAGGCGCTGGACGTGGCGCGCGCCGCGGTGCTGGTGACCGATGGCGAGGGCTGCGTGGTCTACGCCAACGATGCCCTGCGGCAGACCTTCGCACGGGCCGGCGTCGAGATGCCGGCCGCAACCGGCGCGGCGGTGGCCGCGCTCGGCCCCGACGTGGCCGCGGTGCTGGCGCGGGTGCGCGACGGCGGCGGCACCATCGACGCCGAGGTGGAGCTGGGCAACACCGGGTTCTGGCTGCGCGCCAGCCCGGTACTCGAGCAGGGGCAGGTTCTGGGGCTGGTGATGGAATGGCAGGACCGGCGCCTGGAGCGGGTGATCGCCAACGAGGTCGCGGCGGTGGTCGCCGCTGCCGCCGGCGGCGACCTGGAAGGCCGCATCGAACTGGCCGACAAGCAGGGGTTCGTGCTGGAGCTGGGCGGGCGCATCAACGCGTTGCTGGACAGCGTGCAGTCGCAGGTCGGCGACGCCACGCGCGTGATCGGCCACTTCGCCCGCGGCGACCTGAGCGCGCGCATGCGCACGGATGGCGGCGGCATCTACGCGCGGCTGCGGCAGGGGCTGGAAGTGGCGATGCGCCAGGTCGGCGCCATCGTCTCCAGCATCCAGCAGTCGGCCGGCAGCGTACAGGCGGCGGTGGCCGACATGGCCGGCGGCACCCGCGAACTGTCCGCGCAGGTCCAGCAGCAGGTCGACGACGTGCATGACGCGCTGCAGCGCGTGCGCTCGGTGGCCGGGGAGGCGCGCGAGAACGCCGACAGCGCGCGCCACAGCGCCGAGATCTCCGAGGCCGCCAGCATCGCCGCCGAGCGCGGGCGTGAAGCCACCACCGCCGCGGTGTCGGGCATGGAGCGGCTGCGCGCGTCTTCGCGCCACATCCGCGAGATCGTCGCCACGGTGGACAGCCTGTCGTTCCAGACCAACCTGCTGGCGCTCAATGCGGCGGTGGAAGCGGCGCGCGCCGGCAGCCACGGCCGCGGCTTCGCGGTGGTCGCCGGCGAAGTGCGGCAGCTGGCGCAGCGCTCGGCCGAGGCCTCGCAGCAGATCCGCACGCTGGTGGATGCCTCGCTGCAGCAGGTCGAAGCCGGCGCCCACCTGGTCGACAGCAGCGGCGAGGCGATGCAGGACATCGGCGGCCGCGTGCAGCAGGTGGTGGCGGCGATGGCGCGCATCGACGCGGCGTCGGCGCGCCAGGTCAGCGCGGTGGACGACGTCGAACGGCTGCTGCGGCGTATCGGCGAGGGCACGCGCCAGAGCGACAATGTCGCCCGGGCCTCCTCGCAGGCGGCTTTGGCCATGCGCGAGCAGGCGCAGGACCTGGCGGCGGCGGCGGAAACATTCGTGCTGGGCGGCCACGACGCGCCGCGGCCGGCACGCGTGGCCTGATGCCGGGTGCGGTGGCGGGGTGGCGGCAGCCCGCGCCACCGACGGCACGCAGGTGCCGGCTCAGTCCTCTTCCGGCGGCAGCACGATGCTGTCGTCGTCGATGGCCAGCTTGCCGGCCATCAGCACCGCCTGGGTGCGGTTGGTGACGCCAAGCTTGCGCAGGATCGCGGTGACATGCGCCTTGATGGTGGCCTCGGACACGTTCAGGTCGTAGGCGATCTGCTTGTTGAGGCGGCCGGCGCCGAGCATCTGCAGCACCCGGAACTGCTGCGGGGTCAGCTCGCGCAGGCGCTGGCCCACCTCGCGCTCCTCGTGGTCGGTGGGCGGCACGTTGTGCGCCTCCGCCGGCGCCCAGCGCTCGCCATCGAGGATGGTGCCCAGGGCATGGCCGATGGTGTCCGAATCGGCCGATTTGGGAATGAAGCCGAACGCGCCATGGTCCAGCGCACGCCGCATCACCGTCGGCTCCTCGCGCGCGGACACCACCACGATCGGCAGCTGCGGATGCAGCGAGCGCAGGTGCACCAGCGCGTTGAAGCCCTGGGCACCGGGCATGTTCAGGTCCATCAGCACCAGGTCCGCGTCGGGGTGCTGCTCGGCCAGCGCATACAGCGCCTCGACGCTGTCGGCCTCCAGCAGCTGCACCCCGGGAATCACCCGCTGCACCGCCCCGCGCAGCGCTTCGCGGAACAGCGGGTGGTCGTCGGCGATGAG
>NZ_LDJO01000034.1 GCF_001431595.1 Stenotrophomonas acidaminiphila
CATCAGCACCACCTGGCCGAGATCGGCCAGGTGGTGCTGATGAGCACGCTGGGCTTCGTGTTCGGTGCCTGGGTCCTGCTCGGCCTGGCGCTATGGCTGGAACCGGGCGCGGCGGCATTGGCGCTGCCGCTGGCCGTGCCGTGGGTGCGCATGCTGGGCATCGCCCTGCTGCTGGGTTTCGGCGCGATGTGGCTGCTGGTCGGTGCCGGCGGCCGCAGCATCGGCTGGCGCCGGCACCGGGTGTGGATACCGGACCGGCGCACGGTGCTGGAAGTCACCGCGCTGAGCCTGGTGGAGCTGGGGCTGGCGTCGGCCGCGTTCTACGTGCTGCTGCCGGCGCAGGACGGCGTGGGCTATATCGGCTTCGTCGGGCTGTACCTGGTGGCGGTGGTGGCCGGGCTGCTCTCCACGGTGCCGGCCGGGCTTGGGGTGTTCGAATGGAGCCTGCTCAAGCTGCTGCCGCAGGTGGCGCCGGCGGCCATCCTCGCCGCGGCAGTGGCCTACCGCGTCACCTATTACCTGGTGCCGCTGTTCCTCTCCACCCTGCTGGCTGGGCTGGCCGCCATCCGCCGGCCGCTGCGCAGCGGCGCCAGCACCGCCTGGAACGTGCTGCGCCCGTGGCTGCCGCAGGTCATCGCACTGGCGGTGTTCGCGGTCGGCGCGCTGCTGGTGATCGACGGCACCCTGCCGGCGCCGCGGCAGCGCGCGCTGCATGCGCCGCTGCCGATCGTGGAGACCTCGCACCTGCTGGGCAGCCTGGGCGGCGTGCTGCTGTTGCTGATCGGCCAGGGCCTGCAGCGGCGCAGCCATGCGGCATGGCTGATCGCGCTGGCGCTGAGCGTGGTGCTGCCGATCCCGGCCTGGCTGCGCGGCGGCCATGCGCTGGTGGCGCTGACCCTGCCGCTGGTGGCGGCGGCGCTGTGGTCGGCGCGGCGCGAGTTCTACCGGCAGGGCGCGCTGCTCGACGAGGCATGGTCCTGGCCCTGGCTGCGCAACGTGGCGCTGGTGCTGGTGGCCACGGTGTGGCTGCTGTTCTTCGTCTACAGCCATGTCGAGTACCAGAACGAGCTGTGGTGGCAGTTCGCCACCTCCGGCAATGCCCCGCGCGCGCTGCGCGCGCTGCTGCTGGTCAGCATCGTGGTGATCGTGTTCGGGCTGGCGCGGCTGCTGCACAGCACGCGCGCGCCGTTGCCGCTTCCCGATGCCGCGCTGCTCGAACAGCTGCGGCCGCTGCTGGCACGCGCGCACGACACCCAGGCCTGCCTGGCGATGACCGGCGACAAGGCGATCCTGCGCAGCGAAGACGGCAACGGCTTCGTGATGATGCAGCGCTACGGTGGTTCGCTGGTATCGATGGGCGACCCGGTCGGCCCGCCGGACACGGTGCGCACGTTGATCTGGAAGTTCCGCGAGGAGGCCGACCGGCTCGGCCTGCGCCCGGTGTTCTACCAGACCGGCGACCAGCACTGGCAGACCTATCTCGACCTGGGCCTGACCCTGGTCAAGCTCGGCGAGGAGGCGATGGTGTCGCTGGACGGCTTCAGCCTGGAAGGCAGCGCGCGTGCGGAACTGCGCCAGGCCTGGAACAAGGGCAGGCGCAGCGGCCTCGGCTTCCGCGTGGTGCCGGCCGAGGATGTCGCGGCGCTGCTGCCGGCGCTGGAGGCGATCTCCGACGCCTGGCTGGAGGAGAAGGCCGGCGACGAGAAGGGCTTCTCGCTGGGCAGTTTCGATCCCGCCTACCTGTGCCGTTTCCCGATGGCCCTGGTCGAAGCCGGGGGCCGGATCGTGGCGTTCGCCAACCTGTGGCAGGCACCCCTCGCGCAGGAATTGTCGGTGGACCTGATGCGGCACTCCGCCGATGCCCCCAAGGGCACCATGGACTTCCTGTTCATCGAACTGTTCCTGTGGGGCGCGGCCAACGGCCATACCCGCTTCTCGCTGGGCATGGCACCGCTGACGGGGCTGGCCGAACACCGCCTGGCCGGGCGCTGGAACCGCTTCGCCAACCTGGTCGCGCGCCACGGCGAGCGCTTCTACGGTTTTGGCGGCCTGCGCCGCTTCAAGTCCAAGTTCGCGCCGGAGTGGCGCCCGCGCTACCTCGCCGCGCCGGGCGGCATGCACCTGCCCGCCGCGCTGCTGGACGTGACCCGGCTCATTTCGCTGGATCCGCGCCGGCAGTCGAACTGAGCGCGCGCAGCTGCTGCAGGATCACCCGCGCCAGCCCCGCATAGTCGCCCTGGAAATGATGGTCGCCGGGCATGCGCACGACCTGCGCCGAACCGGCCGGCAACCGCGGGCACAGCGCATCGTCGTCGTCCTGGCCGTACACGCAGACCGTGCGCGCCGCCGGCAGCCGGCGCATCTCCGGGGCGATCGGCAAGCCGTCGCCATCGCCGCCCAGCCAGTTGCTGACGTGGAACTCGTAGTCGGCGTGCGTGCCCACCGACAGCAACGCCGTCATCGCCAGCATCGAGGCGGTATCGGCCGACAACCGGTTGATCGCCGCCGGCAGCACGTCGGCACCCTGCGAGAAGCCGAGCAGCACCAGCTTCGGGCGCTGCCACTGCCGCGCGTAGTGGCGGGCGATGCGGTCCAGGTCGGCGGCGAAACCGGCCGGCGTGCGCGCACTCCAGAAATAGCGCAGCGAATCCACGCCCACCACCGGGATACCGGCCTGGGCCAGCGCGCCGGCGACCTCCTTGTCCAGCCCGGCCCAGCCGCCATCGCCGGAAACGAACACGGCGAAAGTGTCGCCATTGCCGGCAGCCGGCACTTCCACCAGCGGCAGGCCGTCCAGCTCGTGCGGCACCGGCGGCAGGCTCACCCCGCGCTGCGCGCCCAGTACCTGCGCCGCGGCAACCTCGCCCGGCAGCGCGCTGCCGGCGGCAGTGCGCTGGAAGCGCCGCGCCAGCGGTACCGCCCGCGCGAAGGCCTCGACCTCACCCGCCGGACAGCGCGGTGCACGCCCCGGCGCGGCATCCAGCCACGGGAAGCCCAGCGCCACCGGCAGCAGCGTGCCGCCGTGGATACCGTCGCCGCAGATCATCCGCGCATCGTCCAGGCGCGGGCAGAAATCCTCGGTTAGCAGACCGGCGAACACGTCCGGGCCGGACTGCGCCGACACCGCATAGGCCAACGCCGCCCCGGCGCCATCGCCGCCAAGGATCGGCAGGTGGTAGGTCGGTACGCGCAGATAGGCCTGCACGTAACGCGAGAAATTCTCCACGTCGCCGGCGGAGAAGCCGCAGCTGCCCCCCGCCTTGGCCAGTACCCCGGCCAGGTGGCGGGTATCCACGTCCACCACCATCGCACCGTCGCGGCGCAGCGCCTGCAGTCGCGCCTGCCGCAGCGCGGCGTCGCCCTGCCCGGCGAACCACACCACCACCCGCTGCACCGGTCCGTCGGGCAGCAGCACCGGCACCCGTTCGAACCGACCGTGACTGACCGGCTCCACCGCCAGCGCCGGCGCGGCCAGCAGGCTCGACGCCATCACCACCACCAGAGCCAGCGACGCATATGCCATGAGAGCTTCCTTGACCGGGGAAACGGCAAGCCTACGCCTGCCGATGCGGGAACGGGGTGGAAACGCGGTGTCAGTCCTGCGCGTCCGGATGGCGCAGCTTCCACGCCGCCAGCGCCTGCCGGTAGCGCGCCAATTCGTCGGCATACAGGTCCAGTACGCACAGCGGACAGCCGCTGCCGCAGCACTCGTTGGGACCCGGCTCCTCCGGCGGCGTGGGCCGCGGGTCCGGGTCGGGCGTGGGGATGGGGATCGGGTTCATCGCGTCGGCCAGCGCGGCCGTCGTAAAAACAGGATGGAGCAATTCTAGGCCATGGGGCCGCCAGGCAGCCTCAACCTCAACATGCTGTTGCTGTTGCTGTTGCTGTTGCTGTTGCTGTTGCTGTTGCTGTTGCCGTGATTTTGCTCTGCTTTTTGCTTTTTGCTTTTTGCTTTTTGCTTTTGGCTTTTGGCTTTTGCCTTCCGGGTCCCCTTCCGCAGCGACGGAGCCGGCGGGAATAACCCGAAGGGCGGCGTGCAGGGATGCACGCCGTTTTTCTACGCGACAGGGGCGAACCGGAAATAGGCGAAGCCCTGCTTCGCCCCGGTGAGCGGGCTGGCGCCGTGAGGCGACTGCCCCGGCCCCAGCTGCATCGCAGCTGGGTCGCGTAGAAAAATCCCGCTGGCGGAGTGGACCCGCGGCA
>NZ_LDJO01000035.1 GCF_001431595.1 Stenotrophomonas acidaminiphila
CACACGGGCCACTGCTGCATCGGACGTGTTCGACTACATCGAGATGTTCTACAACCCCATCCGCCGACATGGTTCCGCTGGCGGACTGTCACCGGTAGAGTTTGAGAGGCGCTACGCGCAGAGCGGCGACTGAGTGTCTACGGAACTCTGGCCGGTCCACAGGCGATCGGTTTCAAGGTCGTAGCGGGCAAGGGGCAGAACCGCCTTGTGAACAACCCGCAAGATCTTCTCCCAATCGTCCACCCCATGCCTCTCGATGGCCTCGTCGGTCTTCGAGAAGACGAGATCGGCAACCCTGATGCGTGCACTCATGCTGGCCTCAGCCGTGGGGTGGCGCTCGAGGTACGTCATCAAACAGTAGGCTTTCAAGAAGTTCGTCATGGCAGTTCTCCGTGTTGGTGTGCTGGCCATGGTCCTCCTCCCACCTCGGTCCGTTGGGTGGGAGGGAACGCACCTATAGCTCGTTAATCGAGCACCCAGTAGATCGCTTCCGCGTCCGGATGCTGACGGCCGTACTCCCGCAGCGCCTCGAAGTTGGCGATCGCCGCACGACGCGCTTCGTCGTCGCCCTTCTGGTGGTAGTACCAGCTCAGATGATTGACCAGGAACTGCGTGATGGTCAGGCCCGCCCCGTCCTTGCTCATGCGGTGGCGCTTACCCGAATAGTCAGTCAGCTCGTAGGTAGCATGGTCATCTGGCGCCATGTACCAGCCGCCGTTCGAGAGCTCGTGGTACGACCACAACCCACCCGTGTATTCCGGACAGATCTCGGACATCTTGCCGAACAACACGTTCTCGAAGGGAAGCCCGGTCGCGATGTAGGGGTAGTAGGGCGTATGAAGCCGCAAGGCTTCAGCGTCCGACATCAGCCGGCTGGTGATGGGATTGAGGATGGGGCTCTTGATGAGCGACTTGCGGCGGTTGAGGACGCCACCCTTGCGCTTGGCCATGTCAGGCTCCGCTGTTGAGGGAGCCTGTATTCAATTACGCCGCCACCCTGGATATGGGTGGGCGCCAGTACACCTAAAGCTAACTGGAACAGCTACGTGTTGCCATTTTTTGTTCGTGTCCAGGGATGCCTCAACGAGGGAGCCCTTGTCTGTTTTTTACGCTCGAATTCGACGCTTGCGGCCTGCGCCGACGATAGCGGCCAGCCGTCCTTGGGCTTCGTTGTATTGTTCGGCGGTTAACAGTTCGGCGCCTTCTGGAAGGAACCAGCCGACGATGCAGTCATCGTTCCTCACGGCGATTTGAACGTGGGTGTGTTGTCGGAAGCCAGAATTTTCCGCGATAGGCGAACCCTGAGGGAACGCGCCACGAACCGCGTCGAACGGCGCTAGTTGTCGTTGCTCACGGATTTCGTGCATGAAGCTAAAAACTGCGCTATCCAAGGCGCGATAGATGATGTCGACGTCATCATCTGCAGCAGGCCTATTCACGGGCAAATCTTTGCCTTCACTTTGAAAAGCTACGTTCATGCCCTCTAGGGCAAGGGAGAATTCGCCGAGCCCCTCTTGCGTTGTCATGTCCAACCAAGAGGAAACGCAAAGCACTGCGCCTACTGCTGCCGGAGTTGCGATAGGACGCTGCGTGAACATCTTTTCTGGATGAGCTGCAGAGGCTTCCGCGAAGAGAAGTGCGCGCTTTAGGTCGCCCTCGAAAAAGTAAGCGCCTGGGCCTAACCAGTCATATTGGTTCTGGCTGTGGTCTAGCTTTTTTAAGCGTTGGGTCACGAGGTCGTCGCGGACGACAGCATCACAGCCGTGGTAGGCCACCAAGCAATGTGCCGACTTCATTTGAACTTGGGCGAAAGATTTCCCGCACGGGTGATGATGCCTGCCTTCTTGGCCGCCTCGACTGCGTCCTTAGGCGGAAGTAGGTAAGGATTAGCCTCCTTACGCACGGGCTTGGCAAGTTTGACGCCTTTCGAGCTGGCCTTCTTGATGACGGTGTTGTAAAGCTGAATGGTCATCGATTCACCAGAGTGAGCAGGCAGCACTGATCCCGATACCTTGCGAGAGGCGACTTTCTTGCTTTTTCCGGGGGCAGCTAGCTTGGCGCTCATACAACCATCCTTACACAGCTCCCGTTTTCGTGCCAGCGGCCCCCCTTCATCGATCCTAAATCGGGCGGGGCGGGGTGGGCTTGTCCTTCTTGGGCTTGGCCACGGCGGCCAGGGCACTGCGTTCGACTTCCGCTTCCAGCAGGCGATTGGCTGCCTTGTAGCGCTTCACCCAGAGCGATTGCTCCTGCGGATCACGCCACTTGCGTAGAAGCGCGTCGCGGAGCGGCATCGGCTTGATCTCCCACTGGCTGACCGGGATGTCCGTGACCACCTCCTCGGGCAGCTGCTCGATCCAGCCCAGTACCTCACCCCTGGCGATGACCCATTGGAGCTTGCGAAGTAGGGTGGCCGCCGCCTTGTTGGTGGTCTCAGCTCCCGACAGCTGCATGTCCTGGACACCGGTGGCCACCATCTTCTTCAATCGCCAAGCGGCATCCCATTCCAGGATGTCCTTTTTGCGCGCTTTCTTAGCGGCCCCGACCTGGGTGAAGGGGTTGGGCGGAGGCTCTATTTTCCGTCGAGCGCGCTCTTCCCTCTGGCTCAGACGGAGCCACAGGGCCGCCAATGCCGACGGGATGAGCGTGTCGTCAGGGAGTTTGTCCAGGCGCTTGCGCAGCTGGTCCAGGGAGATGGCCATGTTCACGCCATGGTTGACGCGCGAGTGCAGCTCGTCGAATAGGGCGATGGCTTGGGGAACGCCCTCGGCCTCGTAGTACGCCTCTTTGGTCGGGTGCGTAGTCATCGACGCGAAGCTTAGCCGCCCCCAACCGGGCCGGACTAGCCTGTGGGCCGCCGGTCGACGGCCTCTAGTACCTGGCGCCAGAAGTCGAAGGCACGTGCGTAGCGGCGCAGGATGATCACCCCTGGGAGCGGTCGCGCCCGGCCGCGACGCTTGCGCTCGCTGGGCGGAGCGGGCTTCTTGCGGATCACCCGTCGGGGCAGGAGTGGGATGTCTTCCAGTGGCCCCAGCGCCTCCAGCCCGGCCGCGATCTCGGCCAGGGTGGCAGAGAGCTTGCCGTCGGCTTGCTTGCGCACGGCCATCCGGATGATGGCCGGCGGCGACTCGAAGTCGGCAGGTGCGGCTAGGTCCGCGCGCAAGGCCGCTTGGAAACGGGGCGAACCCGCAATCCAGGTGGCGACATCGTCAGGGGTGTAGCGCAGGGCGGCCATGCGCAAAGTGTGCCACTGGCCAAAAACGTCTGGGACAAATCTGGGACAGAGGAAGGCCTAAAACGACCGAAAACTCGGCTTGCGAAACCAACCTCTGGAAAAGGAAAAGGCCGCAAGTCATTGAACTTGCGGCCTTTGTAGTGGTGGAGCCAGGGAGGATCGAACTCCCGACCTCGTCATTGCGAACGACGCGCTCTCCCAGCTGAGCTATGGCCCCGTACTTCTCTGGTGAATGCAGTGCGCTGGGTGGGGGCGGGACCCCGTCGGCCGTGTGACTGCATCACATCGCCAGCGAATTCTAACGCGATGCCGGCGCCGTCGCCAAGAGGGGCTGCAGCAGCGTCTGCAACTGCTCGCGGCGCCAGCCGCCGAGCGCGGCCGGCCAGTCGCCGCCCTCCAGCAGCGCTTCCAGGTGCCGGCGCGAGGCCAGCAGGCCGTCGGGCAGGCCGAGGTCGGCGCTACGCCGGGCCACCGCGTCCTGCAGGCGCTTGAGCGCGGCCTTGTTGCCATCGGTGGCGGCCAGCGCCTGCGGTGCCTGGTCCTCGTCGGCCAGCGGCGTCTGCAGCGCCTGCCATACGGCCTGGGCCAGCTTGCGCGGCGCCTTCGGGAAACGTTCGAACAGCCGCAGCAGCGCCTCGTAGTCGGCCGGCGGCGTGCGTGCCAGCAGCGTGGCCAGTTCGTTGTCCAGGATCCAGCTGCGCGGCCGGTCGCTGTGCCGGGCCTGCTGGTCGCGCCAGCGCAACAGGCGCAGCAGGCGGCGCTGCGCGTCCGGTTCGAGGAACTGCGCCGCGCGCATCGACAGGTGCGGCCAGCGCTCGCCCTCATCGTTCTCGACCGACGCCAGCAGCCGCTGCGCGTCGTCCTGCAGCCAGTCGCGGCGGCCGAGTTCGCGCAGGCGCGCGTCGATCGCGTCGTGCAGCGCGAACAGGTACTCCACGTCGTCGGCGGCATACTCGAGCTGCGCGTCGGACAGCGGCCGGCGCATCCAGTCCGAACGGGTCTCGCCCTTGGGCAGGACCACGCCGGTGACCTGCGCGACCAGCTTCTGGTAGCCCATGCCGCCGCCGATGCCGGCCAGTGCGGCGCCGATCTGGGTGTCGAACAGCGGCCGTGGCAGGACGCCGCAGGCGCACTTGAACGCGACCAGATCCTCGCTGGCGCTGTGCATGATCTTGAGGATCGAGGCATCCTCCAGCCATGGGCGCAGGGCATCGGCCATGCCCGGTACCAGCGGGTCGATCAGCAGGATCTCGTCGCCCACCGCCATCTGCACCAGCGCCAGTTGCGGCCAGTAGGTGCGTTCGCGGATGAATTCGGTATCCAGGCCGATGCGGTCGGGAGGCTGGCGGTAGCGTTCTTCCAGTTCCGCCGGGTGTTTGATCCAGTGAGCCACGTCTATTCCATCAACTGCAGGGTTTGCCCAGGCAGGCGAGAATAGCCTAACGTCGCAGCGCACCCGAGCGCGCAGAGCCTGTATGGGAGGAAGTTTGCGTACAACCGGCCCGTTGGCCTGCCTGGCCCTGTCCGTCGCGCTGGCGAGCGCCGCCTGCAGGCAGGAGCCGCCTGCGGCCAGCGCGCCGCAGCCGGTCGTGGCCGAGCCGGTGGCGCCGGTCGCGGCGCAGGAGTTGCAGGTGGTCGCCGCACCGGACCCGGCCGCGGTGCCGCTGCCGGCGTGGTCGCCGCCGCCGGTCGAACTGCAGCCTGAGCAGGTACGCGACGCGTTGAAGCGGGCGGGTGTGGCGCTGGCCGAAGACCGCCTGTACCAGACGGCGGACGATGCGATCCCGCTGTACCTGGCGGTGCTGGCGCTGCAGCCGCAGCAGCCGCAGCAGCGCGAGGCCAGGCGCGGGCTGGAGAAGGCCCGCGCGCGCCTGCTCGCTTCGGTGCGCGTGCTGCTGCAACAACCGGAAGAACAGCGCAAGGCGCTGGCCGAAGCGGCCACCCAGGCCGCGGTACTCGTGTACCTGGCGCCGGAGGGCAGGGCTGAGCTGGAGCTGCAGCAGCGCGTACAGGCGGCGCGGCGCCTGCTGGCGCTGAACCGCTCGGGCGAGGAGGCGCTGCGCGGCGGCAGCCCGGCCCTGGCCGCCGGCGCATTCGCCCAGGTGCTGGAGCTGGAACCGGGCAACAGCCGCGCCCGGCAGGGCCTGGCCGCGGTCGAGAGCGACCTGATCCGGCAGGCGGAGGACGCCGCGGCGCATGCCGATTTCAACGCGGCGCTGGAGTGGCTGCAGCGCGCCTCGCGCATCCGCGAGGACGCGCCGACGGTAGCCGATGCGCGGGTGCGGATCGAGGCGATGCGCATGGCCCAACTCGCCGCCCTGCGCGACGGCGGCCTGCGCGATCTCACCTCGCCCAAGGGGCTCAAGGCGGCGCGCGAGAAGCTGGAGCAGGCGCTGCGCATCGCCGCGCCCGGCAACGCGGCGGTGGCGGTGCTGCGGCAGCGCATCGACCTGGTCGCCCATTACGGCAGCTTCCGTCCCGGCCAGGTGTTCAGCGACGCGCTGCAGGACGGTGGACGCGGCCCGCAGATGATCGTGGTGCCGCATGGCGGCTTCCAGATGGGCGCCGGCTACGGGGAGCCGGGCGCCAGCGACGCCGAGCGCCCGCAGCACTACGTGCGCTTCGACCGCGGCTTCGCGATCTCCATCACCGAAGTGACGGTGGCCGAGTTCGGCCGCTTCGTGGCGGCGACCAATGCGCGGCCGCGCGCGACCCGGCGCGGGCATTCGATCGTCTATGACGAGCGCAGCGGCAATTTCGTGCGCCGCAACGGCGCCGACTGGCAGGCCGGCTACAACGGCGCCAAGGCGCCGCCGGACAACCCGGTCATGCATGTCAGCGTGCGCGACGCCGAAGCCTATGCGGCCTGGCTGTCGGCGCAGACCGGCCGCCATTACCGGCTGCCGAGCGAGGCGGAGTTCGAGTATGCGCTGCGCGCCGGCACCACCGGCCGCTATCCCTGGGGCGACGCCGGGGTGCCGCCGGAAGGCAGCGGCAATTTCACCGGCAGCCTCGATGTCTCGCCCAGCGGCCGCCACTGGAAGAATGCGTTCCTCGGCTACGGCGACGGCTACTGGGGCGCGGCACCGGCGGCCAGCTTCCGTGCCAACGCCTGGGGCCTGCACGACATGGCCGGCAACCTCAGCGAGTGGGTGGCCGACTGCTGGCATGCCAGCTACCGGCGCGCGCCGCCCGATGGCGCGGCCTGGTACAACCCGGGGTGCCGGCAGCGCGTGGTCCGCGGAGGCAACTGGGCCAACGCGCCGGAGCAGACCCGTGCCGCCTGGCGGCTGTCGCAGGACTCGGACGTGACCAGCGCGCGCATCGGCTTCCGGCTGGTGCGCGGCATCTGAGGCGGCGCGCTACCATCGTCCCGTCCAACCGTTCCCGGCGGAGTCCACCATGCGACAAGATCCTCTCGGCAACCCGCCTGGCAACCGGCGCCGCGGTCTCGGCGGCGGCCTGCGCTGGCTGATCCTGATCGGCTTCGCGGTCTACGGTGGCTGCTATTACTTCGGCAACCGCGCCGTGGACCCGTATACCGGCGAGAAGGTGCTGATCGACAAGACGCTCGATGCCGAAGGCGAGAAGGCGCTGGGGCTGCAGGCCTACCAGCAGATCATGGCGCAGGAGCGGCCGGTCGATCCCGATGCCCAGGTGGCGCGGCAGATCCGCGCGATCGCCCAGCGCCTGATCGCCAAGGTCGACGTGGTGGAGACCGCCCTGGCCACCGAGCACGGCCAGCCGCCCAACCATTTCTCGCGCACCTTCGACTGGGAGGTGAACGTGCTGCAGTCCGACCAGGCCAACGCGTTCTGCCTGCCGGGCGGAAAGATGGCCGTCTACACCGGGCTGGTGCCGGTGGCGCGCAATGCCGACGCGATGGCGGTGGTGATGGGGCATGAGATCGCCCACGCGCTGCTGCGCCATGGCGCGCAGCGCATGGCCCAGCAGAAGCTGACCGAGATCGGGCAGATGGCCGGTGCCGCCGGTGGCATGGACGCGCAGCAGCAACAGATGCTGATGTCGGCCTTCGGCTACGGCTACCTGCTGCCGTATGCGCGCAGCCACGAAACCCAGGCCGACGAAGTCGGATTGATGCTGGCCGCCGCGGCCTGCTTCAACCCCGAGGAAGCGGTGCCGCTGTGGGAGCGCATGGGGGCGGCCAGCGGCGGCCAGGCGCCGCCGGAGTTCGCTTCGACCCATCCCAATCCCGGCACCCGTATCCAGAACCTGCAGGCATTGATGCCCAAGGCGATGGAGTACCGGCAGCGGTTCTGTGAGACCGCGCAGGCACGCTGAGCGGCGGTACCGGCCGCTGTTCCCGGCCGGCGAGGCCGGGCGCGTTGCGTGGCCTCATGGCGAAGCAGGCCCGCCCTCGGCGTGCCTGGCAGCAGGGCGAGGGGGGGCGTTGCTAGGAGGCGCCGCCGGTCGCGATGACCTGCACGTCCAGCACGCCATCGCCCACCCGCGCCTGCAGCGCGTCGCCGGGCCGGACCTGGGTGGTCGAACGCACCAGCGCACCATCGGTGCTGCGGGTGACGATCGCATAGCCGCGCGCGACCGTGGCCAGCGGGCTCACCGCTTCCAGCGAACGGGCGATGCCGCGCAGGTGCATGGCGTCGCGCTGCAACTGGCGTGCCATGGCCGCCTGGGCGCGTGGCGCTAGTGCGTCCAGGCGCCGGCGCAGCAGTGCCATCCGCTGCGCGGGCTGCACCGCGCGCAGTACCGAATGGCCATGCACCAGGCGCGCGCGGCGCTGTTCCAGTTGCCGCTGCCACGCGCCGTGCAGGCGCGCATATGCCGCCTCCTGGCGTTGCCGCAACAGCGCCAGCCGCGCCTGTGGGCCCTGCGCCTGCAGCCGCAGCGCGGCACGGTCGGCGCGCTGCATCGCCTGGCCCAGTGCGTGCGCCTGCAACTGCGCCAGCCGCCGCTGCAGGCCGTGCAGGCGCGCGTCGAGATCGCGCCGGTCCGGCACCAGCAGCTCGGCGGCCACCGACGGCGTGGGTGCACGCAGGTCGGCGGCGAAATCGGACAGGCTGAAATCGGTCTCGTGGCCGACCGCGGAGACGACCGGCGTGGCGCTTGCGGCGATGGCCCGCGCCAGTTGTTCGTCGTTGAACGCCCACAGGTCTTCCAGCGAGCCACCACCGCGGGTCAGCAGGATCGCGTCGTAGCGGCCGCTGGCATCGGCGCGGCGCAGCAGTGCGGTGATCTGCGCGGCCGCGGCGTCGCCCTGCACCAGGGTCGGCAGCAGTTCCACCTCGAGCAGCGGGAAGCGCCGCGCCAGCACGCTGAGCACGTCGCGCACCGCCGCGCCGCTGGGCGAGGTGATCACCGCCAGCCGGCGTACATGGGCCGGCAGCGGTCGTTTGCGCGCCGGGTCGAACAGGCCTTCGGCCTGCAGCTGCGCCCTGAGCGCCTCGAAGGCGCGGCGCAGCGCGCCTTCGCCGGCTTCTTCCATGTGGTCCAGCACCAATTGGTATTCGCCGCGCGCCTCGTACAGGGTCAGGCGGCCGCGCGCCAGCACGCGCACGCCCTCGCGCGGGACGAACTTCAGCCACTGGCTCTTGGGCCTGAACATCGCCGCGCGCACCTGCGCGCGTGCGTCCTTCAGGGTGAAGTACAGGTGCCCCGACGCAGGGCGGCTGACATTGCCGAGTTCGCCTTCCACCCACACCAGCGGGAACGCGCCCTCGAGCAGGTCGCGGGCGAGGGTGTTGAGCTGGCTGGGGCTGAGGACGTTGTCCATGGTCGGCGCGGGGGAACGGGACGCTATTGTTCCCGCGCGCGGGCGCCAAAGCCAATGCCTGGGCTGCCGCTCACGCCGCCGCTATCGGGAATCGTGCGTCGGGTCGTGGCGTTGCAGCGCCCAGACCACGTGCTCGCGCACCAGCCCGGATGGATGGTCGAGGCGGCTGAGCAGCGCCTGCCGCGCCGCAGCCGAGGGGGCCGCGTTGCCCAGCGCCACGGCGATGTTGCGCAGCCAGCGTTCGTGGCCGCTGCGGCGGATCGGGCTGCCTTCGGTACGGCGCAGGAACTCGTCCTCGTCCCATGCGAACAGCTCCGGCAGGGTGGCGGTGTCCAGGTCGTTGCGGGCGCGGAAATCCGGCTCGTCGGTGCGCCGCGCGAACTTGTTCCAGGGGCACACCAGCTGGCAGTCGTCGCAGCCGTAGATGCGGTTGCCCATCAGCGGGCGCATTTCCAGCGGGATGGCGCCGTCGTGCTCGATGGTCAGGTAGGAAATGCAGCGGCGCGCATCGAGCCGGTGCGGGGCGATGATCGCCGCGGTCGGGCAGATGTCGATGCAGCGCGTGCAGCTGCCGCAGTGCGCGCTGGCCGGCGCATCCACCGGCAGCGGCAGGTCGACGTAGATCTCGCCGAGGAAGAACCACGAGCCGCCGTCCTTGTCGATCAGGCAGGTGTGCTTGCCGATCCAGCCCAGGCCGGCGTTGCGCGCCAGCGCGCGTTCCAGCACCGGCGCCGAATCGACGAACACGCGGTGCCCGAACGGCCCGATCTCGGCGGCGACGCGCTCTGCCAGTTTCTGCAGGCGGTTGCGCATGAGCTTGTGGTAATCGCGGCCCAGCGCATAACGCGCGACGTAGGCGCGTTCGGCGTCGTCCAGCGTGGCCCAGGCCCCGGCATCGTCCTTGTGGCCGTAGTCCAGCCCCACCGAGATCACCCGCACCGTGCCCGGCAGCAGTTCCTGCGGCCGCGCGCGCATCGCGCCATGCCGGGCCATCCATTCCATGGTCCCGTACAGGCCCTTGCCCAGCCAGTCGGCCAGGTGCGCCTCGTCCTCGCGCAGTTCGATGCCGCTGATGCCGCAGCGCTGGAAGCCGGACTCGCGCGCGAGCTGGCGGATGCGCAGCGACAGCTGCGCCATGTCGGCGGTGGCAACGGCTCCTGGCATGGTGCAAGTATAGAATCGTGGGCATGAGCCAGCCCGACGGATTGTTCGATACCGCTGCCGCGCGCCGCATCGACGCGCAGGCCACCGCCGCGCTGGGCGGTGACGGCTACCTGCTGATGCAGCGCGCCGGGCAGGCCGCCTGGCAGTGCGCGCTGCAGTACTGGCCGCAGGCGCGGCGCGTCGTCGTGGTCTGCGGCCCGGGCAACAACGGCGGCGACGGCTATGTGCTGGCGCGGCTGGCGCGCCAGTCCGGGCGTGCGGTGTGCGTGCTGCACCTGCCCGGGCATGCGCCGCGCACGCCGCTGGCGCAGCGTGCCTGTACCGACTACCTGGCCATCGGCGGCCAGGTCGAGCTTGCTCCCGATTGCCTGCGCGAGGCCGACCTGGTCGTCGATGCGCTGTTTGGGATCGGCCTGGACCGCGCGCCCGATGCGGAGGCGGCGCAGTTGATCGACGCGGTCAACGCCGCGGCCGCGCCGGTGCTGGCGCTGGACGTGCCCAGCGGCGTCGACGCCGACAGCGGCGCGGTGCCGGGTGCGGCGATCCATGCCGCGCGCGTGCTGCAGTTCATCGTGCCGCACCGCGGCCTGCACACCGGTGCCGCGCTGGAGCACGCCGGGCAGCGGCTGCTGGCTACGCTGGATGTTCCCGCGCAGGCATTCGACGGCATCGCGCCGGCTGCATCGCGCTGGAGCGAGGCGCTGCTGCCGGCGCAGTTGCCGCCGCGGCGCATCAATACCCACAAGGGCGAGTCCGGCCACGTCCTGTGCCTGGGCGGCAACCATGGCAGTGGCGGTGCGCTGATGCTGTGCGCGGAGGCCGCGCTGCGCAGCGGTGCGGGCCTGGCCAGCGCGGCCACTCGCCCGGCGCACGTGGCGCCACTGCTGGCGCGCTGCCCCGAGGCGATGGCGCATGCGGTGGAGGATGCCTTCGGCCTGGCACCGCTGCTGGCGCGCGCCGGCGTCGTCGCACTGGGACCCGGGCTCGGCCAGGACGACTGGGCGCGACGGCTGTGGGCGGCAGCGCTGGATGGCGGCAGGCCGCTGGTGGTGGATGCCGACGCGCTGAACCTCCTGGCGCAGCAGCCGCAGCCGCTTGCCACCGCGGTGCTGACGCCGCATCCGGGCGAAGCGGCACGCCTGCTCGGCGTCGATATCGCGGCCATCCAGCGCGACCGTTTCGCCGCCGCCCAGGCACTGGTGGAGCGTTTTACGGCGGTGGTCGTGCTCAAGGGCGCCGGCACCGTGGTCGCCGCGCCGGGGCAGCGGCCGCGGGTGATCGCGGCGGGCAATCCGGGCATGGCGGTGGGTGGCATGGGCGACCTGCTGACCGGGGTGATCGCCGCGTTGCTGGCACAGGGACTGTCGCCCTTCGATGCGGCCAGTACCGGTGCGCTGCTGCATGGCCTGGCGGGCGATGCGGCGGCCGCGGACGGACAGCGCGGAATGCTGCCGCGCGACCTGCTGCCGCATCTGCGCGCACGCGCCAATCCATAATGACGGCCATGATCGAACTGTTCCTTCCCGATGCCGCGGCTACCGACCAGTTGGGAGCGGCCCTGGCCGCGACCCGGCCGGGGCGCGCGGTGGTCCACCTGCACGGCGACCTGGGTGCCGGCAAATCGACCCTGGCGCGCGCCCTGTTGCGGGCGCTGGGCGTGCAGGGGGCGATCCGCAGCCCCACCTACACCCTGGTCGAACGCTACCCGTTGCCGGGCGGCGAGGCGTGGCATCTGGACCTGTACCGGATCGGCGATGCCGGCGAACTGGATTTCCTGGGCCTGGACGAGGCTGAGGCCGACCTGTGGCTGGTCGAGTGGCCGGAGCGGGGAGGCAACGCCCTGCCGCCGCTGGACCTGCGGGTGGCGCTGGACATGCAGGGCCAGGGCCGCCGGGCGCGGCTGCAGGCCAGCTCGGCGGCCGGGCAGGCATGGCTGTCGCGGCTGGAGCAATCGGGCCACTTGCAGGGGTTTCCTGCTGCCTGATGGAAGGAAGGTGTGGCAGGTTACGGATTATTAAGGGAAAAGGTGTTGCAATTACGCAATTCCGGTGATTGAATCCGCCCATGCTCAAGGGAAGCCGCCTGATCGCCCTGTCTGCCTGTGTCGCCGGACTCTGTCTGGCCGGCGCTTCAGCGTGGGCGGGAGAGATCCGCAGCGTCGCCGTGCAGGCCGGTAGCACCGGCACCCGTGCCGAGATCCAGCTGGCTGGCGGTGGCAGTTACAAGACCCTGTCGCTGGCCGGGCCCAACCGGCTGGTCGTGGATTTTCCGGATTCCACTGCCGTGCGCGGGCTCAAGCTGCCTGCCGCCGCGGGGGTGGTCACCGCGGTGCGCACCGGCACGCCGGCGCCCGGCACGTTCCGGGTGGTGTTCGACCTGGCCGAGTCGGTGGCGGCGTTCAAGCCGCAACTGCAGGGGCAGGGCGCCGAATCGCGGCTGCTGATCGAGTGGCCCGGCGAAGCCAAAGTCGCCAGCGTGCAACCGACGCCGGCTGCCGTGCCCGTGGCGGCCGGCCCGACGGCACAGCCCGGCGGTGCCGAGGCGCGTCGCGAGGCGGCCCGTGCCACGGCGGCACTGACCGCGGCGGTGGTCCAGCAGGCGTCCGCCGCGCCTACCCCGGCTCCCGTCACCAGTACGCCTGCCCCCACCACGACGGCGGTGGCCGCGACGAACACGCCTTCGCCGGCCGCCATCCTCAACGGACAGGCGACCGTGCCGGTCGTGGTCGCTTCCGCGCCCGCGCCGACCCCGGCACCCGCACCTGCACCGGCCGATGAACAGCCGGCGCCGCGTCCGGTCATGCCCAGCGATGCCTCGCGCATCCGCATGCAGGCCGGGATGCGCACCCTGGTGGTGGCGATCGATCCCGGCCACGGCGGCCAGGACCCGGGTGCGATCGGCCCGACCGGCAAGCGCGAGAAGGACGTCACCCTGGCGGTGGCGCGCGAACTGGCGCGGCAGGTCAACGCCACCCCCGGCCTGCGCGCCTACCTGACCCGCGACACCGACGTGTTCATCCCGCTGCCGCAGCGCGCCCAGCGTGCGCGTGCGGCCAAGGCCGATATTTTCATCTCGATCCATGCCGATGCCGCCGAGAACCGCGCCGCGACCGGCTCGTCGGTGTACGTGCTCTCCACCAAGGGCGCGTCCTCGCAGCGTGCGCGCTGGCTGGCGGACAAGGAGAACGCGGCCGACCTGATCGGTGGCGTCAGCCTGCAGCGGACCGAGGGCACCCTGGCCAACGTGCTGCTGGACCTGGCCCAGAGCGGCAACATGAAGGCTTCCGAAGACGCCGCCAGCCACGTGCTGGGTGGGCTGAAGCGGATCGGCAACAACCACAAGCCGAACCTGGAGCGGGCGAACTTCGCGGTGCTGCGCACCTCGGACATGCCGGCAATGCTGGTGGAAACCGCCTTCATCTCCAACCCGGACGAGGAACGCCGCCTCACCGATCCGGCCTACCAGCGCCGCGTCGCCGGTGCCGTGCTCGATGGCGTGCACACCTATTTCAGCAGGCAGCCGCCGCCGGGCACGCTGTTCGCCGCGCGCGCGCAGGCCGAGATGGAAGCCGCCGCCGGTACCGTGGCCGGCGGCAGCAAGTAAGCGCGCCGCGCGCCAGTGCCGTGTGCCCTGTCCAGGCGCGCGGCGGCAAGCATCTGGATCACGCCCGTCATCTGTCGGCATCCGCGCGTTGCCCGCGGTGCAGCCTGTCGTTGGCGGCGTGAGGGACGGTTGGCTGCTACGCCCGGCGGCAGGCGGCTATCATCTGCCAATGCGTGATAGCGACTTCATCCCCCTGCTGCTCCCCGCCGGTCTGCTGGAATGCGCGGCATGAGCACCATCCGTCCGTTGCCCGAGATCCTGATCAACCAGATTGCCGCCGGCGAGGTGGTCGAACGCCCTGCGTCGGTGGTCAAGGAACTGGTCGAGAACGCGCTCGATGCCGGTGCCACCCGTGTCGACATCGACCTCGAAGAGGGCGGCGTGCGCCTGATACGCATCCGCGACAATGGCGGTGGCATCGCCGCCGCGCAGTTGCCGCTGGCGGTGTCGCGCCATGCGACCAGTAAGATCGCCTCGCTCGACGACCTGGAGTCGGTCGCCACGCTCGGCTTCCGTGGCGAGGCGCTGCCGTCGATCGCGTCGGTCAGCCGTTTCACCCTGGCCTCGCGGCAGCCGCAGGACGAGCACGGCGCGGCGCTGCAGATCGAGGGCGGCAAGATCGGCGAGGTGACCCCGCGCGCGCATGCCCCGGGCACCACCGTGGAAGTGCGCGAGCTGTTCTACAACGTGCCGGCGCGGCGCAAGTTCCTGCGCGCCGAGCGCACCGAACTGGGCCACATCGAGGAATGGCTGCGCTCGCTGGCGCTGGCGCGTCCGGACGTGGAGCTGCGGGTATCGCACAACGGCAAGCCGTCGCGCCGCTACAAGCCCGGCGACCTGTACTCGGATGCGCGCCTGGGCGAAACCCTGGGCGAGGATTTCGCGCGGCAATCGCTGCGCGTTGACCACAGCGCGGCCGGCCTGCGCCTGCATGGCTGGATCGCGCAGCCGCAGTATTCGCGCGCCAGCGCCGACCAGCAGTACCTGTACGTCAATGGCCGTTCGGTACGCGACCGCAGCGTGGCGCATGCGGTGAAGATGGCCTATGGCGACGTGCTCTACCACGGCCGCCAGCCGGCCTACGTGCTGTTCCTGGAACTGGACCCGGCGCGGGTGGACGTCAACGTGCATCCGGCCAAGCACGAGGTGCGTTTCCGCGATTCGCGGCTGATCCATGACTTCGTCTATCGCACGCTCAAGGATGCGCTGGCCGAGACCCGCGCGGGCCTGGAGCCTGCGGCCGGCCTGCCGGGTGCGGCCGCCGCGCTGTCCCTGTCCGCGGGCGCGCAGGCCGGTGCCTACCTGTCGCGGCCGCCGGGCAGCACCGGTGGTGGTGGCTGGGCACCGCGGCAGTCGCCGCTGGGGCTGCAGGTGTCCGAGGCGCCGGCGGCCTATGCCGCGCTGTATGCGCCGCCGGCCGACGCCGCGACACCGGCCGCGCTTGCTGGCGGCAGCCCGGGCCTGCCGGCGACGACCGCCGACAGCGGAGTGCCACCGCTGGGCTATGCCATCGCGCAGCTGCACGGCATCTACATCCTGGCCGAGAATGCCGAAGGCCTGATCGTGGTGGACATGCATGCCGCGCACGAGCGCATCGGCTACGAGCGCCTCAAGACCGCGCACGATGGCATCGGCCTGCATGCGCAGCCGCTGCTGGTGCCGATCACCCTGGCGGTGGGCGAACGCGATGCCGACACCGCCGAGCGCGAGGCGGCGACGCTGGCCGAACTCGGCTTCGAGGTGACCCGCTCCGGCCCCGGTTCGCTGCACGTGCGCAGCATTCCTGCGCTGCTGGCCAATGCCGAACCGGAGGGGCTGCTGCGCGACGTGCTCACCGACCTGCGCGAACACGGCCAGAGCCGGCGCGTGGCCAGCGCGCGCGATGAACTGCTTTCGACCATGGCCTGCCATGGCGCGGTGCGCGCCAACCGGCGGCTGACGGTTCCGGAAATGAATGCCCTGCTGCGCGACATGGAAGCCACCGAGCGCTCCGGGCAATGCAACCACGGCCGCCCGACCTGGGCGCGCTTTTCGCTGGCGGAGATCGACCGCTGGTTCCTGCGGGGGCGTTGACGATGAAGCGATGGGCAGGCATGGCACTGCTGCTGGCGGCGATGGCGACGGCCGGTTGCGGTGGCGGCGACCGGCCGGCACCGGGGCCCGACGCGCCGCGCTTCGATCCGGCGTTCCTGATGAACAACGACATCTGGCGCGAACAGCGCCAGGCCGAATTGCTGCAGCCCGATGGCTGGACCAGCCTGATCGGCCTGCACTGGCTGGAACTGAAGGCCCACTACATCGGCAGCGGCAGCACCAGTGGCATCCGCCTGGCGATGGGCCCGCCACGGCTGGGCATGGTGGTGCACGAGGCGGGGCGCTACTGGTTCACACCCGAGCGGGGCGTCGCGGTGCAGGTCGACGGCAAGCCGGTGAAAGGCCGAATCCCGTTCCATGCCGATGACGAGCCCAGTCCCACGATGATCACCTTCGATGGGGGCAAGGGCACGTTGAGCCTGATCCATCGCGGGCCGCGCCACGCGCTGCGGGTCAGGCACGCCGACGCTCCGGCACGCGCCCATTTCGGCCACCTGGAGTATTGGCCGGCCGATGCGTCCTGGCGCATCACCGCGCGTTTCGTGCCGCACGATGCCGGCAAGACCCTGCCGGTGGTCGACATCACCGGCCTGACCACCGAACAGGCCAACGCCGGCGCCATCGAATTCGAGCGCGATGGCCGCACCTGGCGGCTGGAGGCGCTGGGCGAGCCGGGCCGGCCGCTGTTCGTGATCTTCGCCGACCGCACCAGCGGCCACGGCAGCTATGCCGCCGGCCGCTACATCGACCTGGAGACGCCGGACGACAAGAGCCAGGTGGTGATCGATTTCAACCGCGCCTACAACCCGCCGTGCGCGTTCACCCCGTTCGCCACCTGCCCGTTGCCGCCGCCGGAGAACCGGCTGGACCTGCCGGTCGAAGCCGGCGAGAAAACCTACGTCAAACCCGCACAGGAAGACGCGACATGAAATGGATGATCCGCGCCGCGGCGCTGCTGCTGGGATCGGTGATGCTGCTGGGCACGCCGGCGCCGTTGCTGGCGCGGCAGGTGCCGGCGGCCGCTACTCCGGCCAAGGCGCCGCCGGTGCCGCTGCTGTGGAAGGCGAGCGGGCCCAAGGGCGCCGAGCTCTACCTGCTGGGTTCGTTTCACCTGCTCAGGGCCGATGATTACCCGCTGTCGGCGGACGTGGACGCGGCCTTCGACGCTTCGGGCCAACTGCTGTTCGAGCTGGCGCCGGAGGAAATGAACTCGCCCGCGCTGGCCACGCAGATGGCGCAGGCCGCACTGCGCCGCGATGGCCGCCTGCTCAAGGACGAACTGGATGCGGATACCTGGCGGCGACTGCAGGATTACGCCGCCGCCAACGGGCTGCCGATCGATCGCCTCGCCGGACTCAAGCCCTGGTTCGTGGGGCTGACCATCAGCCTGGGACAGATGGCGCGGCAGGGGCTGGATGCGCAGGCCGGGCTGGACCGGCACCTGATGGCGCGCGCCGCCACCGCCGGCAAGCCGGCGCAGGGGCTGGAGAGCGCGGCGGCGCAGATCGCGATGCTCGATGGCATGAGCGGCGACGAGCAGCGGCAACTGCTGCGCGAGGCGCTGGAGCAGGTGGACAAGGGCGACGAACAGAGCCGGCGCCTGCACGACGCCTGGCGGCGCGGCGATGACGTGACCCTGTGGCGCGACATGGCCGCGCAGATGAAGCGCGATTACCCGGCGCTGTACCGGCGCATCAACACCGAGCGCAACGATGCCTGGCTGGTGCCGTTGCAGGAGCGCCTGCAGGCCGGGCAGGGCACGACCCTGGTGGTGGTCGGCGCGTTGC
Organism: Stenotrophomonas acidaminiphila; assembly: GCF_001431595.1. GTDB lineage: Bacteria > Pseudomonadota > Gammaproteobacteria > Xanthomonadales > Xanthomonadaceae > Stenotrophomonas > Stenotrophomonas acidaminiphila. The sequence goes on from NZ_LDJO01000035.1 coordinate 17,636, forward strand.
ACCTGCTCGGCAGCGACGGCGTGGTCGAGAAGCTGCGCGCGCGTGGCTACAGGGTCGAGCGGATCTGTTTGGCCTGCACCTCGCCCGCGCGGCGTGCTCCGGCGGCAACGGCGCCAGCGGCCCGCAGCCGCAACTGAGGCGCGCGGTGCCAGGCCGGGGTTGCGGTCGCGGCCACACAAATGCGAAGGCCGACGCTTGCGTCGGCCTTCGTGCTTTCAGCGGTTGCCGCGGGTCTTGCCGGCCGGTGGTGGCGCCGGCGGCGGCTCGGGTGTCTTGCCGCCGGCGGCCGGCGGGCGGCCGAAGCCTGCGCCCATGCTGCGCTGGAATTCCTGCCACAGCTCCAGGTTGCGCTCGGTGAGCTGGTTCATCATCGCCCACGGCGTCTGCCCGAGCAGGTTGCCCATCTGCTGGCGGAACTGCTGCTGCTGGTCCAGGAACACCTGCATGCTGCGCTCCAGGTAGTTGCCCATGAAGCCCTGCAGCGAGTCGCCGTAGAAGCGGATCAACTGGCTCAACAGCTGGGTGGACAGCATCGGTTCGCCGTCCTGCTCCTTGTCGGCGATGATCTGCAGCAGCACCGAGCGGGTCAGGTCCTCGCCGCTCTTGGCATCGCGCACCTCGAAGTCCTCGCCATCCAGGATCAGCTGGCGGACGTCCTCGATGGTGATGTAGCTGGAGATCTCGGTGTCGTAGAGCCGCCGGTTGGGATACTTCTTGATGATGCGGGTCGCAGCCATTAAGCAGTCACTCTTCCTTCACGGTAGGGGCGCAGCATGGCGCAGTGCAGCAGGCCTTGCAACCGCCATAAGTACAGGGGGGATGCCCCGGGGAGGGTGTCGGCGGCGGCGTGCAGCATCGATGCCATGCTGCGCAGCATGGGCCGCCCGACGGGCCGCGGCGGGCGGCGCCGGGGCTTACCAGCCCATGTGGTGGCCACCGTTGATGTCCAGGTTGGAACCGGTGATCCAGGCGGCTTCCTCGGCGACCAGGAAGGCCACCGCGTAGGCGATCTCCTCCGGTTTGCCGAGGCGCCCGGTGGGGATGTCGGCGATGATCTTGGCGCGCACTTCCTCGGGTACCGCCATCACCATGTCGGTCGCCACGTAGCCGGGCGAAATGGTGTTGACGGTGATGCCGAAGCCGGCGTTCTCGCGCGCCAGGGAGATGGTGAAGCCGTGCATGCCGGCCTTGGCCGCGGCGTAGTTGGCCTGGCCGTACTGGCCCTTGAGGCCGTTGATCGAGCTGATCTGGATCACCCGGCCCCAGCCGCGCCGGCGCATGCCCTCGATGACCGGGCGGGTGACGTTGAACACCGAATTGAGATTGGTGTTGATCACCTCGTGCCACTGTTCCGGACTCATGCGGTGGAACGTGGTGTCGCGGGTGATGCCGGCATTGTTGACCAGGATCTCCACCGGGCCCACCGCCGCTTCCACCGCCTGCACCAGCTGCTGGCCGCCTTCCGGAGTGGACACGTCGCCCGGGAACAGCGCGATGTCGTAGCCGCGGGCGCGCATCTGCTGCTGCCAGAGGTTGGCCTTTTCGGCATTGCGGAAATTGGTGGCGACACGATGGCCCTGGTCGGCCAGGCGCTGGCAGATCGCGGTACCGATACCGCCGGTGCCGCCGGTGACCAGTGCAATACGGGATGTCGTCATGGTGTGCGCTCCAGGCGCAGGCGCTGGGGAACCCTGGATTCTATGTGAACCGGGCGCCCTCACGGCAACGGCCGCGCGGCGGGGATGGCGTCGCGGCGCAGCCGGCCCGGCTGGAAGGCGGCCACCGCGCGCTGCAGCAGCGCCGGCAGCGCGTCGATGCCCTCCAGTTCGGCGGCTTCCTGGCCGAGCGCGGCCCACAGCCAGCGCAGCGTCGGCAAGGGATCGGTGGCGTCCACCGGCCGTGCCGCCAGCGACTTGGAGAGCTTGGCGCCCTGCGCGTCGAGCAGCAGCGGCAGGTGCAGGTAGCGCGGCTGCGGCAGCCCCAGCGCGCGCTGCAGCAGGATCTGCCGCGGTGTGGAATCGAGCAGGTCGGCGCCGCGCACCACGTCGCTGATGCCCTGCGCGGCATCGTCCACCACCACCGCCAGCTGGTAGGCCCAGCAACCGTCGGCGCGCAGCAGCACCACGTCGCCGACCGCGCGGTCCACCCACTGCCCGAAGTGGCCCTGCAGGCCATCGTCGAAGGCGACATGAGTGTCGTCGGCCACGCGCAGGCGGATCGCCGGGTGCGGCCGCTGGCGACCGCCGACGCAGTGGCGGTGGATGCCGTGCTGGCCGGCCAGGTCGGTGCGGCTGCAATGGCAGGGGAAGGCCCTGCCGTCGGCCAGCAGGCGTTCGAGGGCGGCGCGGTAGAGGCCATGGCGGCGGCTCTGGTACTGCACCGGTTCATCCGGCTGCAGGCCGAACGCGGCCAGCGTTGCCAGCTGCGATGCGGCGGCACCCGCCACTTCGCGCGGCGGGTCCACGTCCTCGATGCGCACCAGCCACCGGCCGCCGGCATGCCGGGCCAGAAGCCAGCTGCCGAAGGCGGCCAGCATCGACCCCAGGTGCAGGGGGCCGGTGGGCGAGGGGGCGAAGCGGCCGCGGTAGGGGGAGGAAGGCATCGACGTGGAAGGCAGCGAAGCTGAATCGTCGGTCAGAATCGCGCTTGAATTCAACCTGTCCGCACCGCAGATTTAGCGTGTTCATCCAACCCCTACCGGACCCTTCCGCATGTTTACCCGTATCGGCCTGTTCCTGTTGACCAACCTTGCCGTGCTGATCCTGGCCGGCATCGTGATGTCGGTGCTGGGCGTCAACCCGTCGCAGATGAGCGGCCTGCTGGTCATGGCCGCGATCTTCGGCTTCGGCGGCTCCATCATTTCCCTGCTCCTGTCCAAGTTCATGGCCAAGCGTGGCACCGGCGCGGTGGTGATCACCGAGCCGCGCAACCCGACCGAGCGCTGGCTGCTGGACACCGTGGCGCGCCAGGCCAAGGCGGCCGGCATCGGCATGCCGGAAGTGGCGGTGTACGACGGCCCCGAGATCAATGCCTTCGCCACCGGCGCCAACCGCAACAACGCGCTGGTGGCGGTGTCCACCGGCCTGCTGCACAACATGAGCGAGGAAGAGGCCGAGGCGGTGCTGGGCCACGAGATCTCGCACGTCGCCAACGGTGACATGATCACCATGGCGCTGCTGCAGGGCGTGCTCAACACCTTCGTGATCGTGCTGGCGCGCGTGGTCGGCGGCATCATCGACAGCGCGCTGTCGGGCAACCGCGACAGTGGCCGCGGCTTTGCCTACTACATCATCGTGTTCGTGCTGGAGATGGTGTTCGGCTTGTTCGCGACGATGATCGCGATGTGGTTCTCGCGTCGCCGCGAGTTCCGCGCCGATGCCGGTGGCGCCAGCCTGGCCGGCCGCCAGAAGATGATCGCCGCGCTGGAGCGGCTCAAGCTCAACCACGGGCAGAGCACGCTGCCGACGCAGATCGCGGCGTTCGGCATCGCCGGCGCGACCGCCAAGAAGCTGTTCCTGAGCCATCCGCCGCTGGAGGAGCGCATCGCCGCGCTGCGTTCTTCGACGGTGGCGTAACCGGTTCGACAACCCGCGGTACCCCAAGGACGCCCGGCAGATGCCGGGCGTTTTTCATTGGAGCAGCGTTTCCGCTCTCGCTCTCGCTCTCGCTCTTGCTCTTGCTCTTGCTTGTGCCTTGGCTCCTGCGCTTTTGACTATGCATCCCCTTCCGCAGCGACGGAGCCGACGGGAATAACCCGAAGGGCGGCGTGCAGGGACGCACGCCGTTTTTCTACGCGACAGGGATGTCGCGTAGAAAAATCCCGGCGGCGGAGTGGACCCGACGCGCGCAGCGCGTCGGGCGCGTAGGCAAGGCGTGCTTTCTTTGGGCCACGTTTCTTTGCACGAGCAAAGAAAGGTGGCTCGCGCCCCGAAGGGGAGCGAAAGCCTTTGATCCTGTTCCCGCCCTTGCTCTGGCTTTCCCTGGACGTCTGTACCAACGCGATAGTCAAAGGGCCAAGCCAGAGGCCAAGCATGAAAGCGGAAGATTGAAAGCAGAGCTTTCGCCCCTGCTTCGCAGGAGCGAGTTACTTCTCTTTGTTCGTGCAAAGAGAAGTAACCAAGAGAAACACGCCCCTGCCTCCGCGCCCAGCCCGCGCAGCGGGCTGGGTCCACTCCGCCGGCGGGATTTTTCGACGAGACATCCATGTCTCGTCGAAAAACGACGCGCGTCCATGCGCGCCGCCCTTCGGGTTGTTCCCACCGGCTCCGTCGCTGCGGAAGGGGAGCCGGAAGTCAAAAGCAACAGCACCAGCAACAGCAACAGCCAAAGCCAAAGCCAAAGCCAAGGCCAAGACCAAGACCAAGACCAAGGCCAAGGCCAAGGCCAAGGCCAAGGCCAAGGCCAAGGCCAAGGCCAAGGCCAAGGCCTTCATCTGGTGACATTGAATGGGGGAGCAGCCGCGGGCCGCCGGTTCGCGGCTCCCGCAACGGACGTCATGCCAGAAACAGAAACGGCGCCCTCGCGGGCGCCGTCCAGGATCGCGGGAAAGGCCGGATCAGAACTTCGGATCGAACTCGGCGGCGTGGCCGGTGTTGACGATCACCTTCTGCAGCGCCTCGCACACCTTCAGGTTGCCGGCCACTACCTGCTGGGTCTCCGGTCCCTTGTCGTCCATGCGCGCCAGGGTGGCGCCACGGTAATTGCAGACCTTGCCGCCGGCCTCGCGCACCAGCAGCACGCCGGCGGCGATGTCCCATGCCTTCACCCCGGCCTCGAAGTAGGCATCGGCGCGGCCGCAGGCCACGTAGGCCAGGTCCAGCGCCGCCGAACCGGTACGGCGGATGTCCTCGGCCTGCACCAGCAGGGTATCCACGGTCTTGAGCTGGCTGCCGGCACGGGCGCGCTCGCGCGGGGCGAAGCCGGTGTGGATCATCGTGCCTTCCAGGTCCTTGCGCTCGGCCACGCGGATGCGGCGGTCGTTGAGCACCGCGCCGGCGCCCTTGGAGGCGGTGAACAGTTCGTTGCGCAGCGGGTCGAAGATCACCGCGTCGGTGGGTTCGCCATTCTCGACCAGGGCGATCGACACGCAGTAGTGCGGGAAGCCTCGCAGGTAGTTGCTGGTGCCGTCCAGGGGATCGATGACCCACATCTGCCGGCCGTTGCCCTGCAGGCCGCCTTCCTCGCCGTAGATGCCGTAGTCCGGGTAGGCGCGCTTGAGTTCCTTGACGATCACCTTCTCGGCGTCGCCATCGACTTCGCTGGCATAGTCCATCCGGCCCTTCTGCACCACGTTCAGCGCTTCGAGCTTGTTGATGTTGCGCAACAGGACGTTGCCGGCGAGGCGTGCGGCCTTGACCATGACGGTGACGGCGGGTTTCTGCATGGCGAAGGGCTCCCGTGAAGGCGAATGGGTCGGACTGGCGGAGGAAAAGAGCGGTCCCGGCGCACGGGCCGGCCGCGCAGTTTACCATCTGCGGCTGTCCCGCTCCTGACTTTTTTCGCCATGTCCGCTTCCACCCGCATCCGTTTCGTCCTCGTCGGTACCCAGCATCCCGGCAACATCGGCGCGGCGGCGCGGGCGATGAAGACCATGGGGCTGTCGAGGCTGGTGCTGGTGGCCCCGGAGCAGCCGCTGGACGAGGTCGCCTTCCGCCGCTCGGCGGGTGCCGAGGACGTGCTGGGCGATGCCCCGGTGTTCGCCACCCTGGCCGAGGCGGTGGCCGATTGCCGGCTGGTACTGGGCTGCACCGCGCGTGCGCGCCGGGTCCAGCTGGAGGAGCTGCTGCCGGAGGTGGCCGGCCAGCGTGCGGTGGCGCGGGCGGCCGAGCCGGCGGAGGTGGCCTTCGTGTTCGGCCGCGAGCGCACCGGCCTGAGCAACGACGAGCTGCAGCTGTGCCATGCCGCGGTGCACATTCCTTCGGATCCGGAGTTCAGTTCCTTGAACCTGGCCGCGGCGGTCCAGGTGCTGGCCTACGAGGTGCGCATGGCGCAGCTGGAAGGGCAGGCCGCGCCGCCACCGGAGCCGGGGTATGGCGAGGCGCCGGCCAGCCACGCGCAGCTGGAAGGGCTGTTCGGGCAGTTCGGCGACACCCTGGACCAGATCGATTTCCACAAGGGCCGCGCCCCGGAATCGGCCATGCGCAAGCTCCGCCGCCTGTTCATGAAGGCCGACCTGTCCGAGCAGGAGGTGCGCCTGCTGCGCGGCATATTGTCCGACGCCCAGCGCATGGCCAGGCTGGCGAACGAACGGCAGAACTGAGACATCCGTCATTCGGGTTTTTTTCGGATAGTCTGTGCGGACACTCTTGGGGGAGCGCCGGTTTGCGTGTTTCAAGATGGCTCTGGGGGGCCGTGCTGGTGCTGTCCGTGGCGTTGCCCGCCGTGGCGGCGGCAGCCGAGCGTTCGGTACTGGTGCTGGGGCGTCTGAGCGACGATCCGAAGTCGCACTACGAACAACTCAAGCCGCTGCTGGACTACGTGATTCCAAGGATGCGCGACGTGGGGATCGTCGAAGGCCGCATCCTGATGGCCAAGGACATGCAGCAGATGGCCAGCTACCTGCGGCGGGGGCGGGTGGACTGGGTGACGGAGACGGCCGGTACCGCCATGGCGCTGCGCCAGCGCAGCGGCGCCGAGCCGCTGCTGCTGACCGAGCGCGGGGGTGTGGCGGCCTACCATAGTGTGTTCTTCGTCCGCCGCGACAGCCCGATCAACACACTGGAGGAGCTGAAGGGGCGCTCGCTGGCGATGCAGAGCGTCTGGTCCACCAGCTCCTACCTGGTGCCGGTGATGGAACTGCTGGCCCATGGGGTGCGCCCGGAAATCCTGCTGACCCCGCAGGACACGCCCACCGCCGACACCGTGGGCTATGTGTTCGCGCGCTCGGAGCTGAACATCTCGACCTTCGTGCACAAGCGCGTGGTCGACGCCGGCGTGGTCAGCAGTATCGACTGGCTCGACGAGCGCCGGGTGCCGGCGGTGTTCCGGCGCGACATGCGCGTGCTCTACGAGACCGAAGACGTGCCGCGCGCGGTGGAAATGGTGCGGCCGGGCATGGATCCGGCGGTGCGCAGGCGGCTGCAGGAGGTGCTGCTGGAAGCCAGCAACGACCCGACGGCCGGCCCGGCGCTGCGCAAGTTCTTCGGTACCTCGGCGTTCCATCGCCTGGACCCGGCCAGCCAGCGCGCGCTCGACCGGCTGCGCGCCGGCCTGGCCCGGGTGCGCATGGAGGTCGAATGAAACGGCCGCGCTTCGGGCTGCAGGCCCGCTTCCTGTGCGTGGCCGCCGGCGCGGTGCTGGTGGTGATCGCGATCGTCGCGGTGCTGCTGGCGCGGCAGGCGGCGGCCCAGCGCGAACTGCTGCAGGCCAGCAGCAGCGTGGTCAGCCAGGTGTTCGACGACAGCGTGCGCGAGCAGGGGACGTCGCTGGCGACGTCGCTGGCCGACGCGCTGGTCAACCCGCTGTACTTCTCCGACCTGGACGCGATCGGCGCGCTGGTGCGCAGCACCGCCAGCCAGAAGTCGGTCAGCTACGTGCTGGTGCACGACGCCGAGGGCCGGCTGATCCACGACGGCTCGGTCGAGGTCGCCGGCTACGGCCGGCAGATGCAGGACCCGCTGGCGCAGGGCGCGATCAACGCCGAGCAGCTGCGGATGCAGGAGTCGCCGATGGTGCTGGAGGTGGACCTTCCGCTGCGCATCGGCGAGCAGCGCATCGGCGGGCTGCGGCTGGGCATGGACCTGGCACCGGTACGCGCCCAGGAGGCCGAGGCCAAGGCCGCGCTGGAGCAGCGCATGGGGCTGGCCAACCGCCGCCAGCTGGCCTGGGTGATATTGATGATGGTGGCGCTGGTCGGGCTGGCGTGCCTGGTGGCGCTGTACGTGCAGCGCACCCTGGTGCAGCCGGTCCGCTGGCTTGGCGCGACCGCGCGCCGCATCGAGGCCGGCGACTACCAGGTCGAGCAGCAGGACACCCGCCGTGGCGACGAGATCGGCGAGCTGCTGCGCACGTTCGGGCGGATGGGCCAGAGCATCGCCCGCCACGACCGCGAAGTGCGGCAGATGGCCTACACCGACTCGCTCACCGGCCTGACCAACCGACTGGCGTTCCGCGAGGCGCTGGACCACCGCCTGCTTGGTGCCCGCGCCTCCGGCCAGGGGCTGGCGCTGCTGTTCATCGACATCGACGAGTTCAAGCGGGTCAATGACACCCTCGGCCACGAGGCCGGCGACGACGCGCTGCTGCAGTTCGCCCAGCGCATCGCCGCGGCGGTGGGGCAGGATGGTGGCGACGACGCCCTGCTGGCCCGCTTCGGCGGCGACGAATTCGTGATCCTGATCGGCAACGACGCGGGCCGCGTGGAGAACATGGCCACCGCCCTGGCCAAGCGCCTGGTGGCCGACCTCGGGTCGCCGCTGCAGGTGCAGGAGCGCGAAATCTTCCTGGGCAGCTCCATCGGCATCACCCTGTTCCCGGAGGATGCCACCGACGCCACCGGGCTGCTCAAGAACGGCGACATCGCCATGTACCAGGCCAAGCTGGCCGGCAAGAGCTGCTTCCGCTACTACAGCCGCGCGCTGGACCATGCGGTCGAGCGGCGCCTGCACCTCGAACAGGAACTGCGCGGCGCCTGGGAGCGCGGCGAGCTGCACCTGGTCTACCAGCCGATCTTCCGCACCCTCGACCGCATGCTGATCGGCGTCGAGGCGCTGCTGCGCTGGCAGCACCCGGTGCTGGGCGCGATCCCGCCGTCGATGTTCATCGACATCGCCGAACAGAGCGGGTTGATCCAGACCCTGGGCCCGAAGGTACTGCATGCGGCCTGCCTGCGGGCGCGGCAGTGGCCGTGCAACGGAGCCGGGGAGGAGCTGTTCGTTTCGGTCAACGTGTCGCCGCGGCAACTGCGCAGCGGCGACCTGGCAGCGGCGGTGGAGCAGTGCCTGCATGTCTCCGGGCTGGCCGCCTCGCGCCTGCACCTGGAACTGACCGAGACGGCGGTGATCGGCGACGAGATGCTGGCCGCCTCGCTGCTGGAGAAGCTGCATCGCACCGGGGTCAAGGTCTGGCTGGACGACTTCGGCACCGGCTTCTCCGGGCTGAGCCACCTGCGCCAGGTGCCGGTGGACGGGGTCAAGATCGACAAGAGCTTCGTGGCCGACCTGCAGCGCGACCCGGACGACCTGGCCCTGACCAGCGCGATCATCGCGATGGCCCATGCGCTGGGGATCACCGTGGTCGCCGAGGGCATCGAGCACCAGGCCCAGTTCGACCTGCTCAACGAGCGCGGGTGCGACCTGGTGCAGGGCTACTGGCTGGCACGCCCGCTGGATTCGGACGATCTGGTGCGGCTGCTGGACGCCGCGCCGAACCCGGCCTGAAGGCCGCCACCGGCGCACGGCCGCCGGTGCGCCACCGCGCGCAGGTCAGAGCGGGCGCTTGCCGGTGTCGCCGGCGATCTCGCGCACCAGTTTCGGTACCAGGTAGCCGGACAGGCGTGCCCGCAGCGCGGCGTGCAGTTCCAGCGCGCGCGCGTCGTCGACCTCGAAATGGGCCACGCCCTGCACCCGGTCCAGCTGGTGCAGGTAGTAGGGCAGCACGCCGGCGGCGAAGCTGCGCTCGCTCAGCGCGGCCAGTACGTCGATGTCGTCGTTGACCCCGCGCAGCAGCACCGCCTGGTTGAGCAGCTGCGCACCGGCGCCGCGCAGGCGCGCCAGCGCGGCATCGACGCTGGCGTCGAACTCGTTGGCGTGGTTGGCATGGATCACGAAGGCCAGCGGCCAGGGCAGGCCGGCCAGCCAGTGCACGAGTTCGTCGTCCACGCGTTCGGGCAGTACCACCGGCAGCCGGCTGTGGATGCGCAGGCGGCGCACGTGGGGGATCGCGGCCAGCGCCGTGGTCAGCTCCGCCAGCTTGGCGGTGGCCAGCGCCAGCGGGTCGCCGCCGGACAGGATCACCTCGTCGATCGACGGGTCGGCGGCAATGGCCGCCAGCGCCTCTTCCCAGGCGCCGCGGGCGGCGTTTTCCCCGGCATAGTCGAAATGGCGGCGGAAACAATAGCGGCAGTTGATCGCGCAGCTGCCGGTGGCCACCAGCAGGGCGCGCCCGCGGTACTTCTGGATCTGTCTCTTATAACCATCTGACGCTGCCGACGGAATGCAGTGGGTAAGGCTA